>NZ_JAUSUN010000037.1:0-25173 GCF_030814065.1 Mesobacillus stamsii
TCGTATCCTATTATCCTCACTCCCTGGTGCAGCTGTCACATCGATTCAGATCGATGGAGTACTTCATGAGTTCTCAACAATTGAAGGCGTCGTAGAAGATGTAACATCTATTATTCTAAATGTGAAAAAATTAGCTTTGAAAATCTACTCTGAGGAAGAGAAGACACTCGAAATTGATGTACAGGGCGAGGGTCCAATCACTGCTGCATCGATCACGCATGACAGTGATGTGGAAGTACTGAATCCTGATCTTCACATAGCTACTCTTTCAAGCAAGGGCTCCTTGCGTATGCGTCTGCATGCAAGAAGGGGACGCGGATACAATCCTGCTGACCAAAACAAGCGTGAAGACCAGCCGATCGGTGTCATTCCAATCGACTCTATTTATACGCCGGTTTCACGAGTATCTTATCAGGTAGAAAATACACGCGTAGGGCAAATGACGAATTATGACAAGCTGGTATTTGACGTATGGACAGACGGCAGCACTGGTCCTAAGGAAGCTATTGCACTAGGCTCAAAGATCCTGACTGAGCACTTGAATATTTTTGTCGGTCTGACTGATGAAGCTCAAAACGCTGAGATCATGGTAGAGAAAGAAGAAGACCAAAAAGAAAAAGTCCTTGAGATGACGATTGAGGAACTTGATCTTTCTGTTCGTTCATACAACTGCTTAAAGCGTGCTGGTATCAATACTGTTCAGGAGCTTGCTCACAAGACAGAAGAAGATATGATGAAAGTGCGGAATCTTGGCAGAAAATCGTTAGAAGAAGTGAAAGCGAAACTAGATGAGCTAGGCTTAGGCTTACGCAAGGATGACTAGGTTTTGATGAACTGGCCATTTTGCTGTCAGTCTGATCACTGCCGGCTCACGACTTCAACAAAGGAGGGAAACAACTCATGGGATACAGAAAGTTAGGACGCACAAGTGCCCAGCGTAAAGCAATGTTACGTGACTTAACAACAGATTTGATTATCAATGAGCGTATAGAAACAACTGAAACACGTGCGAAAGAGCTTCGTTCAGTTGTGGAAAAAATGATTACTCTTGGAAAGCGCGGAGACCTTCATGCTCGCCGTCAAGCAGCATCTTGGGTTCGCCACGAAGTTGCAAACGCTGAAACAAACCAGGATGCAGTTCAAAAACTATTCGCTGACATCGCACCTCGTTACACTGAGCGTCAAGGTGGATATACTCGTATCATGAAACTTGGACCACGCCGCGGTGATGGTGCACCAATGGTCATTATCGAGTTAGTTTAATACCATTAAACACTCGAGCAAGGGCGATGGACAGTTTATACAAACTTGTTTCATCCCCTTTTTTTCTTATATTCTTCCGAACATGAAAAAAAGCAGTACAAGCCAAAAACGAGCGTTATGATGCGCAGGCCAATGGAAAGAAGAGTTCACTTGCCCATCGGCTGGTTATTCCAGGGAACTTAAACCACTTTGGATCGGTGGCGGATTGATTTAGATTGATCGCGTACCGGAGCTGTTCTGCCTGACTCGTCTAGCTCATGCACTTCTCCCCAGTCCTTTAAGGACCGCACTTTGCGGATTTCCTCCGCGCGGGGAGAGGTGCAGGCTTTTTTTTTACAAAGGAAAATGAGAATAGATAGGATAGAAGAGTCGAGAGGAGGGCGGAGATGAGCAAACCACTAGTAACGATAGACGGCGTATCGTTCAGCTATGAGGGACAGCAGACGCCTGCACTAAAAAACATCACTTTTGATATTTTAGAAGGGGAATGGCTGGCGATTGTTGGTCATAATGGTTCGGGAAAATCGACGCTGGCCAAATTATTGAACGGACTTCAGTTTCCTCAGCAGGGAAAGATTGCGGTATGCGGAACAGAGCTGACTGAAGCGACAGTATGGGAAGTAAGGAAAAATGTTGGAATGGTCTTTCAAAATCCAGATAACCAGTTTGTTGGAACAACAGTAAGGGATGATGTGGCTTTTGGTCTGGAAAATCACGGTGTGCCGCGGGAGATAATGGTAGAGCGTGTACAGACTTCGCTTGATAAAGTCCAAATGGGAACCTTTCTGAATCAAGAGCCGCACCATCTATCGGGCGGCCAAAAACAGCGTGTTGCCATTGCAGGTGTGATTGCCTTGCAGCCGGCGATCATCATTTTGGACGAGGCAACATCGATGCTTGATCCACGGGGACGTGCAGAAGTAATTGCCACAGTTCGTGAGCTGAAGGATCGGGAACATATAACTGTCATCTCCATAACCCATGACCTTGAGGAAGCTGCAAAGGCAGACAGGGTCATCGTCATGAACAAAGGTGAACTCTATCGAGAAGGAACTCCTGAACAGATTTTCGAGATGGATGAGGAGCTAGTTCAGCTTGGATTGGATATCCCCTTTCCGGTAAAAATGAGCAAGCTCCTACGTCATAAAGGCGTAGAACTTACGAAAACACATTTGACAGAAGAAGAGCTGGTGACAGAATTATGGACATCTCACTCAAAAATGTAGAATATCGATACCAGGCAGATTCTCCGTTTGAACATCTTGCCATTTCCGATGTTTCCATAGATATTCCTTCCGGGACATATCTTGCGATTATTGGGCATACTGGTTCAGGAAAGTCCACTGTTCTTCAGCATCTAAATGCACTGC
Source organism: Mesobacillus stamsii (assembly GCF_030814065.1). Taxonomy (NCBI): domain Bacteria; kingdom Bacillati; phylum Bacillota; class Bacilli; order Caryophanales; family Bacillaceae; genus Mesobacillus; species Mesobacillus stamsii. The sequence continues at coordinate 2,634 of NZ_JAUSUN010000037.1, forward strand.
TGAAACCAACGAAAGGCTCAGTTTTGATTGGCAGCCGGGAAATTAAGGCAGGACGGAAGGACAAGAACTTGAAAAGCATTCGTGAAAACGTTGGCATTGTTTTCCAGTTTCCAGAGCATCAGTTATTCGAAGAGACAGTAGAAAAGGATATCATGTTTGGCCCAATGAATTTTGGGGTTTCTGAATCGGACGCAAAAGCTCGTGCAAAAGAGGCGCTCCAATTAGTTGGATTGCCTGAAGACATCCTTGAAAAATCGCCCTTTGACCTCTCAGGCGGTCAGATGCGGCGCGTGGCCATCGCGGGTGTGCTGGCAATGGAGCCAGATGTCCTCGTTCTCGACGAGCCGACTGCAGGGTTAGATCCGCGTGGACGAAAAGAAATTATGGACTTATTTTATACTCTTCATAAAAAAAGAAATCTATCGACCGTTCTTGTCACTCATAGTATGGAGGATGCTGCCAAGTATGCGGATGAAATAGTCGTCATGCATCAGGGCAAGGTTTTGACAAAGGGGACACCTGAGCAGATTTTTTCTGATCCAGTCGCATTAATAGAGCTTGGGCTCGATGTACCCGAAGTTATTGGCCTGCAGTTAAAAATAGAAGAAACTTTTCATACAAAATTCAGTAAGATCAGCCTTTCAGAAAGAGAGCTCGCCGAAATGATTGCAGAGTTCTTGAGAGGAGGCGGTCAAAGATGATGGAAAAAATGATTTTTGGCCGTTATGTGCCGGGCGAATCACTGCTTCACCGGATGGATCCGCGTTCGAAGCTGATTATCGTCTTCTTGTTTGTCATTGTTGTATTCATTGCCAATAATGTGCCAACCTATGCTGTGCTGGCGGCATACACTTTCCTGATGGTAGGATTGTCGCGGATTCCGTTACGGTTCTTGTATGGAGGACTGAAGCCGGTGTTTTTACTGGTGTTCTTTACATTCCTGCTCCATATCTTCATGACGAAGGAAGGTCCTATTATCCTGGAGCTTGGGTGGCTGAAAATTTATGAAGAAGGCCTCAGGCAGGGGATTTTTATCTCGCTCAGATTTTTGCTGTTGATTCTCGTGACGTCGCTTTTGACTTTGACGACGACGCCAATCGAAATTACCGACGGACTTGAGACATTGCTGAATCCATTAAAAAAATGGAAATTTCCAGTTCATGAGCTTGCTTTGATGATGTCGATTTCGTTGAGATTTATTCCAACACTCATGCAGGAAACCGATAAAATCATGAAGGCCCAGACGGCACGAGGCGTAGAGTATAACAGCGGCCCTGTCAAAGAGCGGATCAAGGCGATCATTCCTTTGCTTATCCCGTTGTTTATCAGCTCCTTTAAGCGGGCGGAGGAGCTTGCTGTCGCAATGGAAGCAAGGGGCTACAAGGGCGGCGAAGGACGAACAAAGTACCGTCAGTTGGCGTGGGGCATGGTCGATACCGCAATGCTTCTCTTTCTTGGAGCCGTCACCGTTCTATTATTCGTTTTAAGAGGGTAAATAGTATGCAAAGAATCAAATGTATTATTTCTTACGATGGCACCGGTTTTTCAGGCTATCAAGTACAGCCTGGCAAAAGAACGGTCCAAGGTGAGCTTGAAAAGGTACTGGAGAAACTAGAAAAAGGGCGAAACATAAGAGTGAGTGCATCAGGTCGTACAGATGCAGGAGTCCATGCCCGCGGCCAGGTGATTCATTTTGATACAACACTCGAAATGGAGCCATCCAGATGGCAAATCGCGCTCCATTCGCTGCTGCCAAATGATATCGCTGTCTGTGCAGTGGAATTAACAAGGCCTGATTTTCATGCCCGCTTTGATGCAATCGGCAAGGAGTACCGATACTTTCTATTGCTGTCAAAGCATCGCGATCCCTTTCAGCGGAATTATGCTTACCAATTTCCATATGAATTAGATTATGAGGCAATGCGGACAGCTGGCAAACTGTTGCTGGGGACGCATGATTTCACTAGTTTTTGCTCGGCCAAAACCGAAGTGAAAGACCGGGTCAGGACTTTGCAGGAAATGGATCTTTTCGAAGAGAACGGACTGCTTGTATTTCGGTTCACAGGAGATGGCTTCCTTTACAATATGGTAAGAATCCTCGTCGGAACCTTGCTAGAGGTCGGAACGGGCAGAAGGGATGCCAACAGCATGCCTCAGCTGTTGGAGGCCCGTGACCGTACATTGGCAGGCAAGACTGCACCTGGACACGGTTTATTCTTGTGGAATGTTTTTTACAGATTTTCCGAACGGGAAAGCCCACTACGGTGCGATAGCACCCCCTTTAGGGGTGGGATGAGAGTGAGGTCAGATACGGAGTAGCACTAAAAACGCAAGGTTTTGTGGTACTTTAAGTATCTGAAAATTTCACTCTATATTTATTGTATATCTGTTGCTGTTTATAAACAATACTGATACAATATGTATATGAATGAATATAGAAGAACAAACACAACCGTATCATTAATCAACTATCATTTCGTTTTTTGTCCTCGGTATAGAAGGAAACTATTCCTTCGTACCGATGTAGAGGAGCGATTCAAACAATTAGTGCAAGAAATATGTGAAGAATTAAAAATCGTTCTTGTCGCTTTAGAATGTGAAAAAGACCATACCCACATGTTTTTGAACGCGCTACCAACATTTAGTCCTGCTGATATTATGGCAAAAATCAAAGGAGTGACTTCTAAAAAATTGAGAGAGGAATTTCCTCATCTAAATCACTTGCCAAGCCTTTGGACACGTTCCTATTTTGTATCTACCGCAGAAAATGTATCAAGTGAAACGATTAAACGTTATGTGGAACAACAAAAAACAAGGGGGTGAAACATGTCGCAAACAATAACGGTTCAAGTCAAACTGCTTCCAACAAAAGAACAGGCTTCTATTTTGTCAGAAATGAGTCAATCCTACATTTCCATCATTAACACCCTCGTTTCTGAAATGGTTGACGAAAAGAAAAGCACAAAGAAATCAAGCAAAGATCTTTCTGTTTCCCTGCCAAGTGCCGTTAAAAATCAAGCGATTAAAGATGCCAAAAGCGTATTCAAAAAAGCGAAGAAAAATAAATACAAGGTCATTCCTGTACTCAAAAAACCTGTGTGTATTTGGAATAACCAAAACTATTCGTTTGATTTCACACACATTTCCATGCCAATCATGGTTAATGGCAAGGCAACGAAAACCCCTATTCGTGCTTTGTTGGTTGATAAGGATCATCGCAACTTTGATTTGCTAAAACACAAATTAGGTACACTTCGTATCACAAAGAAAGCGAATAAATGGATTGCCCAAATTTCTGTCACGATCCCTACTGTTCAAGGCACAGGCTTAAAAGTCATGGGTGTAGACTTGGGCTTAAAAGTGCCTGCTGTTGCTGTAACAGATGATGAGAAGGTGCGTTTCTTTGGCAACGGCAGACAAAATAAATATGTGAAGCGAAAATTCCGTTTTCAACGCAAAACATTAGGCAAAAAGAAAAAGGTAAATGCTATTCGCCATTCAAAAGATAAAGAACAACGATGGATGAAAGACCAAGACCATAAGGTTAGTCGAGCAATCGTCCATTTTGCAAAAGATAATAAGATTTCTGTCATTCGCTTAGAACGATTAGCGAACATCCGGCAGACGGCAAGAACAAGCCGTAAAAACGAAAAGAACCTGCACAGTTGGTCCTTCTATCGCCTATCTTCATTCATTGAATACAAAGCGAATTTAGAAGGAATGAAGGTTGAATATGTGAATCCTGCATATACAAGTCAAACATGCCCTAAATGTTCTGAAAAGAATAAGGCACAAGACCGCAAATACAAGTGTACATGTGGATTCGAAAAACATAGAGATTTAGTTGGTGCTATGAATATTCGATATGCACCTGTGATTGATGGTAACAGTCAATCAGCCTAAGGTGCTATACGCACTGTCTTAGGAGGGGTAATGAGATACCCTCATCTTGAAGGCTGTTCGAAACAGAAATGGACTGAGAACGCTTAGTCATTCAAGAATCCCACTCGTTTAAACCGTAAGGTTTAGGGCTTGCCCCTTTAGGGGTGGGAGTCTCAAAAGGAACCATTCAATTGATAATAAAATCATAGGACAACTAATCCTGGTGTTGACAATTTTTCAACCACAGGTTAAAATATCATATGTATGTATTTTAAACCCACGATCAGCCCCGGAAGAGCTTCATCGTGTTTGAAAATATACCAATTATGAACTTGATTTTTTTTTGACTATTTAGGAGGGAAACTCATGCGTACAACGTTTATGGCAAATGCCAACAATATCGAACGTAAATGGTACGTAGTTGATGCTGCAGGCAAGACTCTTGGTCGCCTTTCTACTGAAGTAGCAGCAATTCTGCGTGGTAAACATAAACCAACTTTCACACCAAATGTTGACACTGGTGATCATGTAATCATCATCAATGCATCGAAGATCGAACTTACAGGCAAGAAATTAACGGACAAAATCTACTACCGCCACACGATGCACCCAGGTGGATTGAAGCAAAGAACTGCTCTTGAAATGCGTACAAACTACGCTGAAAAGATGCTTGAACTTGCAATCAAAGGCATGCTTCCAAAGAATTCTCTTGGACGCCAAATGTTTAGAAAGCTTCATGTATATGCTGGCAATGAGCATGTGCATCAAGCACAACAACCAGAAGTTTACGAACTTCGCGGATAATTATAAAGGAGGTAATTAACTTGGCACAGGTTCAATATATCGGTACCGGTCGTCGTAAGAGCTCCGTAGCGCGAGTTCGTTTAGTACCAGGCACTGGAAAAATTACAATCAATGATCGTGAAATTGAAGATTATATCCCATTCGCAGCCCTACGTGAAGTAGTTAAGCAGCCGCTTGTTGCTACTGAAACTTTAGGAAGCTACAATATCCACGTTAACGTAAATGGCGGTGGCTACACTGGTCAGGCTGGTGCAATCCGTCACGGTATCGCTCGTGCGTTACTGCAAGTTGACCCAGAATATCGTCCGACATTAAAGCGTGAAGGACTTCTAACTCGTGACGCTCGTATGAAAGAACGTAAGAAATACGGACTTAAAGGCGCTCGTAAAGCTCCACAGTTCTCAAAGCGTTAATAAGCCTTATATATCAAGGCTTTGCCCTCTATGCTCTTATGAGCAGGGAGGGCTTTTTCATGTCCAAATTTGGAATTGAATAACCTGAGCTGTTTTCTCCTTCGCTTCATCGGTCACATGAGTGTAAATATCCATCGTGGTTTGAATATCTGTATGGCCTAGGCGGGCTTGTACATCTTTGATGGAAGCACAAGCTGCAAACAACAAACTGGCTGTGTATGCCGGATGGCGTGAACATTTTTTGGGGTAGCTCCGGGTTCTTTAGATATATAGACCGTAAAGATGGGTTGCTTATTATTAGATTGAAAAGGAGCAGCGAGTTCTAACTTCAAATAGCGCTGTATTTGCCTGCTACGCCATTTCTTTAAGATTCGCGAGTGTTTCATCATCTACGCTAACCACACGATGAGGGGTCTTTGTTTTTGATGTCTGTAGTTGTTTTTTTCCGCTCGTGTGAATCAAGGTCTTTTTTAAGCTGATTGACTTATGTTGGAAGTCCACGTCCGACCAATGCGGCTTCCCCTATAAGGCATGTTAGGGGAAAAAGTGTTCGACAAAGGGGAACCCAGGCATTCAGGTGTATTGAAAAATTCGGGTAGATAAGGCTTTTTCACGAGATCACTTTTGATATATTGAATGTTTCCTTTTCCCATTCTCCAGCATATTTTCTTATGGTATTAAGAAATGCATTTAAAGAAGGGGATACCCACTTTTCATTGTGATACGCCAAATAAGTGGAAAGCGTGCTTTCCTTAATCTCTTGCGCAAACAGATTCGATTGATTCATTTCTCTTTTCACTACAATGTACGGCAATACTCCAATGCCAAGACCACATACAACGCATTCTTTTAAAGCTTCTATACTCCAAAATTCCATTCCTTTATTTACTACGGAATCCTTATGGCTTATATTTTGCTCTATCAATTTTTCAAAGAGAGTCCTATAGCCACATCCCTTTTCTGTAAAAAGAGGAACTTTATCTTTTAGGGAGCCTTTTTCATATAAAGGTATATAATCATGCGAAATAAACATCATGGGCTCCTTCACCAATTTTTCAAAATAAATTCCTTCTTCTTTCCTCTCCTCATCTACAATAAAAGCTAAATCGACATCGCCCTGAGATAAATCCATTTTTAATCTAGAAGGGTCCAAGTGTTTTAATTTAAGGTCTATATTTGGATAGGTTTCTTTAAATTCTTTAATAACCGCGGGGAGCCTATAAATTAACAATGCTTCCGGTGCAGAAATCACTAATTCGCCTTTCATATCTTCACAGGTCATTGTGACATCTTTTAAATCCTTATAAATGCAAAGCATCTTTATAACATGGGGCATTAAGAGGTGTCCAGTTTCAGTCAGGAACACTTTTTTTCCAATACGATCGAAAACCGGGCGGCCCAACTCATCTTCAATTGACTTAATATGAAAGGTAATAGTTGATTGGGCATATCCCAAAAATTCCGCAGCTTTTGTAAAACTGCCTAAATCCACGATGGCTTTAAACGTTTGTAAATAGCGTATTTCCATTTCCACATACCCCTTCCTTCAAAAATATCGATTATTATATTTCAAAATATCAATTTTTATTAAACAATATCACCATTATATAATGAAATCAGGTAAAAAATGGGGCCTAGGATCACTTTTATCTTTTTCAAATGATGGTAAACTTGCCGGCAACTGTTCTTCCATCAATCAAAATTAAGGGGGATGCATAATGTCATCTTATATTCTGGGAAAAACTGACATCGATCACGAAAAGTTAAAAAAAGATCTGAAAATTCATGATTCATTTCCGAAAATCGAAGAAGAATATGATGAATTTGGAACAGGATTTTGGCAAAACTGCTCGCTCTGGAATGCAACCGATGATAAGAACGACACTATGTATCGTGATTATGACCATGCGATCCAGCAAACAGAATATGGTCAAAAGTTAGCATATGTGGATGAACTCATTAAGGAAAATTTCACTTTTGATAACTTAAAAATGGTAAGAACTCGTAATTTAGTAGATGGCATGGTAATTCCTCATAAAGATTTTGTCGAATTAACAAAGGAAAAATCACAATATTTCCGTGTATTTGTCCCTTTAGAAGACAATGAATTGGCCTTCCATTCAGACGAGGAAAACGTTTTTAAAATGAGAAAAGGTGAAGTTTGGTTTTTGGATGCAGCCATCATTCATGCAGCGGTAAACTTTTCTAGTGACAGCCGGATCTTCCTCTGCTTGGATTATGCTTTTCCCGGCGAATTTAGTCCTGAAGATATTTTCGTCAAAAAGGATACATACAATCCTAACGTAAGCCCTTATATTGTTCCGCGACAAGATGTTCCAGAGAATTTTGAAGCAGACTTGATTCGTTCATTGTCTAACGTAATTTCCAGATACAATTTTAAGGACATCGTTTTTCTATTATCGAAAATACATTTCTATAAAAATGTACCGATTACTTCCTGCTATGATGTTTTAGTAAAAATTGCAGAAGCTTCCGGTGATGACGCAATTTATGAAAAAGCAATATCATTGCGAAAATATTTAATCGAAAAGCGCGATCTAAAAGAACGTTTTTCGATGGCTGAATGGCCAAGCCCGTTAAAAGTTTAAAAAAACACAAGGCTTTTGGTGAAAACCAAGGGCTTTTTTGATAGGGGGGTCTTACCATGAGAAATACAATTGGACTAGAAAAACCTCATAAAATAGAAAGAAGGAAAAAAACCATCCCGTATACTTTTGTTATCATGTGGAGCAGTGGGGCTATTTTCGTTGAATTAGGACTTCGTTATGCTGATCCTTTTATTTTTCTGTTCCTAAGACTTTTTCTATCAGCTTTCATTTTTTGGGGAGTTGTTTTATATTTAAAAACCGAAATCCCTAAAAAAAAGAATGAATGGGCTTATATTTTACTGACCGGATTATGTATGCAGGCCGGCTATCAGATTTTTTATTTCCTTGCCCTTGATAATCATATTTCCCCAGGCGTCTTGACCATATTTTTAGGAGCCCAACCCATTATTACGACAATGGTTTCAAAAGAAAAAAGCCATGAGATTCAATGGATGGGGTTATCTTTAGGAATTATTGGCCTTATTTTAGTTGTTGCGGATAGTATTGCGATCAATACGTTCAGCTTTGTAGGTATTGTCAGCGCCTTCTTTTCACTTATAAGCATAACCATAGGAACACTCTTACAAAAACATATACAACTCAGTCAACCTTCGAACATGGCCATTCAATATAGCGGAGCTGCGATTGTCCTCTTTATTCTCACAATTGTTACGAAACAATCCATAGAATGGACAGCTATGTTTACAGTATCACTCGGATGGATGGTGCTGGTAATATCCGTTGGCGCAACGATTCTTCTTTATTATATGATTCAAAACGGCAACCTTACTAACGTGACAAGTTTATTGTATTCTGTCCCGCCAGTAACAGCTATTCTAGATTACTTTGTTTTTAAAAACACTCTAGAATTAATGACGATTTCTGGAATGATTCTAATTATAATTGGATTATTCCTTGTTAATAAAGAGGGAAAGTTCACCTGAAAATCATCACCGTGCTTAAACTAAAATAGATGAAAAATGGAAACCCGTCTCTTAGATGGGTTCCAACATTTTTATGCGAAAGTTATCGACAGAGATGCATTTGGGTGACTCCGATAATGTCTTGTTCATTCCCGTTTTCCATCATCTGGAGGAGGGGATGCATTGGTCGACTCACCAGTATGAAAATGGTTCCTTGTGTCTGGAATGGGGGCCAAAAAAGGCGCGTTCCACATGTTCCGGGTAAAACACATACCCCCTGAAATCTTGATCCCCTCGTTCAGCCATTGCTTTCACCCGCTTGTTGCCGTCGACGCAGATAAATGAGTCTTTAATTCCAAACAAACGAACAAAATAAGGCAATCGCTTGTCCTCTAATTTACCCTCGATAAGAAAACCCTAAAAGGGAAAAACGTTGAATTAAATCGGTTTATCAACTTCCATATAACGGTAAATAAACCCGCCTTTGAAAGAACGTAAGAAATACGGTCTTAAAGGCGCTCGTAAAGCTCCTCAGTTCTCAAAGCGTTAATTTTTGGCGCAATAAAAAGCTCCCGACCAATTTGGTGGGGCTTTTTTATTTCTCATTTATACGTTGTCCAATGCAGACAGATGATTAATCTTCTTTTCACAGCTTTTTTCGTCCTTCTTATTCCACCAATTTATTTTTCACTGCAAAAAGCGCAGCCTGTGTTCGATCAGCCAGCTCGAGTTTCCCCAGTAAGTTAGATACATGAGTCTTTACTGTTTTTTCCGTAATATACAAGGAGGCGGCAATTTCTTTATTGCTCTTTCCTTTAGCGATTTCTTTTATGACATCCAGTTCTCGTTTCGTTAATTCATCTAGTAAGCTTTTTTTCGGATTGCTGCCGTGAGATAAATTGGCTAATAAATGGGATGTGGCTTTCGGATGAAGCTGATTCTCTCCATTGACCATTTTCTTTATGGATAAAACGAGTTCATCAGGCTGGATATCTTTCAATTGGAATCCGGAGGCACCTGCTTCTAGTGCGGGGATGACATGGTCCTGGTCAGAGAAACTGGTGAGAATCATGATTTTAATGCTGGGCACTTCTTCTTTAATAATCTTCGTAGCTTCAATACCATCCATGTCAGGCATGGCTAAGTCCATCAAGATAATATCAGGCTTGAGCTCCTTTGCCATTTCAACTGCTTTTCTTCCATTTGCCGCTTCTCCGATAATTTCAAGGTCTTGTTGAGTTTTAAGAAAGAATACGAGGCCTCTTCGGACGACATGATGGTCATCTGCGATTAATATGCGTATAGTCAATGTATTCTCCCCCTAGAGTGGAATGGTTATCTTGATTTCGGTTCCATTTCCCAATTGACTTTGCAATCGGAATAGGCCATTCAGTGCTTCTGTCCTTGCTTTCATATTCTTTAAACCTAATGAAGGAATCGAAAGGTTTTCATTATAATGAAAACCGCAGCCCTTATCTTTAATGGTTAAAATGGTCTCGTTCCAAGAAGTGTGAAGGGATAAAAATACATCAGCGGCGCCGGAATGTTTTTTACAATTGGCAATCGCTTCTTGTCCAATTCGCCATATAGCTTCCTCTATATTTCCTGGTATGCTGGTCGCTCCTGTCACCTTAGCCTCCACTTTCATGCCAAGCATTTCCCCATAACCTTTTAGTGCGCTGACGAGTCCATTCTCAAGACCCCGCGGTTTCAACTGCCAAATAAGGGATCTCATCTCCCCAAGTGCTTCCTGGGTCAAGTCCTGCATGTAGCTGAATGTTTGTTTCACTTCTTCATCTTCTGTCATTTCCATTCCAGCTCTGGCGGTCAGGCTGAGAGAGAACAATAGCTGGTTCACCGAATCATGCAGGTCTCGGGCAAGCCGGTTTCTTTCAGCAACCAGCGCTATTTCTTGTTCCCGCTGAGTGAGGTTGATGCGTTTTAATGCTGTACCGACCTGGTAGGCAATCGCTTCGAGCAGGGCAAGCTCATTCTTATGAAAATGTGTTTTGTTAGGTGAACCCACATTCAATAAACCGAACCGTTCGTTTCCTGCGCGGAGGGGGACTGTAGCGTGATGGGTTAATCCCCAGGTTTCCCCAGCACCATCGTCAAGTGCATCTTCAATTCGCTTACACTCAATGATATTCGTAGCTTTATTTAAGGTATGGTTATTGTATTTATTCACACACCAGCACTTACCGTGACACATTCTTTCCTTCTGATTCATTGCCAAAGCAGGTGGAAGAGCGAAATCTGCTGTAAGTTCGTGGTTTCCGTCAACATCAATGAGAAAAATCCAGCCTGTTTCAAGTCCTGTCACATACAAAAGCCTTTTCAGGACATCTGATAGCATGGTCTTCGTGTCTGTGCCTTCGTTTAACAGTTCTGCAATTTCTTTCAAGATGCCGTTTTCTTCAAATTGCGCTTCCTTAGTCATGCCAGCATCTCCTTCACCGTCCTGTTATCTAATGTCATTATAGCTCAATTTTCATTGTAAGGTGTTAAAAACTGGTGCATGATTTGTGTGAAGATCACACCTGTAAAAATTCGATTAGTTCCTGATCAGGTCCTTCATAAAAGACAGTTTGCCACCCGTTATCCAGTTTATAAGGTCCTTCTGCTATCTGGTTTGAACCTAAAGTCTTAATCACTTGCTGAAGGTCGGAAGTTTCAAAACATAGATGAGTAGTGTTTGTGCTCTGTGAATGACAAACCAATTCAAGTCTAAAATGCCCCGATGCTAGCAACGCAATCTCTTCCCCGAGAAAAGAATGCCTGCTTTCCAGTTCTAACCCCAATAAGTCTGTGTAAAAGTTTATCGACTCTTCAAGATTGGTGACTTCCAAACCATAATGATGAAGCCGCATAAAATATTCCCTCCTTATATGATCAGGTTCATATCGCCAAACTCGTGCCATAAATAGCCTTCGTGAATTGCCTGTTGATAGGCATGAAACAAGTGATGTTTTGGTAAAAAGGCAGTCAGCATATCCAAATGGCTAGCTCTTGGCTCGTGAAATCCAGTAATGATTCCGTCTACTATTTTTAGAGAAGAATCTTGATCAATATATAAATTGGTAGCACCTGAGAGTTCCTCATTTCTCGCTGCACTTTCGAGAGCACGGACGACTGTCGTTCCAACCGCGATGACTTTTTTGCCGGAAGAATGAGCCTTTAAAATCTGTTCCATTGTATGTTGTCGTATGTGATACTCCTCTGGATTTTCTTTTGGGTCCACATGATCCTCAAGCAGATAGCTCAGACCCGTATGCAATTGAATAAAATCAACTTGAATGCCTTTCTTCTTCAAATCAAATAGCAGCTCCCAGCTAAAGGCTCTGCCGGCAGATGGCATTTCAACAGAACCAGGGTGGGTGGCAAAGACATTTTGATAATAATTCAAGTCCCATGGTTGTTCGATGTATTCATACCGGATTGGGGCACCAAGAATATAGATAAGATTTAATAATTCACTCCCGCCTTTATTGAATTTAATCGTCTTTAACGGGGATGTGTCGATCTCGGCGATCACGGTAGCAGTCAATTTTTCTGAGAAGTGCAGAACATCCCCCATCCTGACAGAGTTCGCTATGATGAGGGCGTCCCACGTGTCATCGAAAATCCGTCTGGCTAAACGGATTTCCACTCTTGGTAAAATTTGAACACCTTCCCTGATGCAGTCTCCTTGTAGCGAAGCAGGGATAGTACGGCTGTTATTTAAAATGATTAAATCTCCAGGCTGAAGAAAATACGGAAGGTGATCAAAACGATCATGTTGGATTTCACCGGTTTTTCTGCTTAGCGTCATCAACCTTACTTGATCTCTTTTTAGGCCTCTTTTTTCCGGAGGAAGGTTCGCATTTAGATTTTCAGGCAGATAAAAATCCATTACACCTGCTTTCATTCCAATCCCTCCTCTGATTGAGCCTCAAAGCGCTGGCCATTTATCCCTTTGGCCTTACCCGATGCTAAATGAAGAAAGATGTCCACCACATCCTCAGGTTTTGCCAAAGGGTAATCGCAATCAAGAATAGCTAGCTGATGCATCTCCGTGTCCATTTCACCTGGGTCGACCATATTTACACGAACATTGGTAGCACTTAACTCATCTGCCCATGTTTGAGTGAGTCCTTCTACAGCAAATTTTGAAACTCCATATGCTCCCCAGCCTGCATAGCCAACATGGCCAGCTTCAGAAGTCACATTGATAATGGAACCTTCATTACGCTCGAGCATGATAGGGATGACTCTCTGGCTGACTAGAAATGCGGAGACTACATTGACTCTTAACACCTCTGCAAAATCCTCTTCAGGATAATCCAGAAGCAGGGGCATTGGACTAGGGCCTAATACGGAAGCATTATTAACCAGCACATCGATCTGTCCATATACTTCCTGGGTTAAGGCTACGAAACGTTCCACATCCCTTGGTTGTGATACATCTGCTCGAATCGCCAATACTTCAGCACCTAAACCCTCGGCTTCTTGTTTTACTTTTTCTAGGCTTTTCTCGGATCTTGAGCAGATGGCAAGTCTTGCTCCTTCCTTCGCAAATGCCATTGTTAATGCTTTTCCTAGGCCTTTGGAAGCACCAGTAATCATTACGACTTTTTTATTCATGTTCAGCATCTCTCCTTATTGGTTTGTTGTATTAAGCATAAAAGGAATTAACAAAATTTCCCTCAGCAGAAAGCTTGAACTTTTCCTACAACTTTTGGATGAGAAAAGATGGATATAGGATTTTTTATTTTTAAATGAAAATGAGTCAGAAGAGAATACTCCTTTGCATGGTTCATGGAATATTGCTGGAGTTATATTCGGTAAGTACTTATATGATAAAAGTGGTAAAATAAATTATGAGACAGATATTAAGGAGTATAGAAAAGAATATAAAGAAAAAGTAAAGGAAATATACACTCAATTACCTAAAAAATATCAACAATTCTATGCGAACAACTAAAAATAGCAGTTAATGTTTGATTAACCGTTTATTGCAATTCCATAAATCTATAAACTCTTATCAAGCTTGATCTTGATAAGAGTTTTTTGCTTTGATGAAAATTCTTTCATGTATTTAACAGCTAATTTTCATGCTGATTTGTTATTTTTTACATAATGGATATCTAGCTATAGCACTATTCAAACTTACCCTACCGTTTTTTGGTTACATCATCAATGAAAATGGGAACAGGTAAAAGGATATCAATATGGATAATGAGGGAGAGTTTTTGCAATGAGTCGGCCTATCTTAACAATTGTCGTTCCGTGTTATAACGAGGAAGAAGTTTTACCAGAAACCGCGAAACAATTATCGGGATTGTTAGCAAGTTTACTTGAAGATAGTCTAATATCGGAGGACAGCAAAATCCTCTTTGTAGATGATGGAAGTAAGGACCGAACATGGTCGTTAATAGAACAGGAAATGGAGAATCGTCCATTCTCTAAAGGCTTGAAATTAGCAAAAAATGTTGGACATCAGAATGCCCTCCTAGCAGGCCTTGAAATAGCGAATCAACAATCAGATTGCGTAGTATCCATTGATGCCGATCTTCAGGATGATTGGAATGTCATTCGGACGTTTGTGGAGAAATATAAGGCAGGCTTTGATGTTGTTTATGGAGTAAGGGACAAACGAGATACTGATACAGTTTTTAAACGGTCCACGGCATTAGGGTTTTATCGGTTTATGAATCGAATTGGAATTAATCTGATCCCCAATCATGCCGATTTTCGGTTGATGAGCAAACGAGCATTAGATGAACTATTCAAATATAAGGAAGCAAATTTGTTTCTTCGGGGACTCATTCCACTTGTTGGCTTTCCGTCAACAAAGGTTTACTATGACCGAAAAGAACGGCTTGCTGGGGAATCGAAGTACCCTTTGAAAAAGATGATTGCCTTTGCATTTGACGGAATTACTTCCTTTAGTGTTACGCCAATTCGCTTTGTGACCTTATTAGGCTTTCTGTCGGTGGTTATTAGTGCTATTGCTGGAGGGTATGCCATTTTTCAACAAATAGTTGGACATACTGAATCAGGATGGACCTCGATAATCATCTCAATCTGGTTTGTTGGGGGGCTACAACTTTTGGGGATAGGAATTATTGGCGAGTATATTGGAAAAATATATCGAGAGGTCAAACAACGTCCCAGGTATGCGATTGAAGTGGACGCGTTTTCAAATAAGAATCAAGGCAAACAGAGTTTAGGAGTTCTTTTGAAGTCGGTGGGAAAATGAATGGCACTTTTATTCGCTTTATTATAGTAGGAGTTGGCAATACCGTTGTTGGTTTATCTGTAATGTTTGTACTGTTTCATTTGTTTGGACTTTCTTATTGGGAGGCAACCTTTTTAGGAAATGCAGCTGGAGCAAGTGTGAGTTATTATTTTAATCGGAATTTCACGTTTAAAAGCAATACCAATGTGCCGAAAAGTTTGATTCGCTTTATTATTGTTATTCTAAGCTGTTATTTCCTATCATTTTATATAGGAAAGCAAGCTGTGTATTGGATGTTGGCACCTACCGAAGCTTTTTCAACTGCTACATTATCCGATATTGCGATTTTATTCAGTACGGTTTTATATACTTTATTAAATTATACATTGCAAAAATTTCTTGTTTTTCCACAAAAAAAGCACATAAAAACACTGGCTTAACAGTCCAGTGTTTATTCGTAAAAAGGAATGGAAAATATGAAAAAAACTGCTTTACTAAATGAAAGAGTGTATTTTTACATAAGTATTTTGATCATTGGTCTTTGGGTTGCCCCCTATTTTATTCTTGGTGATCAAGCTCATATGCGAATTCATGATAATTTGGATTCGAATATCGCCTGGTATAAGGTTTTGAACGAAAGTGGTCAGTTATTTGGTTCTGTTCAGGCGAATATTCCGCAAATCATTAACGGGCATTTATCAAGAAATGCCTATTACTCGGAATGGTACGGAATTGTCGAATTATTCCGCTTCTTTCCTCCTGTAATTGCCTATGGGCTTAACCAATTGATTTCTCGGTTTTTCGCCTTTTTAGGAATGTATTTATTATTAAAAAAATATGTGATCAAACAAGAAAGTGATGGATTCATCCGAATTGTTGCAGCCTTAACCTTTGCATTGACTCCTTTCTGGCCAAATGGAATGTTAAGTACAATGGGAATGCCATTAGCTTTGTGGGCTTTCTTGAACATTCGCAACCGGCAACAAACGTTTGTAAGTATTGTCACCATTACTCTTTTGCCATTCTATTCGACTTTTATGCTGGGCTTTTTCTTTTTCTTGAGTGCGATGGGGGTATTTTGGCTAGTCGATGTGATCCGGGTTAAAAAACCGCAGTGGCGAATGTTTATTGCCACTGCCTACATGACGGTTATTTATTTAGCAATTGAATATCGAGACCTTGCTGCTCTTGTTTTTTCCCATGAACAGACAAATCGGTCGGAGTTTTTCGGGTCCAACAATTCCTTTTTTCGAACGATCCGGCTTATTTTCAAAAATTACATTATTGGTCATAATCAGGATCAAACTGTTTTTGAATTTATCATCCTGCCGGTGTCTTTGCTTGCGCTTGTGATTGTAATTTTACAAAAAAGCTTTAGGCAAGAGAAATTATTTATTGGATTGCATATAACCAATTTTTTGCTATCCGTTTGGTATGCCTTTTGGTGGTACGAAGGCTGGGCGCCGTTGAAGCAAAGTATTGGTATTTTAAACACATTCAATTTTTCCCGCTATCATTATTTAAGACCGATGATTATTTACATATTATTTGCCGTTTCCCTCCAAATCTTATGGCGATATCAAAAAAAATGGCGCATCGCAGCGGTTGTTTTTGCGGTGCTTCAGATCGGGGTATTAATTCCTTCAAACGAACAAATATGGTATCGTCATTCGCCTTCCTTTGGAGAATTTTATGCGGTACAAGAATTTACTGAGATCAAGAAGTTTATCGGGAGACCTGTTCAGGACTACCGGGTGGCAAGCCTTGGTTTACATCCTGCCATTGCGCAGTACAATGGATTTTATACCTTGGATACGTACAATAATTTTTATCCATTATCCTATAAACACCAGTTTCGGAAAATCATCGCCCCAGAATTAGCCAAAAATAAAACGTTGGCGAAGTATTTTGATCAATGGGGTGGCAGGAGTTATATTTTTGTCGATGAATTAGGGAAACATTATATGTTTTCCAAGGATTCAACCAAGGTTATTCAGAACTTAAATTTAGATATGGAAGCCTTTAAACAGATGGGTGGAGAGTATATTCTGTCCGCAGTTCCAATTGAAAATGCTCAAGAAAATCAGCTTGATTTGCAAAGGATTTTTCAAACAAATGACGCTTATTGGAAAATTTACTTATATAAGGTTATATAATCAGTAAACGACTGTGAAAACTGGAAAAGGAATCGTCCATTCTGGTTGCATTACACGACCCCGCAGGTTGAACACTACTCCTAAGGGGTGAGAATACTTTGAACGTCGTAACGTCCTTTATAGACAAAAGAAAGCAAAAACAAGTGAAATATGAGCGTTCGATGCTCCGTGAACTAACCATTACCAACCTGCAATCCAGGGTGAAGCAATATTTTGGATCTTCGAGGCTAACCTCCAACCTGATTATGAACTCAGGAATCGAGGAAGCTTGTTATGATGTAGCAATCGAGGCGTATTTACTTGGCGCCAAGTTCAGCCGCTTCGGTTATTTTGGCGAGACAATCGAAACGGTGAAGCCTCGCTCAGAAAAAGAAGAGCGGCATTTGATCGATACTCTTTATAACTTTTTCCTGTTTTGGGGAAAGGGAGAAGAGGCGATTGGCTCAGAAGAGCTTTACTACCTTTGTGAACAGTATATCGACAGCTGGTGGCGAGATGGCTTCATGAAGGGTGAAAAGAAATACAAACTAAGACTGCATTAACTGCATAGTTCTAAACCGTCTGCCTGTCCCATATAGTTTACTATTAGGGTTGGAAGGATGGTTTAGAACATGCGAAAGAAACTTAAAATTGGCTTATTTGCAGCCGGCCTTGCTGTGCTGTTCCTCATATTGCAGTATGATTTTACCGAAAATGATTCATGGGAATCCTGGAACCTGCCGCTGTCGGGAAAAATTATCTATCTAGATCCGGGGCATGGAGGAGTCGACCCGGGAGCTGGGGAGGAAGATCCTTTTGAAAAAGAAATTGCGCTAAATGTATCCCTAAAGCTGCGGGATTACCTTCAGCAGCAAGGTGCGCTTGTCATCATGACGCGTGAGACAGACGTCGACCTTGCGGATAGGGGCCTTAAAGGTTATAGCAAACGAAAGGTCCAGGATTTAACAAGGCGTATCACTTTGATCAATGATTCAGAAGCCGATTTTTTTGCGTCGATTCATTTAAATGCGATCCCATCGTCAAAGTGGAGAGGTGCGCAGACTTTTTACTCCACCAAATACAAAGAAAACAAACGAGCAGCCAAGCTAATTCAGGACGAATTGCGCCGCAGCCTAGAAAACACGGACCGGGATGCAAAAGAAGCAAACAGTCTTTACATGCTGAAACATACAAATAAGCCGGGAGTGCTTGTCGAAATTGGTTTCTTGTCCAATCCAGACGAAGCAGCAAATCTCAAACAGGAGACATACCAGGAAAAAGTTGCAGCATCTATCTATCAAGGAATCCTCCGGTATTTTACAAATGAACAAAAATTTTGGGAAAAATGACACGATTCTTTCGGAAAAAATCATTAGGTGTGATAGGTTTAACACTTCGTAATTTTCTCTCTATGTTATACTAAAATGGAGATAAATTTTATAAAGGAAGGTGTCAGAATGATAACGGAAGCGAAAGCACGAGAAAGCCTAAAAGCCCTTAAGGATCCATTTTTACATAAAACTCTCGAAGAGCTCCATGCCATCGAGGAAATAAAGATCAAAGAAGAAAAGAATCATGTAAGCGTTAAAATAGGCATTGCGAAAACGGGCACGGCAGAACAGCTGCAGCTGCAAACAGAAATCGTTCATATTTTAAAAAGTGCTGGAGCAGATTCCGTTGGCTTGCGGTTCTTTGAGCTACCTGCGGAAACTTTAGCAAAATTCCAGGCATCTGCGCCGGAAGAAGATGCGAGCCTGCTGTCTCCTAACAGCAAAACAACCTTTATTGCGATCGCCAGTGGGAAAGGTGGAGTAGGGAAATCAACCGTTTCTGTTAACCTTGCTGTATCACTCGCGCGTTTGGGCAAAAAAGTAGGAATAGTTGACGCGGATATTTACGGCTTCAGTGTTCCTGATATGATGGGAATTACGAAGCGTCCGGTAGTAAGAGGGGAAAGAATCATTCCAGTTGAGAGACATGGCGTGAAGGTCATTTCGATGGGATTCTTCGTCGAGGACAATGCTCCGATTATCTGGCGTGGGCCAATGCTCGGCAAAATGCTGAACAGTTTCTTCAATGAAGTAGAATGGGGCGAGCTTGATTACCTGCTATTAGACCTGCCACCAGGAACAGGGGATGTGGCATTGGATGTCCACACGATGCTGCCATCATGCAAGGAAATCATCGTCACAACTCCGCACCCGACAGCCGCATTTGTTGCTGCGCGCGCTGGTGCAATGGCATTAAAGACCGAACATGAGATCCTCGGCGTTATTGAAAATATGTCTTACTTTGAAAGCAATCTGACTGATGAAAAAGAGTATGTCTTTGGACAAGGCGGCGGTGAGAAGCTGGCAGGAGAGCTAAATACAAAAGTATTAGGCAAGCTGCCACTAGGCCAGCCAACCTGGAATGAAGAAGACTTTGCTCCCTCAATTTATCAGGAAGATGATAAAATTGGCAAAATCTATATGAATATTGCTCAAGAAATCGTACAAAAGCTTGAAAAATAAGTAAAAGGAAAGCCTCTCCAAAGTTTTGGAGAGGCTTTTTTCAGTAAACCCGCCAACAGGACGAGGCATTATAGGGCGGGTAGGCACAGGAAGTGCAAATCCGACAGCCCCAGGAAGTGGCGTTATAGGGAGGGAGGCGTTGTCAAGGTGACCGAGCTATTATCCCCCGGATCCTCCGCCGGAACTACCGGAACTCTCTCCGCCTTCTGGTTTTTGAGTCGGTATTTCTTCAGCTGCTTTCACAATCAATGCCTGAAGTTTGGCTTTGAACAGCGGACTTTCGAATGTTTCGGTGATGACTTTCTGCAAATGCTTCTGATACTCCTTGCTTTGGAGGAGATTCGTCAGTTCTTTTTCCAATTCCGGATCCTTCATAACCTCGATCATCATGCCTTTATATTCCGGATCCTTCATCAGATCCTTTAACAGTTGCTCATTTTCCTGCTTCATGCTTTTTGCCATGCTTTCAGCAAATTTTGGATCCTCAAATGATTTTTTCCAGAATTCCATGCCTTTTTCTGAAGTCAAAGTTTTCTCAATTGTATCAGTTACGACCGGCTGATCCATAATCAACTTTTCCTTCATCCCGTCGTCACTCATCACTTCCTGAATCGCCTTTTTCCCATCATCCGTCTTCAGGATATCGACCATCATCTTCTTTGTTTCTTCATAATCAACCTGTCCCCCGCCTGAGTCGGTTGGAGCACAGCCGGCAGCTAAAAATAAAAAGGAAGCGGGGAGAATCACACTTATCCAGTTTCTCATTTCTTATTCCCCTTTCGCATAGACAGCCCTAATGGTAGGATTAGTAGGAATACAATTTGTTATACACAAATAACGACGCTAGATTTTTCAAATTCACATTGGTACAATCATATCGTGCATTTATTTTCGTTTTTGGGGGAAAAACCGTGACTAGCCGTAATTGGGTACACTTGTTTCTCACCACGCTTGTTGTTGGATCAGTAACGACCGCCGTGGTTGGCTTTATTGTCCGTTGGAGTGAATTCCAGCAACTGTTAAGTACATTTCACATGCTTGAATTCCTTTCTATTTTAGTATGGCTAATGGGCGTTGGTCTTATATTTAGCATTCTAAGCCAAATGGGTTTCTTTGCTTATTTAACAATCCATCGTTTCGGTCTTGGGGTATTTAGATCCTATTGGAATTTCGTACAGATCATCCTGATAGCATTCGTGCTTTTTGATCTTGTGTATCTCCGGTACAATGCATTTGCTAAAACCGGAGATAGTATCCTTCCATACATAGGGATAGCTGCAATCGTACTGCTTGCCGGCTTGATCGTTGCAATTCTGAAGGCAAAACAAACAAATAAAGAAGCTTTTATACCGGCAATGTTCTTTATGATTGTTGTGACAGTAATTGAATGGGTGCCGGTTCTGCGAGTTAATGAGCATAGCTGGATTTATCTCATGCTTTTTCCGTTATTAATCAGCAACGCGTACCAACTAATGGTCCTTCATAAGCTAAACCAGAAGTCTATGGAGGAAAGGAAAGCGCTCGAAGCAAAAACAAAGTCAATAAAAAAAGCACAAAAAAAACCGCCCAATTCTTAGCACTGGGCGGTTACTTCACTTCTACTGTTTTAGAGGAACCATTTGCGATCATTTCAGATACAGTAACCATCTTTAAATTTTTCGTTTTAATATTTTTTACTACCAGCGGCAGTGCTTCAGCTGTTTGCTTGGCAGAGTCAGAGGCATGCATCAAAAGGATGTCACCCTTTTTTGCTTTTGAAGCATTCTCGACAATGACTGCAGTACCAGGATTGGTCCAGTCTTTCGTATCAAGACTCCAACTGACAACCGTAAACCCGAGCCGCTCGGCAATTTTCAGTGTACGTTGGTCAAATTGGCCAGTAGGTGCGCGAAGCAATTTAATGTTTTTCACGTTTAGCTTCTTGAAGGCCTCCTGTGCCATCATGATGTCTCTCCTGATTTTATCGTCCTCCAGCTCACTGTAATCTTTGTAATTGTACCCAAGCATGCCAATTTCATATCCTTCTTTGACTATCCTGCTGACTAGATCTGGGTGGCTTTCCGCCCAGGAACCTGAGAGAAAGAAAGTAACCGCTCCAACCTTTTCTTTTGCCAGGACATCGAGGATAGGTTCTGCTTTTTCGTCCCCCCAGCCAATATTGAAGGTAAGAGCTAAATCCTTTTCCCCTTGATAGATTGCTTTTGGCCCATCTTTGGCTGAAAAAGCAGGAAGTTGAACCATATTCTCCATGAAAAAGAACCATGCTGTAAAAAAAGCTGCGACAACGATGACAAAAGCGGTTTTAATCGATCTGGCATTCATCACATAAAAGAAATTCATTTTTCCCCCACCTCGTCCCATGCACTCCTTGTCTAATTTTTATTCAAGAATGAAAAAGATATGATAAATAAATTTCCGATTATAAAAATCAGTAAAATGGCTAACACTAAAAACCACAAAAGAGATGAACAGGAGTGTATCTATGCTTGGTGTTCTGATTAATGAGATGGAAGTAAAGGAGCTAGAATGTTTAATCAAAAGAGAGATGGATGAAATCTTGTTCGACATGAAGGATGAACGAATCAATCAGCTTGTAAAAAGGGCAATGAGCGAACGATATCAAATTTTGTTTTCGCTATTTAAAAGAGTTGCATCTCCAAAGGAATGCCTGAAATATATGCCTGCAAAAAAAACAGATCAAAGGAATAAAATTTTTTAAAAAATAATTGTTGACGAATCTTGTATATCCTGATATATTAATAAACGTCGCTGCTGAGCCATTCAAATAATTGCTCAAATGACGAGTTAAAAAAGTGATTGACATCAAGTCGAGCGCGTGATATATTAAGAAAGTCGCTTCTGAGCGACGCACACAATTTGTTCTTTGAAAACTAAACAAACAAGCGTCAACAAACAATAAATTATCATGGCTTCTATTATAGAAGCTCATGAGCCAACGTTTTAACTTATGAGCTAAACTCATACTCTTTTTTGGAGAGTTTGATCCTGGCTCAGGACGAACGCTGGCGGCGTGCCTAATA
>NZ_JAUSUN010000038.1:0-21390 GCF_030814065.1 Mesobacillus stamsii
GGCTATCGCCTAACCGACATTCATCTCCCACCTATCGTTGGGCTTCGCCCTTCACACGATTGAGGTGGGAGTCTTCTGTCGGAAAACGATAAAAACGAAGAAGCGGTCTTCCAAATAGGAGGACCGCTTTCTTATTACTTATTTTGTTTGAATAAATCGATGAATGCCAGATAAAATTCTATCCCCTGATAAAATAGGAAGCTGAATGCTGTCAGGGAAAAGAATCCAATCATTACATATCGAAACCACATGTCCATTCCTCCTTGATTGTTTATTTTGATTATCAAGGAGATTAACGCAAATAACTCGATTGGAAAAAGACTGCCTTTAAGAATGAAAATTGACGTTCATTCCTTATTACACGGCGGTTTATTAAGGTGTAAAGGATTGTGGAGATAAGAAGGATGGGTCCATTCAAGCTGAATAGTGTTTTTTTATCATCCAAATCGGGACTTGGGAATTCTTCATGCCCTTGCTCCATTGAAAGAATAACTTTTGATTTGACGTCAACTGTAACGTTTTTTTGGGCTGGAAGGGTTCCGTGGGCAAATAATATCAGGATAAACAAGCTGAGCGCGAACACGGTTAGTTTTTTCACGGTTCCTCACTCCCCTTGGAAAGTATTAACACTATTTTATAACAATATATCCATAGTGGAAACAAAAAAGATTTTGACATAAAAAAACAGGCACTGTTTCACAGCTAGTGCCTGCTTGCTTTACCGCTTTCTTAAGTTTCCTAACTCTTCGGCGATTGCCTGCATTTCATTCGGGCTGAAGGTGTTTTTTCGCATGATCATGTCATAGATTTCCTTCAGTTCTTCATACATCTCGCCGTCAAAATGTGTCGATTTGATTGCGCCGAGATTCATGACATTCAATTTTTCCTTGATCTTTTCAATCATGTAATCCACGTTTTCAGAGGAATTTTTAGTTAAGTCCACTCCATTCATCCTTTCAAAGGTTGTACAACTATCTTTCCACGTCCGTCAAAAAAAGTCAACGATATTAGTACAAGGAGAACATCTTCAGAGTGCGAAGCGGATTGGAGTTTTTGAGAATTATTAAAAATTTTTTCTGTTTGCTTGCATGAAGTGATCGCTATCGTGGAAAATGTTAGGTAGGTAGCAGGCAAGGACGGTCTGCAAAATGATAAGCACGATCTTAAGGAGGAGAAAAATGGGCAGTTCAAAAAGGTTTTGGATGGGGATATTTTTAGGCGCAATTGCCGGGGGTGCAGTAAGTCTTTTGGAAAAATCGACACGTCAGGCAGTAAAAGCAGATTTCAGCAAAGTATCGAGTGAAGTGAATTATGTTGTGAAGCACCCGAATGAATTCATCGACAACATGAAGGAAACAGCGAATAAGGTGCGTACAACGGTGGAACAAGTAACAGAAGATATTGCGTTTATCACGGAAAAAGTGGAAGAAATCAAGGATGTGCCGCCTCAGATTAGCGAATTGGTGAAAGAAACAAAAGAGTCACTGAGGAAAATTGCCGCATCAGCAGATTCAAAATAGCATATAGATGGACAAGGATGATGCTGTTTAGCAGCTGAAGCAGGAAGAAAATAAGAGGTGTGATCTATGATTGATATTTCATTTTTTAGGCATATGTGGCACAGGATACAGGAGGACGATGTTCCAGCACTTGCTGCCCAGCTTGCCTATTTTTTCTTGCTTTCCTTGTTCCCGCTTTTGATCTTTTTAGTTACTTTGGTTCCATATTTGCCAATCTCCGAAATGGATATTATTGGTTTTTTTGATGATTATGCTCCTGGCGAATCGATGGACTTAATCAAAAAAAGCCTGGAGGATATCATGAAAAAAGACGGAAAGCTATTATCTTTCGGCTTGCTTGCGACCATTTGGTCTGCTTCGAATGGCATCAATGCGATTGTAATGGCCTTTAACCGAGCATATCGAGTCGAGGAAACAAGGTCCTTTTTCGTCAGCCGGTTAATGTCGATTTTTTTGACATTCGGAATGATCTTTGTTTTTCTTGTCGCCTTGATTTTGCCTGTATTTGGAAAAGAGATCGGCAGTTGGCTGTTTGCAAATTTTGGATTGAAGGAAGAGTTCATTTACGTCTGGAACATGCTTCGCTGGCTGATTAGTATCTTGATCCTTTTTATTGTTTTTCTCGGGTTGTACTGGATCGCACCGAATAAAAAGTTAACTTGCGTAAGCGGATTGCCAGGATCTATTTTTGCAACCGGAGGCTGGGTACTCGCCTCGCTCGGATTTTCCTTCTATGTCAGCAACTTCACTTCCTACACCGCAATGTACGGCAGTATCGGTGCTATCATCGTACTGATGATCTGGCTCTATTTGTCAGCATACATCATCATCATAGGCGGGGAAATCAATGCCTATTTTAGTGAAAAGAAAAAAGGCTGCTGAACTTGCCAATCAAAAAACTCCCGCAGGATCAGAAATCCGAGCGGAAGTTAACTTTATTTCAATAGTCTCAAACTGTTTAATATGACAAGGATCGTGCTTCCTTCGTGCCCGATGACTCCGTAAGGCAGATCGATGAACTGCAGGAAGTTCGAGGCGATCAGGGCCATGATCACTATAATGGAAAAGACAATATTTTGTTTGACAATTCGATTCATCCGACGAGAAAGATTGATGGCTTCGGCAATCTTAGGAAGGTCGTTTTTCATAAGAACGACGTCTGCTGTTTCGAGGGCGACGTCAGAGCCTTCTCCCATGGCGATCCCGACATTGGCAGTTGCGAGTGCCGGAGCATCATTGATGCCGTCGCCGACCATAGCGACCTGGCCGTATTTCTCTTTTAGCCTTTTTATTTCCTCCACTTTTGTTTCCGGGAGGCATTCCGCTACATAGGCATCGACATGGCTTTCAGCAGCAATAGCCTTTGCTGTGTTTTGGCTGTCTCCTGTCAGCATAACTGTGTAAATTCCTTTTGATTTTAACAGATCAATTGCCTGTTTCGTTTCCTCTCGAACTACATCCTTGAGGGCGATCAAGCCTGCAAGCTGGCCGTTCCGTTCGATAAAAACAATCGTCTTGCCTGAAGATGCAAGTTTTACTGCTGTTCCATCAGAAAAGGCTTCAGCAGCAGGTCTGCCGACAAAGTCTGCTTTCCCGATCTTCCAATCTTCGTCTTCAAAGCGAGCCTTTACCCCCCATCCAGAAACATCCTCAATGCCCTCAGGATCCAAAAGCTCTCTGCCGAGTACTTCTTTCGCATATTTCACGATGGAATTTGCCAGTGGATGGTTGGAGTGACTCTCGATTGATGCGGCTTTTAATAAAATTTCCTCACGGTCCATCCCGTCCGCTACGATTACATCAGTCACTTCCGGCTTGCCCTTCGTCAGGGTCCCTGTTTTATCGAAGGCGATGACTTTCAAGTGGCTGAGATTTTCCAAGTGAACGCCACCTTTAAATAATATTCCATGCTTCGCCCCATTCGAAATTGCTGACAAGGTAGCCGGCATAATGGAAGCAACCAAAGCACATGGCGAGGCGACAACAAGCAGGATCATCGCCCTGTAAAACGTTTCTGTCCAGCTCCAGCCTAGCAGGAAGTGCGGAACAAACATCATCAAGAGCACAATGAGGAGCACTGCTTTTACATATCGGCCTTCAAATCGTTCAATGAATAGCTGCGATGGAGATTTTTCACTCTGTGCATTCTGGACAAGCTGGATGATCTTCTGAAATAGTGTTTCGTTGGTCGGTTTCGTGATTTCAACTGTCAACGAGCCTGTCAGGTTTACAGTGCCTGCGAATACATCATCCATAGCTTCCTTTGAGACAGGAATGGACTCCCCAGTGATCGCGGCTTGATCAATTGTCGTCTGACCCTTGGTGATTTTTCCGTCCGAGGGGACTCTTTCACCCGGTTTAATCAAAATCAAATCGCCGACCTTTAATTCCGAAACATGGACCTTCGTTTCGATCCCATTGGTGATTCTCAATGCTTCCTCTGGCTGCAGTTCCATCAGTGAGGAAATTTCCTTTTGGCTTTTATTCATCGTATACGTTTCGAGCGCTCCGCTCATCGCAAAGATGAAAATCAAAATCGCGCCTTCTGTCCAATATCCGATGATCGCCGAGCCGATCGCTGCTAAAATCATCAGCATTTCCACATTTAATTCTTTTTCCTCGATGGTTGCTTTGACGCCTTCCCTCGCTTTGGCGAAGCCCCCAACTACATAGGCCAGGATAAAAGCGATGACCGATGTTGTTTGGGAATCTCCTTTGCTAAGGATCCATCCTGCCGCAATCAGGACTCCGCTGATGCTGGCGGCAATCAGCTCTGCGTGAGGTTTCATTTTCCCAATTAAACTCTCTTTTGGAACACTGTTTTGTTTTGCAATTGCATTAGCACCCTGTGCCATCCTTTTCTCCTCCTTGATAATTCTAATTGATAGTAATAATCACAATCATTACCCTTAAAAAATACGAAAGCTGCCACCGGAAAGGTGACAGCATAAAAGCAAGAGCAAAAGTTACATATTCTATTCTTTGTTATGTTACCATCAATATATACTTTTTAAAAGAATTATGCTTTAGCTAAGGAGAAGATAAATGACAACTAAAGATTTTTTCACTCATCCGCTTGGCATTGTAGTGTCGGCAGTGGGGGCAACCTTCCTCTGGGGAAGTGCGTTCCCTTTCATCAAATTGAGCTATGCAAGTCTGGACATCAAGCCGGATGAAACGGGAGAGCAAATGCTGTTTGCGGGTTACCGTTTCCTGCTTGCGGGGCTTCTGATCCTGATTTTGTTCGTGTTGTTAAAAAGGAATATGAAATTCAGGACAGAGACAATCAAACCTCTCTTAAAAATAGGACTGTTCCAAACATTTCTTCAATATGTATTGTTCTACATTGGGCTTAGCTACTCAACGGGCATTCAAGGATCAATTATCGCCGGAACGACTTCCTTCTTTCAGATCCTGCTGGCCCACTTTCTGTATCCAGACGACAAGATGAATCGTCTAAAGGTCGCTGGTTTGATGATTGGGTTTACCGGGGTTATTTTTGCGAACTGGCCAAATGGTGATTATGAAATCCACTTTGGAATTGGCGAAATCCTGCTCATGGGCGCAATGCTTGCTGGTGCGTACGGCAATATCCTTGCAAAACAGGGAAGTGCCAAGATGGAAGTCATTTATTCGACCGCCTACCAGATGGTCCTCGGCTCTTTAGGTTTGATTGCGATCGGTGCTTTTACAGTTGGACTAGTTCCATTTGAGTTTACCTTAAAATCTGGGTTGATACTTATTTATTTGGCTTTCCTGTCTGCTGCGGGATTCATCTTATGGAACAATGTCATGAAATACAATCAGGTCGGAAAAGTGTCGCTGTACCTGTTCCTAGTGCCAGTATTCGGCGTCTTTTTATCATCGATGCTCCTTGGGGAAGCGCTCCATTATTTTGTCATTGCTGGATTAGTGTTGGTGGTTGCCGGCATCGTTCTCGTCAACCGGCCTGCGCGTAAAAAGAAAAGCCTCCCTGTCCAATAGGGGGGCTTTCTGATCTTATAATATCAGAATTTATATTTGGACTCTTTTTTGTAATTGCGGGAAAATCGAGGCGAGGAGCCAAATATTCTTAAACGAATCTATTTTGTTGATAGATCAGAAGGTGAAAAACATCTCGAGGAGTTAGCGGCAAACGGCTTGCCTAAGCGTTGGGCTATGTGCTGGTGCTGGACAAATTTGAACGAAAAGTTGTCAAGAAACCCCTGTAATTTTGACAGGTTTGAGGGTGTAGAGCGGAAGTTGTCAAGAAAGCCTTGTTATTTTGACAGGTTTGGGTGCTTTGAACGGAAAGTTGTCAAGAAAGCCCTGTTATTTTGACAGGTTTGGGTGATTTGAACGAAAAGTTGTCAAGAAACCCCTGTAATTTTGACAGGTTTGAGGGTGTAGAGCGAAAAGTTGTCAAGAAAGCCCCGTTATTTTGACAGGTTTGGGTGCTTTGAACGGAAAGTTGTCAAGAAAGCCCTGTTATTTTGACAGGTTCTATGTTCTTATCAAAAAAACCGATCCTATGAGGGTTTGGGGTGAAATTATTTATTTGGATGGTGATAGGGTCGGTTGCTATCGGAATAGGTTTGAGCGAAGCGAGGGTAGGCTCGCCAGTTGCTCCCGCGGAAAGCGAGTGTCTGGAGTGGAAATCGATTATCAGCCAAACCCAAAAAAGGACCGGGCAGTTTTTGCCCGGTTTCTCTTATGCAGTTCCTTTCTTTTCAAACATGTTAGGTCGGACAGAAACAAGTGCGATGAAAATCAGCAGCAGCATGGTGCTGATGACATAAAAGAAGCTGATGCCTTTCAGCCATTGGATGGCGATGCCCCCAATGAACGGCCCGCTAATGCTGCCGAAACTGAAGAAAATGCCACACATCAGGTTGCCCGCTGGTAGAAGCGACTTTGGCAGAAGGTCGGCCATATAGCTAATTCCAAGCGAAAAAGTCGATCCAACAAGCGTGCCTGCTAAAAAGAAACAGATCAAGAGACCGATAGTCGAACTCTCCAGCAAACCGGCTGCGGTAAAAGTGAGGAAACCGGATAAAGTAACCACAATCAAAACATTGCGCCGTCCTAGTTTATCGCTTAAGATTCCAAGTGGCAGCTGGGAGAGAATGCCGCCGATAGCGAAAGCAGGCAGCAGAAGTGCAACTGCATCGACACCAATCCCCGATCTTATCGCATACACAGGGAAGTTTCCGTTAAGGCTCGCCTCTAAAAATCCGTAGCCAAACGGAGGCAGGAAAGCAATCCAAGCGTATTGAAAAACCTTTCGAAACCTTTTCATCGTACCGAAGAAAGAAGTACTATCTGTGTCATGTTCTGGATGTTCGTTTTTCAGCAGCCATACCGTCAACCAGGCAGCAAGACTAATCGCAGATGCCAGAATGAATGGCAAAGCAGTATTTATTTTTACAAGTCCAATCATCAACGGGCCTGCAGCAAACCCCAGCCCGAAAAATAATCCATAGATGGAAATATTTCTTCCAATTCGCTCCTTTGCTGAAAAGGAGGTAATCCATGTCTGGGTGGCGAAATGGAGCATATGGTCCCCAATTCCAATGGAAAGCCTTAAAATAAACCAAAACCAATACGATTTCCAAACGGGAAAGAAAGCCAATGAAATCGCAACTAGAAAAATGCCAACAAGAATGACTGGCTTGTAGCCGAATCTTCGCAGCGGCGCTTCCATTAAGGGGGAAGCAACCAAGATTCCGATGTACAAACCTGTTGCATGCAAGCCATTCATGGAGGAGGAGACACCATCCTGTTCAAAAATGATTGCGATTAATGGCAGCAGCATTCCTTGGGAAAATCCTGAAATGGCAACGATGCTGACGAGGATCCAAAAACGAAGTGTGATCGGTTTATTCATGTCTCTCATTCTCCCTGTGTATGAATACTCTTTTGATGGTAACGATATAAATTTTTATATGCAATGTTTTTTTATTAAGCAAAATAGTGTAATCTTCTTTTTAACAGGGAAATATTTCTTATTAGTAAATGAGGAGAGAGTCGAATGGAATTTAAAATGAAGCCAGAGGTTGGTTTTTTTACCGAAACAGGGTTTGGAAGATTGGATATTGCTGGGGATGATCACTATGGATTCAGGCCATTTCAATTGCTCGTATCTTCTGTGGCAATTTGCAGCGGCGGAGTTTTGCGCACGGTGCTGGAGAAAATGAGAATGGAAATCGACGATATCCACATCCAGGCGGATGCAGAACGTATAGAGGAAGAAGCAAATCGAATTAGCAAAATAACGATCCATTTCCGCATTTCGGGGAATAATCTTGATAAAAGAAAAATCGAGAAGGCGATGGTGCTGACAAGGAAAAATTGCTCCATGGTCCAATCTGTGGCTGGCAGCATCGAGATCGAAGAAACATTTGAAATCGTCTAATCATGTTAACGAATGTGTTGGTTTGCCGCCAGCTGGATTAGTGGTACACGTAGTGAAAAAACAATAATAGCGAACAGAAGGGATCTTACTATGGCAAATAAGATTTTCATAATTGTAACATTCATTGGTGTTCCGCTGTCTGTGATCGGAACTTTGATGCATTGGTCGAGCACAGTGTTATTTCTCATCTATTGTTTGACGATTGTCTCCTTGGCTAGCTTTATGGGCCGGGCAACAGAAAGTCTGGCCATTGTTACCGGACCACGGATTGGCGGGTTACTGAATGCGACCTTTGGCAATGCAGTGGAATTGATCATTTCTATTTTTGCCTTGAAAGCAGGGCTGATAGGTGTTGTGCTAGCTTCATTGACCGGTTCCGTGTTAGGGAATCTTCTGCTTGTAGCCGGTTTATCCTTTTTTATAGGAGGACTGAAGTTCAAACGGCAGCACTTCAATGTGCATGACGCAACCCATAATTCCGCGCTTTTGATTTTTGCTGTCATTGTTGCCTTCGTTATTCCTGAGGTATTTACGATTAATATGAATGAAAGCAGGTCGCTCAGTCTGAGTGTCGGAATTTCGGTTATTCTCATTGCTCTTTATCTCGCTGCACTATTTTTTAAGCTGGTGACCCACAGGGGCGTTTACCAGCCAAAGGTTGAAAGCGGGGCCGAGCAACAGGAAGAAGAAGCAGAATGGGGAAAAGGCAAAGCGATTACGATTTTGCTGGCGGCAACAATTGCTGTCGCATATGTTGCGGAAAATTTAGTCCATACGTTCGAGGAAGTGGGTCAATCTTTCGGCTGGTCTGAATTGTTCATCGGGATCATTATTGTAGCGATTGTCGGCAATGCAGCCGAACATGCGTCAGCTGTTATCATGGCCTACAAAAATAAAATGGATGTTGCTGTTGAAATTGCTGTCGGCTCGACTTTGCAGATTGCCATGTTTGTGGCGCCGATTCTCGTGTTAATTTCTTTGCTATTTGAAACGAAGATGCCGCTAGTATTCTCCTTGCCGGAAATGGTTTCCATGGCAGTGGCCGTGCTGCTATCGATCAGCATTGCAAATGACGGCGAAACAAACTGGTTCGAGGGGCTTACACTTTTGGGCGCGTATGTTATAATGGGAATTGGATTTTACTTGCTTTAATATAATAGAATAAATGAACTCTGTTCTGAGAGGACAGAGTTCTTTTTTCGCGGTAAAAACGGTATTGAATAAGGAGAATAAACAATATGGCTTTTATGTTTCGCACTTTATTTTTTATCATTGGATTAATCATTTTATCTTTCGGAGTATCGATGACGATTAAAGCGAATTTGGGGACGGGCGCCTGGGATGCTCTGAATGTGGGGCTTTCGAAGACAGTAGGAGGGACGCCTGGCAGCTGGGTTGTCCTTATTGGGATTTTGATGATTTTCCTCAATGCCTCCCTTGTAAAAAAACGCCCGGATTTTGCGGCAAGTATTCCCCTTCTCATTACAGGCATGCTGATTGATTTCTGGCTCCTGCGCGTATTTGATGACATGTTGGTCACCGGATATGGAAAGCAGTTTGGGGTATTCCTCCTTGGGGTGATCGCAATAAGTTTCGGACTCGCTATCTATCTGCAGCCAAGATTCCCGCTGATTCCGATTGACAATTTTATGATGGCTTTAATGCAACGATTCCATTTAAACTTAATGGCAGCGAAGACGCTTGGGGAGTTAATGGCACTGTCTGCTGCATTCCTCTTTAAAGGACCTGTTGGAATTGGAACATTGATTGTAACATTCGCGATTGGTCCGTCGATCCAATTGTTCTACCCTTACGTAGAGAAACTATACAATAAGCTGCTTACTTCGGCGCGTTAGTCGGTTTATTTTTTCAAAAAACTTTGGATAAAGAATCGAAACTCCGAAAACACTAGGAATAAACCTAAAGTTTCCTGTAGTGAAAGGAGTTACACCGATGAAAAAAGCAGCAGCTATCTTAGTTATGACGGTCGCTTTGTTGATGTCTATTTTAGCAGTAGGGTTTGCGGAGGAAGGGAAGCCGAAAAAAACTTCCCAGCCTAAGCAGGCGCAAAATGGCAAGTATGTCATCCCAAATTCAGTTATGAATATTACGAAGGACAATACGTATCCTAATCCGACTGAGGACCTGCCTTTCCTTCAGCCGAGTGAGCTGACCAAAAATTTGATAAAAACGTCAAAGGTGAAAATCGAGAACCCTGATTTAATCCGGATGTTAAATGAAACATCTATCAACAGCACTCCTTTCGCAATCGGCTATCGTGCGATCGTGTACCTTGGGGAGTGGCCATTGAATTATGAGTCACAAGAAACCTCACCGAACTGGGAATTCCAGAAGATCAATACGAATTATTTTGACAATCGAGGCGGAAATTCTATTTATCAAATCCATTATGTTCAGGAGCAGCAAAAGGTTGTAAAGGGCGGTTTGACGGCAAAAATCAAAAACGCCGAAGATGTGCAAAAAATGATGCTCTTACAGGCAGCCAAGAAAACAGGTCTGCCGCTTGCATTTGAAACAATTGTCGGAGCAGGTACGAAAAAAGACCATATTTACAATATTCAAGCGAAGCGTCTTGGTTACCTATATGCCTATGCACCTGCCATTAATGAAAAAGGCAAGGTCACCTATGGTGAGGTTTACTTGATGCTCAAAGGCAGCAAGAAATTCATTGTAGTGAAAAATGTAGTGTCACAGGGAATTGGTGCATGGATTCCAGTTCAGGACCACGTCAGCTTTGGCTTCGTATCTAGTGAACGGCCAAGATAACTCGGGTAAGGCAAGAAATCAGTAAGCCTGGCATCTCTAAAAGAGAACCAGGCTTTTTTTCTCTTGACAAAAGGTAGATATATCCTGTTTAACATCTGTCCATGCCGGGAATTAAATAGACATAACAAATGAACTCACCATAACTTTAAAGGAGGAAATAGATTATGTCGGACAATATTCTTTCAAATCATCCTAACCAGAATACAATGGACAACTATCCAAACAAATCGATCAATGACCGGTACACTTCCTCATCGGAGAATGCATTCTATGATACAACGACTGGTACAACCACTTACGCTAGTACCAATTCAAACAATGCTGGCTACTCTAACAATCAATCAATTGGTTACTCTCATGACTCCCAGTCTTCAAACAGCAAGCTGATGAAAGGCGTGCTAATTGGAGCGGCAATCGGTGGAGCAATGGCAATGCTTGATTCCAATACTCGTACGAAGGTAAAAGACAAAGCGGTCAATGCAAAAGATACATCCATGAATGTCATCAGCGAAGTAAAGAACAATCCTTCTGATGTGAAGGAGCAGATGATGAGCAGCTTTAGGGAAGCTTCCAGCATTTTAAAAGAAGCGATCAGTGATGCGCAAAACCTTTACCAGCGTTTGAACGAGGATGTGTTCAGCAAGGTGAATGAGGCAAAGTCCAATTCATCTGATGTCGTTCAAACAGTCATGGATGTAAAGGATGATTTGAAAGAAGTTGGCTCAAAAGTAAAGGAAGCAGGAACGACTGCCATGGACAACCCGGTAGTAAATTCTGCTACTGGGTCAGCATCTTCTAATTCAGGATCAAACCATGAGGCTGATGGATATGCAACAGGCATGGAAAGCAAACCGTCCGATACTACTGGTCTTGGAAATACATCAAACACCTTCACTGTCTCACCTGAAGGCCAAAAAAATGATAACAATCGCTAATGGAAATGAACACAAAAGCCAGTTCTATAGGGACTGGCTTTTTTAAGTTGGTTTGTTTCTATATTAAATAATAGGTAGGTAAATTAGGAGGCAATGTCCATGGATCAGCGATTTCAATCACGCTCGAACAAGTGTGATTATGATAGAGAAACTGCAACGGGAAAAATAGCGATGGCAGCGTCTGCGCACCCAGTAGCAACGAATGCAGCCGAAAAAATTCTGCGTGACGGCGGCAACGCAATCGATGCTGCAATCGCCATTCAATTCGGCTTGAATGTAGGGGAACCGATGATGACAGGAATTGGCGGTAGCGGATTTTTTATGGTTTACCATGCGGAAAGCAAGACAACGAAAATTTTCGATGGTCATACAAGAGCTCCAAAAGCCGCCCATCCTGAACTTTTTTTAGATAAAAAAGGCGAAGTCATCCCATTTAAAAAAAGGTCGACACAGGCTATAGGAGTTGGAATTCCAGGGATTTTAAAAGCGATGGAAGCAGCCAGGTTAGAATACGGATCAAAACCGCTTGCTGAATTGATTGAACCTGCTGCTCAAGCTGCTGAAGAAGGAGTGAGAGTTAACTGGGTGATGGAGGAGATTCTGAACACGTTTGATTATCGACTTGGCGATCATGCTAAGGAACTGTTCATGCCCGGTGGGAAGTCGTTAAAGGAAGGGGATGTATACCAGAAGAAACATCTAGCAAAGACGTTCCGCATCCTTCAACGTGATGGAATTGAAGCATTTTATGAAGGGGAAATTGGCGAAGCAATTATCTCCACATTAAAGGAGCTAGGTGGCATCATGGAGATGTCTGATCTGAAAAATTATCAAATCTCGACAGATGAACCGGTTTGGGGAAGCTATAGGGAATACGAGATTGCTTCGTCTAATATGCCGAGCGCCGGCGGGACGACGATGCTGCAAATTTTGAAAATTCTCGAAGGCTTTAACCTCCGTCTATATGATGTGAAATCTTGGGAAAAGTATTATTTATTTTCTGAAGCGATGCGCATTGCTTTTTCCGATAAAATCGCCTTTTCCGGTGATCCGGAGTTTGGGGATATACCGTTAAAAGGGCTCCTAAGTGAGGCTTATCTTGCGGAACGACGAAAATTAATAAATTGGGAACGAAGGAACGATGCAATCGAATACGGGAATCCTTGGACTTACTGTGGCGGGAACGAGATTCCCGTCATCCTCCAGCCGTTTGAACGGGAAAGGGAAAAAAGTGAAACGACCCATTTCACAGTAACAGACAAGTGGGGCAATATAGTTGCCTGCACTTCAACCGTTGAGCATCCGTTTGGCTCGGGAATTATGGTCAAAGATCATGGCTTTATTTTAAACAATGAAATGACAGACTTCGATGCGATTCCAGGCGGTTTGAATGAAATTCAGCCAGGCAAGCGGCCGGTAAGCTGCAAGACGCCGACGATTATCTTCAAGGACGGAGAGCCAGTATTAACATTGGGTTCACCTGGCGGGCCCACCATCATCGGCTCTGTATTCCAGACAATTGTCCATGTTCTCGACTTCGACATGGACCTGAAAGAAGCCATCGAAGAACCGCGCATCTTTACGAGTACAGGTCCGTTGGTAGGCTGGGAGTCGGGAATCAGCATGCAAGCAAAAGGGGAATTGGAGTCAAAGGGTTTCGAGTTTGCTGATGGCCCCTTCCCACTTGGAAATGTCCAGGCAATCCAATTCGATCGAAAAAAAGGCATCCTCTATGGTGCTGCTGATTCTAGCCGAGAAGGCAAAGCGACTGGATTGGATAATTGATGCTATACTAAAAAAGTATTTACGGGCATAGAGCGTTGCTCTATGCCATGAGATTCCTATAATGGTTTCCATTCATAACGGGGACACGAATCAAATTTGCACGTAGAAAAACTTTGATCAATATATTATTGCACAATCGCTCCTTTTTCGGTAGGATGTTAACGAAAGTGAAAGGAGCGAAAAAAAGTGGGAAGTCCGATTACTGATAAAAATAAACAGGTTGTATTCTTGAAAAAGCGCCTGGATATGTTCGCGGAATTGCTTGAAGCGATTGATCCTGAAGAAACCGATCTCGAGGATATCGACCGTATGATCCAAATCGTCGAAGAAATGGATGCCAAATGCCGAGAATTCAAGAATCGTGATTTGTAAGAGACCTTTTTAAAAGAGGTCTCTTTTTTCGCGTTTTCAGAGTTATCCCTCCTTAAAGTCGCTTTAGGATGGTTTCCGCCCGCTTAGATCGAAAAAAAACAGTGGCATTTAGACTGGTTTATACAAAGTTATCAAAACGGTGGTATCCTGTCCATGTCCAGTGTGAGTGGCTTGCGCATTACTCGCTGTAAACGATTTCACTTTCATCTTTTAACGGATGGTTGTTAGGAGTATAATGGTAGCGGAGAAATTATTATAAAATACATATAGAAAGCATGGGGAGAGGGGTAGACAGATGAATATCGAAAACTTCCAGGAAAGCATGTACCAGCTGATTGTTGAAACATCCACGAACCTTCCAAAGGATGTTCGCAGGGCTATCAAGGCGGCGGCGGAACGTGAAAATGCCGGAACGCGCGCAGCGATGAGCCTTGATACGATTACCAACAATATCAAAATGGCCGAGGACAAGGTATCACCAATTTGCCAGGATACGGGTCTTCCAACCTTTAAAATCAAAACACCCGTTGGTGCCAATCAGATCGAAATGAAACAGGCAATTTACCATGCGATCGCTCAGGCGACAAAGGATGGCAAGCTTCGTCCGAACTCTGTTGATTCATTGACAGGCGAAAACAGCGGCGACAATCTTGGTGGCGGCATTCCCGTCATCAAATTTGCGCAATGGGAAAAAGATTATCTGGACATTCGCCTGATTTTAAAAGGAGGTGGCTGTGAAAATAAAAATATCCAATACAGCCTTCCTGCTGAATTGGAAGGACTGGGACGTGCAGGACGTGATCTTGATGGAATCCGTAAATGTATCCTGCATTCTGTTTATCAGGCACAGGGGCAAGGCTGCAGTGCTGGATTCATCGGAGTCGGCATTGGCGGCGACCGTTCTTCAGGTTATGATCTAGCGAAAGAGCAGCTATTCCGTACTGTCGATGATGTTAATCCTCATCCGGATCTTCGCAGCCTTGAAGAATATGTCATGGAAAATGCCAACAAACTTGGAATCGGGACAATGGGCTTCGGTGGCGAAACAACGCTGCTTGGCTGCAAAATTGGCGTCATGAACCGCATTCCGGCAAGCTTCTACGTATCTGTTGCGTACAACTGCTGGGCATACCGCCGTCTCGGTGTAGCAGTGAATCCTGAAACCGGTGAAATTCAGGAATGGATGTACCAGGATGGCGAGAAAATTGATTTCGCCCAGCCAGCTGCTACGGAAATCGCTGCAGCAGTGGAAACGCCTGCAGAACAGAATGTTATCACTTTGACGGCTCCTATTACAGAGGAACAAATCCGTGAGCTGAAAGTCGGCGATGTCGTCCAGATCAATGGCATGATGTACACTGGCCGGGACGCGATCCATAAATATCTGTCAGATCATGATGCTCCAGTCGACTTGAATGGCCAGATCATTTATCACTGCGGACCGGTGATGCTGAAGGATAAGGAAGGGAACTGGCATGTGAAGGCTGCCGGACCGACAACAAGCATTCGGGAAGAGCCCTATCAAGGAGATATCATGAAAAAATTCGGCATCCGCGCTGTCATTGGAAAAGGCGGAATGGGAAAAAAGACACTTGCAGCTTTACAAGAGCATGGCGGCGTTTATCTGAACGCCATTGGCGGGGCAGCTCAATATTACGCTGACTGCATCAAGTCTGTTGAAGGTGTTGACTTAATGAACTTCGGTATTCCTGAAGCAATGTGGCACCTCCAGGTTCAAGGCTTTACCGCAGTCGTAACAATGGATGCACACGGAAACAGCCTGCATGAAGATGTGGAGAAGTCATCCTTTGAAAAGCTGACACAATTTGCTGATCGCGTTTATAAATAATTTTGGATGAGTCCCCTTAATTACAGCAGGGGACTCTTTTTCTATGGTAACAGACAAGAATTTTTTCCTCCTTTTTGACAAACAGTAAGAGAAAACAGGAATGGAGGAAAATCATGAAAACGATTCGTAAAGTAGTACTGCTTTCATCCGCGCTGATGCTGCTCGTCTTGCCGACTGTGACAAATGCGGAGGAAAATTCAAACTCGCCATTGCATTGGGGATTCAAAAAAGGCGAGAATGGAAGGCAGGCTGATGCTGGAAGAATGTTTGAGGTCATCCTTGAAGATCACGGAGCAGTCTACAAAGGCGACGAGAATGCTAAAGATCTATACTTAACATTCGATAATGGCTATGAAAATGGCTATACCGCAAAAATTCTTGATATTTTAAAGAAAGAAAAGGTGACTGCAGCTTTTTTCATCACAGGACATTATCTGGAGAGTGCGCCGGAGCTTGTCGACCGAATGGCGAAAGAAGGTCATATTATCGGCAATCACTCCTGGCACCACCCTGATCTGACTCAGATCAGCGATGAAAAAATCAAGCAGGAACTGGAGATGGTCCGCGCTGAAACCGAGAGGATCACCGGCAGGAAGCACATGAACTATCTGCGTCCGCCAAGGGGAATTTTTAGCGAAAGGACGATGGCGATTGCGAAAGAAGCTGGCTATACCCATGTATTTTGGTCGCTCGCTTTTGTTGACTGGAATACTGACCAGCAAAAAGGCGCGCAATATGCCTATGATAAAATCATGACCCAAGTCCATCCAGGTGCCGTCCTGCTTTTGCACACAGTTTCGAAAGACAATGCAGATGCACTCGAAAACGTAATCAGAGATTTGAAAAAACAAGGCTACAGCTTCAAGAGTTTGGATGAACTAATGCTCAAAAAAGCCGGCATGAAGAATCCGATGCTGTACTGATTGTTTGTTCCCGGCAATTTTACAGCTGCCGGGATTTTTTTAATTGGAAAAAAAGACGCATTTTTACCAGTTCGCCAATAAAATTGTATTATCGCCAAAATACCTATGAAAATCGCCAATAAAATGAAAAAATCGCCAATAAACAGTGAAAATCGCCAATAAAATTGTGAACTCCGCCAATAAATCGGAAATGGGCCTGTTTAATAGGGAAAACTCAGGCTGTAAAGATAAACTTCGCCCAATACCACTAGAGGCTCAGCACAATTTTCGTAAAAAAAGTAAGGAAATGCTATAATACGGGGAAATAGAATAGATGAGGGCGGTTTGTTTATGTGGGAAGAAAAGGTGACCATTTCCGGGCCATATAATTTTGACCTGGCTTTGAGCAGGCTGGCGCTTGATCCTTTGAACACCGTTGATATCGAGCAGCGGCTTGTCAGGGTGCCGCTTGCTTTTAATGATAAAAAAATCGTTGCGGATATAATTGCGACGGGTACACTAGAAAAGCCTGAATTCATTGTCCGTGCTGGTGATGAAAAGGAAAAAACACTGCATCGTCTGACGGAAATTTTTCAATGGGATGTGGTGTTGCTCCATGTGCATGAGCATTTTCAGACGACTGAGTTAAAAGATTTGTTCAATGATCATTTTGGTACACCCCTTGTGCTGGAATTTGATCCTTTTTCCAGCTTGATCAAAAGCATTATCCACCAACAGGTGAACCTGAAGTTTGCTTTTACACTGACGGAGCGGTTTGTGCAGGCTTTCGGTGAAGAGATTGATGGTGTCTGGTTTCATCCGTCTCCTGAAAAAGTTGCACAGCTGAAGGTTGAGCAGCTCCGAGAGTTTCAATTTAGCGGTCGCAAGGCAGAGTATGTAATTGGAATCGGTGCGCTGACTGCATCTGGGCAGCTTGATTTTAAAAAATTGAAAACCATGGCTGATGCGGAAGTGTCAAACGAATTGATTAAAATTCGCGGTGTCGGGCCGTGGACAGTCGAAAATTTCCTGATGTTCGCACTCGGCAGACCGAACTTATTCCCGATTGGGGACATTGGCATCCAGAATGCCTTGAAAAAATACTTCCAACTTGAAGAGAAGCCTAGCCTTGCCATAATGGAAAAGTACAAAGAACAGTGGAATCCTTATCTAAGCTATGCCGCGCTCTATTTGTGGAGAAGCATGGAATAATTGGAGTGAAGTTTTTATGAAAAAAGTGCATGGCCCTTCAACAAACAGGAACGGGCAGCAATGGGACAAAGACAAAAATGAGGCAAAGCTGCAGCTAAAGCAGACGTTCCCGCTGACCATCAAGCGTCTAGGGATCAATGGGGAGGGTGTAGGCTACTTCAAGCGTCAGGTCGTATTCGTGCCCGGTGCACTGCCGGGAGAGGAAATTGTAGCGGAAGCGACAAAGATCCACCCAAAATTTGCTGAGGCAAAAATCAAGAAAATCCGTAAGCGCTCTGAGCATCGGATTCAACCGATCTGCCCTGTTTACGATCAGTGCGGCGGCTGCCAGCTACAGCATTTGCGCTATGACCAGCAGCTAAAAGAAAAGCGGGATATTATCATCCAGGCACTGGAACGCCATACAAGGCTAAAAATCGATGACCTTGATATTCGTCCGACAATCGGTATGGAAAACCCATGGGGATACCGGAACAAAAGCCAGTTCCAAGTCGGAGAAAAGGATGGGAAAGTGCTTGCCGGCCTATACGGACTCAACTCCCATAATTTGATCAATATTGAACAGTGTGCAGTGCAGCATCCAGCGACAATAAAGGCAACGGAAGCTGTAAAAGAGATTCTACAAGACTTGAAAATACCGATTTATAACGAGAAAAAGCATAAAGGTCTCGTACGGACAATCGTTGCCAGGACCGGAATCCAAACTGGCGAACTGCAAATTGTCCTGATCACAACAAAAAAAGAGTTGCCGAAAAAAGAGCTGATCATCACAGAAATCAAGAAACGCCTCCCAGAGGTCAACTCGATTGTCCAGAATATCAACGGGGAAAAGACGGCAGTCATATTCGGCAGGGAAACTGCCACCCTTGAAGGAAAAGATTATATCCAAGAAACACTTGGTGACCTGCAATTTGAACTTTCAGCAAGAACCTTCTTCCAGCTAAATCCTGAGCAGACTGTTAAGCTTTACAATGAAGCCAAAACAGCAGCGAGGTTGACTGGGAGGGAAAAACTCGTTGATGCGTATTGCGGTGTCGGTACAATCGGCCTATGGATGGCAAATCAGGCAGGCGAAGTTCGCGGGATGGATATCATTGCAGAATCAATAGACGATGCCAGGAATAATGCCAAGAAACATAATGTCCCCCATGCCAGTTTCTATGTTGGCAAAGCAGAAGAATTGCTCCCAAAATGGCTGGAGGAAGGATGGCAACCAGACGTAATTGTCGTCGACCCACCACGCACAGGCTGCGACGAAGCATTCCTGAAAACCGTCTTAAAAATAAAACCAAAAACCTTTGTGCACATCTCCTGCAACCCCTCCACACTCGCAAAGGACATCCAGACACTTGAAAGCAAATACAAGATCGAATATATCCAACCAGTCGACATGTTTCCGCATACTTCACAGGTGGAGTGTGTTTCACAGTTAATTTTAAAAGAAGGCAACTAACCCTTACGGGAGTTGCCTTTTACACATCGTGTAATGGATTAAGGGGAAGGGACGCGGGGACAGGAACCGTGTCCCACCAGATTCCCTGCCGCTATCCCGAATATTTTTTTGTTAGAGCCAACAGACAAAAATCCAAGACCCTTGATAATACTGGTTTCATCCAAATCCGACATGTGAAGTTGGTACCGTAACCTCTTGGTGGAACGAATCTTTTGTAATTTGTCAAACCCCATTTCGGATGGAATATAGTTTTATTTAAAAATTGCTTTATCAGGATTTTAATTTTGTCCTGTGGCTCTTAATGTAAAAGGGACAGGAAAGAGCCTAATAGGATATCGGATATACAAACAGAAATGGGACAATAAACCTGTCCCCATGTCCCTCCCATGTCCCTTATAAAAGACAGGCATATTGAGGTTGATTGTATAGCATGAAAAAGGTACAATATTATTAGAATATTACTATTAGGAGTTGATACCATGCAGATTAAACCATCCGCAAGCATCCGACAGAATTACAATGAAATTGCGGCTTTGTGTAAATCCTCCGGTGAGCCTGTTTATCTTACAAAAAACGGTGAAGGCGATCTCGTTGTGATGGATATAGGAGCGTTTACCCGCCGAGAAAAAATGCTGAAATTGAGGGAAGAACTGTTGGCTGTTGAGGAAGACCGTAT
The DNA here is from genome assembly GCF_030814065.1 of Mesobacillus stamsii. NCBI lineage: Bacteria > Bacillati > Bacillota > Bacilli > Caryophanales > Bacillaceae > Mesobacillus > Mesobacillus stamsii. The sequence goes on from NZ_JAUSUN010000038.1 coordinate 19,886, forward strand.
GGCAGGACGTATGGGAAGTACACCAGATGAACTGGACAGCTATCTTGAAAGCATTCTAGATGGGGTGGAACATGGAAAATAAGCTTCAATATAAAGTTATTGTTTCTGAACGGGCCCGTCAAATGCTGGCGGGCCATGTTCGATTTCTGGCTCAAAAGAGTCCAACTGCTGCTCGCAAAATAAAAAATGATTTGATGAACTCTATCCGCTCCCTAAATCAAATGCCGGAGCGGTTTCCATTTTTCGAGGGCGAATTTATTCCGCCGAACAAATATCATAAGATGTTCGTAGAAGAGTGGTATCTGATTTTGTATCAGATTAAGGATCAATCAGTATATGTTGACTTTATTGTAGATTGCAGGCAGGATTATGAGTGGTTGGTACAATAACCTTTAATAAGAGATTGGTTTAAGATTAATAGTAAAAGAGGAAGTTATGAAACATACCCTGCCGCCAAGGCCCTACCAGGTACGAGCGGCATCTTCCAGCATACGGAGGTAATAATCCTGTTGCAACATATATAATACAGATATACCAAGGGTGTATTCTGATGCACCCAAAAAATCAGGGCAATAGTTATCTAGACATACGATATGAATGTTATTGAACTGACAGATATCTCTAAGCTCATAGGATAGCCTGCCATTGCATGCTAAGCGGGAAAGCTCTTTTGCTACTATCTTTGATTAACACACCCGTAACGTTAACATTTAAAATTACCTTTGTAAGCTTTATACCAATGGTGTGGTTGAATTTCTTTTAATGTTTTAAAATCCAGATTTCCACTTGAATTCGTTACAGCTGCTTTCACATTCTCTCCCCAGTAAAAAAGTCTTTCTTGACATACGCCACAAGGTGTTAAAACTGTAAATTCAGCATTTTCATCTTCTCTTACAACACAAATAGTATGTGTGATCTTAGTATTAAGTTTATGTGCTTCAAGGATTGCACCTGTTTCAATGCATAACTCAGTTGAAGCATTGATAACATCTGGTGATACACTTGTTAAGATTTGACCATCTTCTGTATACATTGCTGCTGCTCCGCCCCAACCAGTAGCATATCTTTTTTCTATCAAATCGATTGCAGCTTGATAAAGTTCTTGTTCAATGTTCATTTTCTTATTCCCCCAATTGTTTCGCTCTAATATCACCTTACATAATTCACTTTCCGCACTATCCTGCCCCGTTTGTTTCAATAACAACGCTGCCTGTTCTTATGCTATAAAGATCACTTGCCCTCTAAGTGTAATATGATTTATCATAAGTTAATTTCTTTTTTTAAGTAATACGGCTGATTTTCTTTGTTTGGATGTCCTTCAATTACACCGACTATCTCATAACCGTTTTTTTGATAGAAGTCTAAGGCTTGAAAGCTAAAGGCCCCCAATCCTAATGCTATATATCCAAATCACTAGTGTTGCACTAATTAATATTCAATATTAAAAAGACTCACAATCTTCAATATTTTTGTTTTACGCAAAGAAAAAGTCCTTTATAATAGAT
>NZ_JAUSUN010000039.1:0-20686 GCF_030814065.1 Mesobacillus stamsii
TAAAGCCAACCGAAATTCATCTCCCACCTACTCATTGGGCTTTAGCCCTTCCCATTCCTTGAGGATGAGAGACTTCTTTCGGAAATCCGTTAAAAATAATCCTTTCCCAACAAGACAAACCTTCCTTGTTCACAATAAAAAAGAACTAAATAATTTGGACAAATTATTTCTTATCCATATAAAAGAATGGATGAGAAAAAACTTGACTAATTAATAAAGAAGTTTATTTTAAATCAGGTGAGATCAATTTTTGCGAAAAGGGAGGTATTTCCAAGTTTATCATCTTGGCTATCTCTAGGATTCTCAATATATGGAGACGCACAGCCAAACGAGCCTTATTTTCATTCCGCTGGTTTTTCATATACTTGATCACGCTGATGAAATCCATCAGCAATAATTGTGTCGTCTATATTATTTTTATCAACAGCAATGGGCGTAAGCAGGAGGGAGGGGATTTCTAATTTCCCATTATTCATCTTCCTATTTGTTTTAACGGTTTCTCCCTCTGCCATTTTTATCGCTGCTTTTGCTGCTTCGTATGCTAATGTTTTTATCGGTTTGTAAATTGTTACTGCTTGAGTTCCTTGAACAATTCGCTGAGCAGCCGCTAATTCTGCATCTTGCCCGGCAACTGGAATTTTTTTCGCAAGCCCTTGTGCTTCAAGAGCTTTAATGACGCCACTTGCTGTCCCATCGTTTCCAGCAATAACAGCATCTATCTCGTTATTATTCGTTTTCAGTGCAGCTTGCATATTGGCATATGCATTTTCAGGAGTCCAATTTTCGGACCACTGATCATACACAATCTGTATGTCTCCCTTATCTATAAGCGGCTGGAGGACATTAAAAACACCTTGTTTCAATAAGTGAGCATTATTGTCCGTATTGGCTCCACCGATGTATACATACTTCCCTTTCGGAACTAATTTTGTTATTGCCTTCGCTTGAAGTTCTCCTACTAACTCATTGTCAAAAGAAATATATAAATCGACGGAGGAATTTTTCACTAACCGGTCATAAGAGATCACTTTAATGCCTGCATTATGGGCTTTATTAACGATGGTTGCCACCGCCTCCGCATTGTGCGGAACAATAACGAGCACGTCCACTCCCGCGCTGATTAACGTTTCTGCGTGGACAATTTGCAAGCTATCGTCTCCCCTTGCTTCACGAATCATGACGTCCGCTCCTAATGACTCGACTGCTTCTTTAAAAAAGTCTCTATCCCTTGGCCAGCGCTCCTCTTCCAACGTATCCATCGAAAACCCGATCTTAAGCTTGTCGCCAGAATCGGCAACCCTTTCATTTTCCGGTTCTTTCTTCTCGTTTTTTGGAGGTACTTCCTCTTCACATGCCGTCAATATCATTAGGAGGAACAAAAGGATCAATAAACCAACTTTCCTTAATGTTGTTGCCATAGCTTCTCCTCCACTGCAAAACTTCTTATGATCAGGGCTTATCTTTCAGTCTCCTTCAAACCAAGCATTGCTTTACGATATTCTCTCGGTGTTACATTGCATAGCTTCTTAAATACTTTGCTGAAGTAATTTGGTTCATGATAGCCCACTTCAATGGTAATTTCCTTAATACTCTTTTCGGGATCGGCTAACATTTTCTTTGCCTTTTCAATCCTGCACTCCGTTAAAAAATCAATGTAATTAATCCCTAATTTTTCTTTAAACATTTTACTAATATAAATGGGGCTCAGGCCTACTTTCATGCTAAGCGTTTCTAACGATATATCCTGTTGGGAATTTTCCATAATATATTGTTTGACTTGGTAAATTGTATCCGCTTCCAAACTAAGATAATGTCTATCAGAAGAATTTTTCATCTCCATCAAAAGATGGATGGTTTCCGAACGCAAATGACGATAATTTGACGCTTGGTAATGAAAAAACGGCGTTGCGGCCTCAATCCCTAAATTGTTGATAACCGACCAGATAGACCATAACGCTGCTAAGATAAATTGTTGTGCTTGCAAAATTTCTATGCCTTCCATCTCGTAAGCGTGAATTAGCTGGCTGAGATTTGTTTTAATTTGGTCCCATTGTCCCAGGCGCACTTGGTCGGAAAGATCTTTTTTTAAATACCGCACCTGCTGGCTGCTGACCGAGTCATTCATAACAGGTATATCTTGATAAAATCGGTATTTAACCGGCAGTGATCGATCGCTGGAAGCAATGATTGCCTCTTGATAAGATGGACGGATCTTATCTAATGCGGGACAGACATTCCCTATGCCAATAAACCATCCTGCTTTCTGCTCCTTGTTTACAGCCAACAAAATATCTCTTGCCAGAGAAATTGCTTGTGATCGATACGATTGTCCATTTCGGAAAATAATAATCGGCAGCTGTCCATCATAGAGTGCACCCATCCAACCGCTTTTCGCTTTCCTGACTATTGTTTTCATTTTTGTGTAAAAATGGTCCATTCCCTCAGGTACAATTACATTCATAACGAATACTTGTCCTGTTGATTGAATTTCAAGCATTTCCAGGAGCATATTTAAGTGAACTTCATGGACATGATCAAACAGCAGCTGTGTTACAACGTCTGTTTCAACGAGAGCCAATGTTCGTTGTAGCATTTCTCGCTGCAAGCTGCTTTCTGCTTGTAGCTCCCTTTCGTTTTCTATTTCTTTCAATACCTTCCCAATCGTTGTTCTAATTTCACTCACCTTACTTGGTTTTAAGATATAATCTTTCGCTCCAAGCTTTAAGGCGGATTGCACATACTGAAAAGTATCATAAGCGGTTACCATGATGAATTTTATTTGAGGAAATTCAGCGAGAATCTGCTCTACAGCTTCCAGGCCATTTATGCCTGGCATTTGGACATCCATTAACACTAAATCAGGTTTAAAGCTAGCAGCTAATTCTACCGCACTATTTCCATTATTGGCTTGTTCAATAATCAAATCCGGGAATGCCCTGTTTAGGATTGCTTCCATCCCTTCCCGTTCTATTTGTTCATCATCCACAATTAAAATTTTAATCATGTACTTCGCCTCTTTGTTTCGGAATTTTTAAAAGGACAACCGTCCCGCTGCCCAAGGAACTTTCGATCTGAATGACGTCATCCCTTTCATAAAAAAGACGCAAGCGCTTGACAACATTACTGAAACCTATTCCTGTGGAATGTCCTGCTGTTTGCACTTGACGTTCCATTAAAATTTGCGTGATGGTCTCCTCAGACATTCCTATTCCGTCATCTTCTATTTCAACTTGCACATATTCATTCATGTCCTTCACATGAATGGTGATGGTTCCCCCGTTAATATTGGGCTCTATTGCATGGATGACAGCATTCTCGATGATCGGCTGCAGGGTGAGTGCGGGAATAGCAACATCTAAGCATGAATCATCGATGTCTAATTTCAGTTGAAGTCGATCTGTAAACCGTGCCTTTTGAATCTGCATATATTGATGGACAACCATCAATTCATCCCTTAATGTAACGGATCGGTCCATTTGCTTTAAATTATAACGCAGAAGGTCAGCCACGCTGACGAGCAAATCACTCACTTCTTCCGAGCCTTCTAGATATGCCTTTTTCGATAGCGTATTAAGTGTATTAAACAGGAAATGGGGATTCATCTGGCTTTGCAGACTGCGAAATTGGCTTTCCTGCAACAAAATTTTGTTCTGCTGCAGCTCATGTTCAAGCTTTGCTTTTTCCTTAATTTGCTGAATTAAATTATTTATGTTTATCCGCATATGATCAAATGTTTTAGCAAGAAAGGCAATTTCATCATTCGATTTGACGGTAATTTCATTATCGAATTTTCCTTTTGCCAATTCACTTGCAGCCTTAGTCAGCTGATTGACTGGACTTGTGATACTTAGGGAAAACCAATAAGAAGCCATGATAAGCAGCAACGATGTTAGTAAAACCATCCATATCGCCAGTTTTACTAACTCAATGGATTGCTCCATTATGCTTCGGTAAAATGGCTCATGTGTTTTAAGTTCCATATCAATCAAGTTGAGCGTCATTTCCGAAATATAGTTACGAATCCGGGTTGTTTCAGCAAGGTCCTTCAACGCTGCCTCGGAATCTCGTTCTTGTCCCATTAATCTGTCAATCGTTTCTATTAAACTGCCCATTAAATGGATGTAATTTGTTAAAGTAAAGTCATTCACTTCATTTCTCACTTTAAATACTTCATATCTAGAAGATTCTAATGCCTTTTTGCTATTTTCTAGTTTCTGTAAATTTTCTGGAGTAGACTGGTTCATATAGTTATTCAAGTCGGTAATTACTTGATTACTAGCACCAGAAACTTCACTTAATATTAAATATCGATTTATAATATCATTATACTTCACTTGGGTTTTGTAGTTATAGAATGTCAGCGCAACCCAAATGATGGACATAATGACAATGACGATCGTTGAAAATGTTAGTATTTTCCTTCTAATGCTCTTCATTTCTGTTATCCTTCAACATGCGAATGTTTGTGAAGTAACCATTACTATCCAGCGGGACCGTTTTTCCATTTAGCCAATTAACAATTTGCTCTACACTTATTTCCCCCATTGTTTCCGGATCTTGCTCGACGACTCCGTCAATTTTGCCATCTTCAAATAGCAGTAACGATTCTGGTCCCTCATCAAAGGTATAAATAAAATATGGTTCAACCTGGAATCGGTTTCCTATTTCCTGTACCATTGGACCAATCATCTTTGCGTTCACAGCGATAAATCCGTCCACATCCGGCACTTTATTTAACTGGTCCCTCATCGTCGTAATGACTTGGTCTTTTGACTCTCCTGTTTCGGCATATTGAATTTTAATTTGCGGATACATTTTTAATGTGGCATAGATGCCCTTTAATCTTTCCTTCTGGTAATACTCATTTTGCTTATCTGCCAGCAGGATCACTTTTCCCTCCGTTCCCATATCACTCAGCAACTGCCTTGCGATTAAACCCCCGGCTCGAAATTGATCAGAACCCACGTAGGTCCTTCTTAAGCTTTCCTTCATTGGAACATCATTAGCAACTGTGATAATCGGAATTCCATTAAAAGCAGCCTTTACTTTGGTGAGTTCTTTAAACTCGTCTGTATCAAGTCCCTGTATGATGATCCCATCCACTTTTGAATGGATTGCCAGTTCAAATTGTTTTAAAAATTGTTCTGAATCATTGCTATAGCTTCCCCAAACTTCCAGGCTCGCCCCTTCTTTCAATGCCTGTCTAGATGCTCCTGTACTAACCTTATTCCAAAACGCAGTATCCATGTCTCTCGTGATGAGAACTAAACGGAAGCGAGTATCTGATTGCTTTTTTGCTTTCGGTAAAGCGATGTCATCGCTAAAGACGATACTGGCTGATACAAAAATAAGATACCCAAGGGAGACAAAGACAAGGCCCATTATCACATACATATACTTTTTCATATTCCTATCTCCCCTTCGTCTTTCGATCATGGTAGTTAACTTGATTCTATCAGCCTGTTTAGTAAACTTCATTAAAAAAATATGGTAAAGATTTAACGAAATCAAAACCCATTCCGATCGTACCATGCCACACCGCCATCAAAAAACGAATTTCAACCCGCGAGGCTTTCTTGACAACTTTTCGCTTGCAACCCCCAAACCTGTCAAAATAACTTCGTATTCTTGTCCAGCACCAGCTCATAGTCCAAAGCTTGGGCAAACCGTTGGCCGCTATCTCCTCGAAACGCTTTGAAACAAATTTAAAGAACATTTCGTAGACTCCTCAGAACCTATTATTTTTTAACATAGTACAATGGAAATGTATTGTAACGCTGATGGCATGGTCTGCACATCCTGTGCCTCAGTGGTCCGACTGATGAAGTCGTCCTTTGACTTCATTGGAGGACCGAAGCGTCTTGAGGAGTTAGGAGCCATAGCTAGACAAGCGACTCGATGAATGTTTTCATACAATAAAACGGATGAATAGAAAGCATTCTTGCATAACTAAACGCTAAAAAATTTTTATCGAACAGACTCCTAGCCCTAAAAGACGCGGATTTCCCTCCGTCGGATAGATTCCTTGGCGTTGGTACTGTAAAAGGGAAAAAGGCTTCCCCAATGATCTTGGTGAAAGCCTGTAAAAAGAGGCGATTAGTTTCCTTTTCTTCTTGTGATTACGTCGAAGATTACCGCTAAGGCTAATACGCCGCCTTTAATCATATATTGATAAGAAATCCCTACACCGAGCAAGTTCATTCCGCTCGTTAAGGAGGCCATTACAATCGCTCCGATGATCGCTCCTGTTACTTTCCCTACTCCACCTGCAGCAGATACACCACCAACATAGGCAGCTGCGATGGCATCTAGTTCAAACAGTGTTCCAGCAGTCGTTGTTGCCGACTGAAGGCGTGAGGTAAATAGAATACCTGATAAAGCGGATAGCAAACCCATTGAACCAAATACAATGAGCGTAATCTTGTTCACGTTAATTCCGCTTAAATGAGCAGCTTCTGGATTGCTTCCGACCGCATAAATATGTCTTCCCATTACCGTCTTTGTTGTCAGGAAATGATAGACAAGCACGACTAATAAGATAATTATCACTGTCCAAGAGAAGCCATTATAGCCAGCTAAGATCCAAGTGATTGCAGCAATGATAGCCGAAACGAATACAAGCTGTAAAATGAAAATCTGCTTGGAAACTACTTCAAAATTATACTTCATTTTGTTTCGGCGAGTGGAGACTGCACTAAAATTGTAAAGGATTATTCCAAGTACACCAATTAATAAAGATAGCAAGTGAAGCCCGTTAATTTGCACAATAGAGGGAATATAGCCATTCCCAATTGCATTAAAAGCATCATTTTGAACGATGATGGTTCCAGTCTTTTCTGTTACTTGAAGAATCGCACCGCGATAAATCAACCAGCCTGCCAATGTTGCAACAAAAGCTGGGATCCCTACTTTTGCTACAAGAAAGCCTGTAAATAAACCAGCAATCGTACCAAGAATTAAAATGATCGGAAGCACAATGTATACAGGCAGATGATACTGCATGAGTAAAATCGCCGCTATCGCTCCAAGGAAACCCGCTAAAAATCCAATCGATAAGTCAATATGACGAATGACAATGACCAGCATAACTCCGACAGCCAAAACCGCAATATAGCCGGCAGAATCTAGTAGGTTACTAATATTTCGAGAAGAAATAAACAATCCATTCGTTAATATGGTAAATATGAGAAAAATCACCAATAAGGCAATATACATCCCATAATCACGAATGTTTTTACTGATTAACGTTTTTAAGTCGTTTATTAAAGTCATTGGTTTAACCTCCTATTGTGTTGCAAGTTGCATTATTTTTTCTTGGTCGGCGTTTTCTATTGGCAATTCGCCTTTGATTTCTCCTTCGCCCATGACATAAACTCTGTCACTCATTCCCAATACTTCGCCAAGCTCAGAAGAAATCATGAGAATACTCATTCCCTCTTCAATCAGCTTGTTCATCACCGTGTAAATTTCAAATTTAGCGCCTACGTCAATCCCTCGGGTAGGCTCATCTAATATTAGGAGTTTAGGGCCAACAAACAGCCACTTGCCGAGCGAAACCTTTTGTTGGTTCCCGCCACTTAATTTGCCAACAAGCTGTTCTAAAGAAGTTGCTTTAATGTGTAATGAAGTTTTATAGCGATCTGCTACTTTTATCTCTTCATTCTCATTGATTACTCCATTGGCAGAAATTCTTTGTAAATTCGCGGCAGAAATATTACTTTTAATATCTTGCAGTAAAAACAACCCATCCCCTTTGCGGTCCTCGGTTACATACGCAATCCCAGCTTTAATTGCCTCACTCGGATGATTGAACGCTTTTGGCATTCCATCTAACAGTAAGTCACCTTGCAGTTTATAAGCTTTCGCGTTTCCAAAGATACTAAGGGCAAGTTCCGTTCGACCAGAGCCCATTAAGCCTGCCAAACCAATGATTTCACCTTTTTTAACATGTAAATTCGCATTCTTCACTACATGTCTGCCAAGCTTTTGGTCATAGGCAGACCAATTCTTTAACTCTAGTACTTTTTCATCATGGGAATTCTTCACCCGTTTTGGATAGATATCTTGAATTTCTCTTCCAACCATATTTTTGATAATGGTGTTTTCTGTTATCTCTCCCTTTGAAGCATCCAAGGTTCTGATTGTTTGTCCATCACGAATGACAGTCGCACTATCTGCTATCGTAATGACTTCCTTCAGCTTATGTGAGATCATGATGCAGGTAATCCCTTGTTTCTTTAGTTCTTTCAGCAGCTTTAATAAATTTTCACTGTCATCCTCATTTAAAGCTGCAGTAGGTTCATCGAGTATAAGAAGTTTTACGTCTTTGCTTAGCGCTTTGGCAATTTCAATTAACTGTCGTTTCCCTACTCCCAAGTCTTTAACAAGTGTTTCCGGGTTAACGTCGAGGTTAACCTTTTCAAGCAATTTTTTTGCTTCCACAATCGTCTCATTCCAGTCAATCAAAGCCCCTTGCTTGATCTCATTGCCAGTGAATATATTTTCATACACGGTGAGATCAGGAAACAGAGCCAACTCCTGGTAAATGATCACGATACCGGTATTCACACTATCGTTAATCTTATGAAATTGCTGTACCTTCCCCTCGTAAACAATTTCCCCTTCATACGTCCCGTAAGGATAAACCCCGCTAAGCACTTTCATCAGAGTCGATTTTCCCGCCCCGTTTTCTCCAACCAGGCAGTGAATTTCACCCTTCTTCACTTTAAAATTGACATTGTCGAGCGCTTTAACTCCTGTAAATTCCTTTGAAATTTGCTTCATCTCCAGAATATATTCGCTCATCTTCATTCCCTCCAACCAATACAGCTATAATAACTACGTGACCGCATCTAATTGAATGCGATCACGTAGTTTTATTTTTTACAGTCCTTTAAATTCACTGGCTTTATAGTATTCTGAATCAATTAATTCTTTCTTAACATTCTCTTTGTCTACGACGATCACGTTTGTTTGTTTCGCTTTTACATCGACTTTCCCATTATTGTAAGATCCAGTTGTAGTTGGTGTTTTTTTATCTAAAATGTCGATCGCCATACCCATTGCGTCTGCAACTAGTGTTCGAACATCTTTAAATACTGTCATAGATTGCTTGCCATCAAGGATGTATTGAACGGAAGCTTTCTCGGCATCTTGACCAGTTATTACGAAACTCGAAATGTCAGAGTCTGTTCCGAAAACATCAGCAATAGAACGAGCGGTTCCATCGTTTGGAGCTAAGACTGCTACATCCCCTTTTAAATCCGCTCCAGCTGCTGTTAAGTGTGTTTGCGCTTTATTTTTTGCTTCGTTTGGATCCCAGTTTGTTGTAACCTGCCCCAAAATTTTTCCTAACTCATCACGAGTAAGTTCTTGCTTATCTTTTAATGCTTCTGCTTCTGTAGAGTTAGCGATTACAAAAGTGCCATCTGCAATTTTTGGCTGAAGAACTTTCCAGGCACCTTCAAAAAATAAAAATGCATTGTTATCAGATGAAGCACCAGCATAAAGGTATAACGGGACGTTCGTGCCTTTTACACTATCTAGTAAGTATTGACCTTGTGCAGCACCTACTGCCAAACTATCAAACGTTACATAATAATCGACTGCATCTGTCTCTGTAATTAAACGATCATAAGAAATAACGGTTACGCCTTCTTTTTTCGCTGCTTCAACCGCTGCACCAGCTGCAGCACCATCATGTGGAGCAATAATTAATACTTGGATCCCTTTGTTAAGCAAAGTTTCTACATTTTCTTTTTCCTTTGCCGAAGACCCTTGGCTGAACAAAATTTCTGTTGTGTAATCTGAATTAGCTAAAGCATCTTTAAAGCGTTGCTCATCCTGCACCCATCTCGGCTCATCCTTTGTCGGAAGAACAATGCCTACACTTACTTTACTGCTTCCGCCAGTTGTTCCACTGCACGCGGCCAACATTCCAGTCAGCACGGTCATAACGATGAAAATAGAAAATAACTTCCAAGTTTTTTTCACTACTATTTCCCCCTATAGTTGAAATTGATTTACTACATTTCCATCATATAGCGGAACATCCTCTTTGAAAGCGTTAACATAGAGTAATCTTTTATCATCTTAAGTATTTTTTTATCTTTTTTACGCAAAAAGACGGAACCATGTCATCTGATTCCGCCCATTCGTTTATTTTGCCACTAATCCAGATTCTTTGACGCAAACTTACCAAGCAATTCACGCACTTCATTTGTCGACTTCGTGTTCATTAATTGATTCCTCAACTCGCTTGCTCCACGGAATCCTTTGACATAGATTTTGAAAAAGCGGTGAAGTGCGGTGAACGGCCGCAGTTCTAAATGAGAGTATTCATCATGGAGATCCATATGCAAGCTTAGGAGATCGAGCAGTTCCACCGTGCTATGTTCCTTCTTCTCGCTTTCAAAGGCAAATGGATTGTGGAAAATGCCGCGTCCGATCATTACCCCATCAACACCATATTGATCCACTAGCTTTAAGCCAGTTTGACGGTCAGGTATGTCTCCATTGATCGTTAAAAGGGTATCAGGCGCCACCTCGTCGCGCAGTTTCTTAATTTCCGGAATCAGCTCCCAATGCGCAGGCACTTTGCTCATTTCCTCCTTTGTGCGCAGATGAATCGACAGATTAGCAATGTTTTGTTCAAGGATGTGTTTCAGCCAAGCCTGCCATTCGTCTACTTCCGTGAACCCAAGCCTTGTCTTAACACTTACCGGCAAACCGCCTGCCTTTGCAGCCTGAATTAATTCTGCTGCCACATCCGGACGACGAATCAGGCCGCTACCCTTCCCGTTCTGTGTCACATTTGGTACTGGACAGCCCATATTGATATCCAACCCTTTAAAGCCCATTTCCGCCATCCCAATGCTCATTTGCCGAAAGTATTCAGGCTTATCTCCCCAGATATGAGCGACAATTGGCTGTTCATCCTCGGTAAAAGTCAAACGGCCGCGCACGCTCTGGATCCCCTGCGGATGACAATAACTATCCGAGTTTGTAAACTCTGTAAAAAAAACATCAGGTCTCGCTGCCTCACTCACCACATGGCGAAAAACGACATCCGTCACTTCCTCCATTGGTGCCAGTATAAAAAAAGGCCGTGGCAAAGCACGCCAGAAATTTTCTATCATCCTTGTTCCATTCCTCTCAGGGATATTCTAATATTTGACCCCAAAATCAAAAAGCAGAGTGCTCCTAGTCCTTTTACACTTATACCATGCAGGAGTACTTTCTATCAAATTGATTGAAATGGTAATTTTATCTTTCTGTCATTTTTGCAGACTAAGCCTTGCAAAATTTAAATGGATTGGTCAGAAAACGGGCCTAAATTTTAAAATCCCCTATTAACTCTTCTAATTCATCCGCCATGTTTGTAAGTTGAGTGATGGAACAACTAATATCTTCAATCGATGCATAATGTCCCTGGCTAAGCTCAGATATGTTTAGGATACTTTCCGCTGTTTGTTTCGTAGTTTTTGATGTGTAATTAACCGTTGCTGCCACTTCATCCGTTCCTGCTGATACTTCTTCTGTCACGGCAGAAATCTCTTGCAGCTCATCTGTAATTTCATGGATTTTATCTAAAATAATCTCAAACGAATGTTTCGCTTGGCGGACAACTTCTTCGCCATTAGTTACTTCTTGTTTCGTTTTCGTCATATTCTGAATTGATTCAGATGACTCCTTTTGGATCAAGGCAATTAGCCCTGCTATTTTCCCAGCGGACTGTTTGGATTCTTCCGCAAGCTTTCGCACTTCCTCAGCTACAACGGAAAATCCTTTTCCATGCTCCCCTGCTCTTGCAGCCTCAATACTAGCATTTAAGGCTAATAAATTGGTCTGATCAGAAATACCATTTATCACACTAACAATTTCTCCTATTTCATTTGACCGTTTTCCTAGAAAAGAAATGGTATTAGCAGTATTTTCAACTGAGGAATGGATTAATTGCATTTGATCGATTACTTTTTGGATAGAATGATTCCCTTCATCTGCTGCTTTTTTCATATCAACTGAATTTCCAGCAACTTTAATCGTTTTATCTACAACACTTAGGATCCTTGTATTCATATCCTCAATGGATTTTGCCCCTTCCTGTGCTCCTTTTGATAAGTTTTCCGTACTCGAAGCGACTTCCTCCATCACCGAAGTTACTTGCTTAGTTGCACTTTGAAGTTTAGTGGATGTGGCAGAAATTTCTTCGATGGAAGCTGTTACGTTTCCCGACATTTCATGAATCTTTGAAATAAGCAATCTCAAGCTTTTCGACATCGAATTTATTGTTTTAGATAGTGCTCCCATTTCGTCCTTTCGATTTTCATCTAATTCTTCAACCCGTAAATTCCCGCTAGAAATTTGTTTTGCCACAAGGACCATTTCATTGATTGGTTTCGTCAACAGGCGGGTGATATAGAAAATAACTAGAAAACTAGCGAGAACAGCCACAACCAAAATACTATATAAAGCATTGATTGAAGATGCCACATTGTTTTCACCATTTCCAATTGAATTCACAACATCCCTGGTGGCTATTTCGCCATTTTCATTTAGATTTAATTGTTGTAATACATTCATATCTTGATGGATTTTAGTGAAATCCATATTAATCGTATGTAATTCATTCAATAGCATTAAAAAACCACCAACAAAAATCAATAAAATTGCTGAAAAACCAATCACTAATTTTATTTTTACCGAAACATTTTTCATGATATCCTCCGTCTTATGTACTAATATAATTGTCAAAAATCCAACTTTATTATCACATAATTTCATTAAAAAGGCAGACGGTATGGATTAAAAAAATTTCATTTTGGTACGTTACGAAATTTGAAAAATTAAAACCAAAAGCCCTTCTCCTAATTGACGGGCATCCCATTTTCCATATTGTTATCCTGTTTCCTCTCTCCTTAGACCTATTAGTGCGGAATTTCAACTCCGTCATTCATCGTTGGCAATTGGGGCAAAAGTACGTTTTCCGTGAAGAGATTTCGCTTTTTATAATGGAAGCATTACAACGAGAACACGCTTCTCCTTCTCTGTCGTAGACATAAAACTGGTAGCCTCCTGTTTTGCCATCACCTTTAAAAAGCGGGTTTTCCATATAACCACCTTGTTCGATTCCTCTTTTAAGGATAAACTGAATCGAATGATATAGCCGTGATAGTTGTTGATCATCAAGCTCATTGATTTTTTTATCAGGGCGAATCTCTGCATGCCATAGAATCTCATCAGAATACCCATTCCCTATCCCAGCCAGCACTTCTTGATTGATTAATGTTGTTTTAATTGTCCCCTTTCTTTTTTGCATAATTTGCTGAAAGGCATCCACTGTAAAATCAGGATCTAACACTTCAGGTCCCAGTTTTTCTAATTCCTCCTGAACCCCTTTAGCTGATAAAAGATGAAGATAGCCCAATCGCAGTCCAATAAAATATAAATGTTGTTCTCCGAATGAGAGTTTTACTTGAATGGTCCTATTTGGTTTATCTTCCTCTTTGCCAAAAAACATCCATCCGCCAAGCATCAGGTGCAGTAATAAGCATTTCCCATTCTGCAATTGAAATATTAAATACTTAGCTCTTCTGGAAATCGTTTTTATAGCTTGATTTGAAATTTCCATTGAAAATTGGTCAACTGGTAGATTAATCGACTTTTCCCGCCCGATCTCAACATTCGTAATTTTTTGCCCACCGATCAACGACCCGAGCAAAGTTTTATATGTTTCCATCTCTGGCAATTCAGGCATCATTCTGTCCTCCATTTTACAAGTTGTTTATACAGTATTTCCTACTGGTGAGGTATTATAAATGGCTGATTTTCAGCAGCATGAGATATGGGGACGATTCCGGTTTAGATTTAAACGACTTTATCAATTAGTATATTTTCCTGAAACGACAAGAGCCTTATCCACCAAAGGATAAGGCTCTCCAATTTATTCTAATACAATTTTCGCAACAGCTTCACAATGCGGTATCACATAACTCTTATACAATTTATCAAATGAATGTCACCGTTTTAACCTAATAACGAAACCTATCCCCGAAGGGTAGACAGCTATTCTCCTGTTTTTCTGTAGCCAACTAACGAGTACAAAAATCACACTCATTTCTAAATGTCCTTGAGTATAACTACCGACTTGAGTTTGTTATTTGTAAAAATTCCTTTTCACTTTCTATTATGATCGGTGAATAAATATCTGAATAATTGGTATCGTATCGTTTGTCTAACCATCTGACAAAAGTATTGATCATTGATAAAATTGCTTTTTTCTGAGAAACCGTTAGATTATTGTTTAAATCTAGGTGTATTTTGGAAATGAGAAGTTCCCAAGAAACTTTAGAACATGCATTCAAAGATCCAATACCCTCTTCCAAAGTAGAAAAATAGTCTACTAGATAACTCAATCCATTTTCATAATTAGCTATTGTCCCCTTTGTCTTCCCATTTGTTTTTTCCATAAAGAAGTCTACAATATCTTACCCGTAAAATTCCGTTGCTGTTTCAGGTGTAAAACCTAACTGTTTAAAATAAGGAATTTCTCTATCAATAATTTTCACCGCATCTTTCGGCCTTATAGTTTGGGCGATGCTTGTTTCCCTGGTTGCATAATTACTAACAAATGGAGAAAGTGGTAAACCTAGATCCTTCCGAATCCAATTGAAGTCTTCTGTATGTTTAATTGCCCCCTTGAGCTCTCTAGCAATCATATAGCTATTAAATTCATATTGTTCCAACCAATGTTCAAGCTCATCCATTCTACCGCTTTCCACCATTTCCTTTGACGATAATCCGTCGAACTGAGGTATGGATAAATCTAGTTTATCTAACTTTAAACGAGATTGGGCATAAAGTGAAAAACATTGTGGAGTATCTGTTGACAGCAAAACATAGTAATGTTCAAAATTAACGGAAACTGGAATATTATGCACCTTTTTATCCTCCTTCCGCAGTTTCATATCAGTAGAAAATTATTTTGCCCAATTTTCAAATTTAACAATCTTTTCCGGGTGATTACTTTCAAGTGTAAGCTCTTCATCCTTTACAACAATGTCCCCATAGGAAAAAACTAACAAAGCTCTTAAAAAATAATTTTTAAGCGATATACTTTCTTCAATACACTGGCGCTTTGTAGGAATTAAAAATCCCAATTTCCCATTTGTGGTGATGGGAAATTGGGATTTTTAAAACTGGATTGTCAAATCGTTATAGCAAATCCTCAGCTTTACTCTTTGATGGATATAATTCTAACTTGTCCATATCCACTATAAAATTGTAGGTCATTAAAATATCCAACCCTAGAAGTCCATTATGATCTTTTGGAAGAACTCCCACATCAATTTCAATATTCTTTATATTAAATTTATCAATTTGAATCTCATCCATTACTTTAGTATAGAAAGGAACTGAGCCGCCTATCCCATATGCTTCATAAATATCGTCGCCATTTTCATATATTACCCCTATTTCTTCTAAAACATCTGGGCTAATAACCGTGTGAGAGGAGCCTGTATCAATAATCATATCATCGATTTGTAGCGTTTTTCCTCGAAAAGTAATAATAAGTGATGTTGTAATAAGCTGTCCATCAAACGATATTTTCATTAAATTCGTCTCACTCTCATCAACGGATCTTTACGTATATGAACGATACAGTTCTCATTTGATGTATGGTAAACAATGTTTCCTGGTTCTACTTTAAAAAACTCTTTATTAGCATTTTCATCTGGAATGGAACGAATGGGTGCGACTTCATCAATAATTTTTTTTTCATCTTCCTCATGATAATCAAGAATTGATACTAAAACAAACTGATTAGGAAATAATTCTCTAACTTCCTGCCACTTCATATTTCATCCCTCCCATTTCCTTTATTATAAGCTATAACTAATTGCATATCATTAATCTAAAAGTGAAATTTAAGTTACTTTAATCGATCTTGAAATTGGCTAAATTTACTTCTGTATGACAATGATTCTTTTCTATCATTTTTAAACTTCTTATTTATTCAAGAAAAGGGCGCCAAGGGACACAGGGACAGGTACCTTGTCCCAATTCTAGAAAGGCTTCGTGGAGAGAAATCTCTGCGGGCTTTTCTTTTGATAGGTTCGAAAAACATAGAGATTTAGTTGGTGCTATGAATATTCGATATACACCTGTGATTGAAACTAAATCAATGGAGCATCTGCTCATGCAAATCGAGCGCTATGCTGACGGCAATCTTTCCACAAGCAAAGGCTCCATCCACACAATGAACGTCGCCTCCATCTTCGCCAGAGAAGTGGAACCCAGCCAAATCCCTTTAAAGAAAAACCAATTCGCGACAATAAATGAAAATAAATCCTACAGCACAAAAGACTTAGAATAACCCGATCAAAAAAAATCCGCCAAAACACATAGCCCAGATGGATTTTTGTTTATTCATTCTCACACCACCCAGCCACCCGACACCCACACCCCATCCACCTTGTATGTAACCACCCAACCATACCAGTTGTAACAAAATGGTGGGACAAGGTACCTGTCCCTGTGTCCCTTAATCGTTTTTATAGCTTGATTTGAAATTTCCATTGAAAATTGGTCAACTGGTAGATTAATCGACTTTTCCCGCCCGATCTCAACTTTCGTAATTTTTTGCCCACCGATCAACGACCCGAGCAAAGTTTTATATGTTTCCATCTCTGGCAATTCAGGCATCATTCTGTCCCCCTATACTTGTTTATAACAGTATTTCCTAGTGGGGAATTCTTATCATTTTCCCTGCATTCATTTTATGGATAGATTTTTTTGCTGAATACCTTTTACCACTATCCTGAAAGGGTTTCTACTTCCTTAAAGCTGACCACCACTCACGTCATATAATTCTGATGTTCATTTAACACACGTACAATTTGAACTTTATCAATTTCTATACGATAAAAGACATAATTCTTTTCTAAAATATATATCGATAATCCGTTTACGCATCAATAAGTTTGCCTAATTCAACACCAGATACATGATTTTACTCTACCCTCATTTTTCGTAATGGAATCCACTGTCTCTACGTCGTTCAGCCCAAGTCGTTCTTTGAAAATCAGCAAACCAAGTGCACGGCCGTCAATCCCTTGTATCTCCGAGTGACTGGATAAGCTTCTTCCACTTCCGCCCAAGGGATGAGCGAGGCAATGGCAACCCAGCGGTTATCCGGGTTAGACGCACTCCGAATGATAGGAAAAAAATCGTCTGACAAGATCATCTCATTGTTCGTTGTGCTAATACATGGTAAGCCCTCCAAATACATTTTTTAGGTTTTTTCGTCTCAATTGCTTTTTTTCCTTTATATTCGCCAAAAAGGGTTTCAACCCTTTCTTTTATTGGCTTAGAATAGTTGTTCAACAGCCCCTATTTACATGTCTTACTAATTTCTGTATGATAATAATATATATTAGTCTGAAATCTTAACACATGTTTAGATTTAGAGGGAGTCTCCATGTCTAAAAAAGAGAAATTAATTTTATATCACATTAAACAAAATCCCTACATATCCCAGATTGAACTAGCTCAAATATTAAATTTATCACGGTCTGCTGTTGCTGGATATATATCTTCCTTAATGAAACAAGGGAAGATAATAGGAAAGGCTTATATCGTTGAAGAAGAAAGTAGAATTATCTGTATTGGTGGAGCAACAATTGATAGAAAGGCGTTTCCTATCAAGCCCATTGAATTTGGAACAACAAACTTAGTATCATTTAACCGTTCGCCAGGTGGCGTTGCTAGAAACATAGCCGAAACATTAGGTAGACTTGATTGTGTAACTTCTTTAATAACAGCAGTTGGTGATGATGACCAAGGAAGATGGCTTTTAGATTACACACAAAGACACCAAGTGGATGTAAGCCAATCATTCACATTGAATGGAAATACAGGATCTCATACCTCAATTTTAAATACTAATGGGGAAGTCATTCTTGGTCTAGATGATATGCAAATATGTGATAATGTTAATTTTTCAATGATTGATAAACGTTGGTCACATATTGGTTCAGCTCATATCATTTTTTTAGACTTAAATTTTCCGCAAGAAGTAACTACAGAGATTATAAGAAGGTGCTACTTAGAAGATCGCTTCTTGTGCGTTACTCCGATTTCTACTACTCGAGTAGAAAAGCTTCCTAATGACTTGCAAGGGATTAACCTACTTATTGTCAATAAGCTTGAAGCTGAAGCTTTAACATCGATTATAATTAATGAAGTTAAAGAGGACTGCAAAAAAGTTTGCCAAGCTATTCAAGAAAAAGGAGTAAAAAAAGTTGTCATTAATTTAGGACGACAAGGACTTTTCTTTAGTACAGCACAGAATAACTATAAGCATTTATCTGTGGAGAAACGAAGGTACAAAGATAAAACCGGTGAACGAGACGCTCTAATCGCCGGAGTATTATACGGACTTATACAGGGAAGTACACTAGAAGAAGCTTGTAAAATGGGTTTAGCCCTCTCTACATTAACGATTCAAACACAGTATACAGTCAATCCTAACCTTACTGCAAAAGACATTGAAGAGTTTGTCGAGAAAGAATTTTCTAATTAGAAGAAGGCTACCGCGCTGAACGATAGTCTTTTTCTTTGTAGGTATTATACTTTGATTAATATATTCTGCAGCTCTACAATGAAAAATCCATAGAGCTATTTTCGATGTACGTAAAGCCGCATCAGATAAGGATTATTGAATTAGCATAAAAAAACTTTCCCCCACAAACAGAGGTAAAAACAAGAGGAAATAGTTGTAAAAATACGGGATCGTTAAAAAAAGCACCCCAAACAACAAAAAAACAGGAAAAACCGCACTCAAGTGGAATTAGATAGTTAATCATGACAAAAACGATCTAACCACTGGGAGGTTTCCTGCATGGCTATTATATCACAAATGAGTCTGTTTTCGTGGAAAGAACTTGGTGAACTTGGAGATTTAAATCGATTGCGTCTGGTACTCGACTATATGCCAGACGAAGAGTTGATGAAAAAGCTTGAAAAGAATCGTGGAAAGGGTCGAGACGATTATCCAGTTAGGGCTATGTGGAACTCGGTGTTAGCAGGTATTGTGTTCCAGCATGATAATGTTGAGAAATTACGTCGAGAACTTGGGCGTAATGGACAGTTAAGGGATATGTGTGGATTTGAAGGGCAAGTTCCAACGTCCTCGGCATACACCCGTTTTTTAAAAACACTTATGGACCATGAAGAGTTGGTGGATCAACTCTTTGAGCGACTCGTCCAAGGTATAACGCACCTATTACCGGATTTCGGTAAACATTTAGCTATGGACAGTAAGGGCATCCCCTCGTTTGCCAAACATAAGAACAAAGAGGAAATGGAGGATGGGCGGCGTGATTTAGACGCAGATTACGGGAGAAAAGACTACCGTGGTGTGCATAAAGATGGGCGTCCTTGGGAGAAAATTGTGAAGTGGTTTGGCTACAAATTGCATCTTGTGGTAGATGCAACGTATGAGCTCCCTGTAACGTTTAACCAGAGCGTCCGCCTCGGATATTATCGAAGGTCATGCGATCTTGAAGCAAATGGAGGAAGAGCAACCAGGTCTTTTAGAAACGGCCGAGATAATGGCATGTGATCGGGGCTATGATGATTCGAAGCTAAATGTGGCATTTTTGGATCAACACTAGATCAACAAATAAACGCATTTTTACACCCATTGACCGATCAAGTTACAAGTGAGAAAGGGGGTACAGCTGTTGAACGTATGAACAGTCGATTAGATGTCTCGTTCGGCTTTTTTGAACTTCATACGATTCGTGGCATGGCAGAAATGAAACCGCGCACTGGATTGGCACTTTGTGTCATGTTAGCCATAGCGTTAGGGCGAATAAAAGAAAAACAACCTGCAAAAATGAGGAGCCTCGTTTGCGCCTGATCATTTTCAGTATCCACATGGGAATAGCCTATCCAGAAGTAACCATCCACAAAAAGCTTTTTGTGGATGACAGGATACGCCTGTCCCTTTTCAGGGGATTTTTGGGACCCTTTGGAAATGGGGGGGAACCTCTTAAAGTGCCGTTTTGGCCAATGAAATTCGCATTTTGGCGTTTTTTATTTTTCACCCTTTTTGAGAAAACATTATCAACGCAAAAAACTCCCATAGGAAATCCCTTGAACAATATTGAATAAAGAAGAAGATTAAAATCTATAGCTGTTCCGGTGAAAACTGTACCAAAACCACTAATTGAAGAAAGAACGATTGCCATTGCTAAGACAGCTTCAATCCCATCTTTTCTTAACCATAAATTAGTCCACTTCAAAAAGGAGGTTAACTGCTAGCAAAGAGTAAGAAGGCTAATCCAATTCCAGCTAAGCTCCCGCCAAGTTACGCATATAAAAGGTTAAAATAAAATGTTATTTCCATTAATCGGACCATTCATCAAAAAGCCACAGATAAAAAAGTGTATATCTATATCTAGTTAACTTCAGCAAATGTTTCATCCCATCAAAAACATTGACGTGAATGTTTACATATTCTATTTTTAATCACTAGTGTTGCATAAATAATGTCACAATTTTCAGTTTAATAATTTTCATCTTTAAGAGCCAAAAAAGTAATTACCTAATCAAAGGTGGCTCCATCCATTTGGAAATTATTTTACAATTAGACTAGAGTGACAGCGGCACCTTGCTTTTT
>NZ_JAUSUN010000040.1:0-20610 GCF_030814065.1 Mesobacillus stamsii
GTATAACGATGTAAAAGTCAACAAAAAAACGCTGAATCTATTGGTATTTCAACGTTTTTAGGATATATAATCGTTATACATCTCGGGAATCCAGGATATATCCGTTGAAGAAGATGGTGTGGTGTTTGATTTAAAAGGTATTACTGCTGAACGAATAAAAGAGGATGCTGTTTATGAAGGTGTTCGGGTTAAAATTCCTGCCTCTCTTGGTAGAATGAAAAAACAATTACAATTGGACATTGGATTTGGTGATGTAATAGTGCCAAAACCACAGAATTTACAATTTCCAGTTTTGCTAAATATGACACCACCAGAAATTCAAGTGTACTCAACGGAGTCTGTTATAGCTGAAAAGTTTGAAACTATGATCTCTCTATGGATTGTCAATAGTAGAATAAAAGACTTCTATGATATTTACACCCTGTCGTCTACTAGAGATTTCGATGGGCGTATTGTGTGGGAAGCTGTATTTGAGACATTTCAAAGACGTGGAACTCAATTAGAAAGAGAACATCCTGTATTTTTACCTATATTTGCGGAAGAGGAAGCAAGAATAAAATAGTGGAACGCTTTTTTACGTCGGATAGGATATACGGGAGATTTCGAATTTAAATTGGCAATGGAGAGAATTAGAGATTTTTTATTTCCTATCTATCAAGCAATTTTAACTGAAGATGAATATTTTAAAACGTGGAATTCCCATCATCTAAAATGGGAGTAATGGAAAAGGTATATGTATTATGCCCGGTTAGGCATTTTGTGAGTTAAGCTTAATTTGCTCTGCCGCTATTCCCTTTTATAACTATGTCTGTAAAGGTTGCAAGTATCGGTTTGAAAAGACTGGAAGCTTATCGTGTTGATGTTGAGGTTCAGGTGAAGGAGGGATTCGAGTCGATCGTTATTGTTGGACTGCCTGATGCTTCTGTGAAAGAGTCGAAGGAGAGAGTGGCGGCGGCATTGCACACTATCGGTTTTACCCTGGTTGAAAAGAAGGTAATCATCAACCTTTCCTCAGCTGAGCAAAAGAAAAATGGACCATTGTTTGATCTCGCGATTGCGATCGGCATTCTTAAGAGCGACGGATTCATTGCGGATCGAATACCCGATGATGCAGGTTTTATCGGCGCCATGTCACTAGATGGGACGGTCCATCCTGTGGAGGGAATGATTGCAACTGTTTTAGCTGCCAAGAAGCTTAGAATGAAGCAGCTGGTGTTGCCATTTGATCCGACAATTCCTAGAATGGAAATCGTGGATTTGGAACTTGAAACCTTGCTGGATGTGAACAAGTTTTTAGCCGGACAGCTGATGTGCTTCCCTAGCCCACCGTGGCGTCCTATTTTTTGAGATGGATTGGGCGAGTTCTCGAAAAAGACACTTGATATGCTACGTCAGCCATGGAAAATGAAAAAGTGACCATCAGCCGCATTCACTCCACGGTAACTTATCCCACTAAATTCATTTTTATTGCAGCTATGAACCCTTGTCCCTGCGGATACCCCGGTTCCGATACGCACTATTGCACTTGTTCGGAAAAACAGATCAAGGCTTACAAGAACAGAGTGTCTGGTCCAATATAGACAGAATCGATATCCTGCTTTCACTAAGACCAGATAAGACCAATCAATCTGAAAGGCCATGATTTTTTCAAAAATGAATCATCTGAGGCAGTCAGAAAAAGAGTCCATACAGCCCGGGAAAGACAATTCGACCGTTACGGGAAGGAGATCTGCAATAGCAGTGTCCCGTTAGAGCAGCTGCTTAGAAGTCGGCCGCTGATGGAGGACCAGCAAAGACGGCTCCAGGAATTATCTATGAAGCATGACCTCAGCAACAGGGTCCAAATCAAACTCATCCGCATGGCCCGAACGATTTCTGACATGAGAGGCGAGCCATTTATTTCTGACGTTGCAAGCGAAGAAGCACTAACATTGCGCAAAATTGGAAAGGGAGGGGGCATAGATGCATAGGGAAGCGAGAAGGAAAACTGAAAGTGGTGTTTACCACGTGGAGCGAACCGCCAAGAAATTTTCCATGATGACGAAGACAGGATGAAATTCCTTGATCTTTTGAAAAAATACAAATTTCATTCTATGGAGATGAATTGATTTCTATTGGTTTTCCACAGAGTTTAATGGAGTCAACGGGAAAAAAGCTAAAAGGGGCGGAGATTAACAGTCCCAGGTGTTTTACTTAAAGAGTATGGATGAGATGAAATCGATGGAAGCACGAGTACCTAAAAGAAACGAGGAATTTAATTAAGCATCGGAAAGTCGTATTGAGGGAAAACCATCCCGTAGAGTTTGTTGAGGAGAAGCTGAAAGTAAAAGAAGAAGCCAGAAGGCTCCCTCTTTGTAATCAGTTCTTACTCTATTTATATTTTTTTATGATTTTCCTTGACGTATTTAAACTTCGTAAAACTCGGTAAGGTTTACTAATGATTCGAACAGGAAGCCTTTTTAAAAAGAGACTTAAATTTGCTCTATATTCCTCTGTAATTCTTGACGGCTTTGTAGAAATCTTGTTGTAAATTTCATCGTAAAACTCTTTCATCACATCAACATTAAAACTTAAAGTATAATTACATTCGTCGCACTCTACTGATTTTATTTTATCATTAATATATGTTATGGTGTGGGGCACTTCATCTTGACAACTACTGCAATACAGGATTCCATGCATCTGTTTTACATTCACCAGTTACCCACCTCTCTATTACAGAATGCTTTATTTATATTTTATTATACATCAAAGTGTTTACAACTATTTTGAATTAGATTCATCAATTTTAAAAAAAAGAAAAAAGTACCTTAACCACGTTTGATTAAGGTAGAGAAAAAAAGGCTTAAAACAAAGAATGGATTGGGTAACTAGGCTTGAATAAATTGAATTGATGACCCTACTTCTATATTTGGGACTTCTTTTTCCTGTACACATAACGTTCCAGGTAAATCCGGACCTTCCAGCCCAAATTTAATTGTACAATGTCCAAGTTCCTTTAAAGTTTCATTTACTTTATCACCAACAAAGGTAATACTGTACACGTTTGAATTCAATTTGAACTTATGACCAACTTTCACATCACTTAACCATTCTTGCTTCTTATGAGTGATAGAGATGTTCTTTAGCTCATCAGGAACAGATTCATAAAAAATGATGATCATACCTTCTTTCAAAAATGCTTCCACCTCTTTACCAATATCCGTTACTACTGAGTCATAGATAGTCATGTTTACCTCCCAAAATTCCAGTTTATGAATATAGTCCGAAACTAAACAGATACGCAATTACTACTGCAAGCGGTCCGGTGAATTGTCTTGAAATGAGAACAGCAGGAACACCAACCTCAATGGTTTCTGGTTTTGCTTCCCCAAGAGTCAATCCAACAGGAACAAAGTCACAACCAACCTGAGGGTTAATTGCAAACAATGCTGGTAACGCTAATTGTGGCGGAATATTACCACGACCAATTTCCACCCCCACTAGCACCCCTACTACTTGCGCGATTACCGCACCTGGACCGAGTACTGGAGATAAAATCGGGATAGCACAAATTACAGATAGAATCAATAGCCCCACAATGTTACCTGCTAAAGGAGAAATAACATTAGCAATAAAATCACCAATTCCTGTAAAAGTAATGATACCTATTAAGGTACTAACAAAAGCCATAAATGGCAAAATATTTTTGATAACCTGTTCTACAGTTTCACGACCTGCTTGATAGAAAACATTTACTACTCCACCCATAGTTCTACCTATTCTTTCTAACAATGGCATTTTCTTTTTACTTCCACTATAGGTAGTGACAGCCTTTTGTTTTGCTTCCTCTTTAATTTCTTTTACAGTTTTTTTCTTTTCTAATTCTTCATTGTTTTCTTCCGTTGTTTTTACAACAAGTTCAATATTTTTTGTTTTGACTCCCGAAACAAAATTATCTTCTTTTATAAATTGCATTAATGGGCCAGAAGGTGGTGTAGCTGTCAGATTTACTGTAAGAATGCCCATTCTTGGATAAACACCGCAACGTGCAGTTCCACCACAATCAATAACCGTACAGGCAATTTCATCATTTTCTA
Organism: Mesobacillus stamsii; assembly: GCF_030814065.1. Taxonomy (NCBI): domain Bacteria; kingdom Bacillati; phylum Bacillota; class Bacilli; order Caryophanales; family Bacillaceae; genus Mesobacillus; species Mesobacillus stamsii. The sequence continues at coordinate 4,080 of NZ_JAUSUN010000040.1, forward strand.
CTTTTTTATTAAACCCATCAATTGGAATTCCACCTGTCATCTCTGCTATTTTTTCAGCAACTGCAGATATTCCTCCACCAGTTACAGATACAATATACTTTTTCTTCTCATTTGGTTCTATAATTAATGGTCCACCCCATCCATTAGCTCCCTTAGAAACTTTAACAGCTTTGTAATTCATAGATTCTCCCCCCTAAGCTCCAATATTTTCAAGACTAGAATCCTGCAGGTCTTCTCGCCTTTTCATCATACGAAGAGTGATTTGTTCAGTTACAATACCTCTAATTAAAATGACGATAATACCAACTATAAAGAAACGAATAGCTAAAGGTCCTAAAGATAGGCCTAATTTTGTGATTCCATCTGCAATCCCCATATATACGAACAATTCGGCAGGATTTGCATGTGGGAAAAGACCTGTTATAGGATGTACAAACGATACAGCTGAATCATAGAAAGCCGGTTTTTGTTTTTCGGGTAAGAACTTGCCAAATGTATATGCCATTGGATTAGTTAGGAAAAACACTGCAAGTATCGGGAAAAGAGTATATCTTAAGATTAAATACTTGGTACTTTTTTGAGCTAACCAATTAATCCTATCTTCCCCTACCAGCCTAATGACAGCGTTTACAAATGTTATTAAAACAATAAGGGTTGGAATGATTCCTGTAAATAGCCCCATGAAGGTTTTTCCTCCGGCTTGAAACATTCCGATAAACCCCTCTGCTAATGCAACTAGAAAATCCATTATTTTTTTCCTCCCAACTTAAATACATTTTTCCATTTGTTCCTTTATATTATTGACAGCCATTTGAATTGGATTTTCTACATCCGAGATAATATCAAGATCATTTATTCGATCAATAGGATATCCGATGATCTGATCAAATTTTTTAAATCTCACAAATACAGTTACCCCACTCATAATTTGACTATCTTGAACTACTCCTTGTTGATCACAGACGATGATGACCACATTACCTATTCCTAATTTACTTTTTTTCACTCCTGTCCCCAAGAAACCTGAAGATCTGTTGCTCATAGCTCTAATGGTATTTTGATAGTGCTTCATTTGAACCCATGTCAGAGCAAGTTGTAACAACCAAATTCCAACAAAAACTCCTATAAAAGCTCCCCACATATCAACCCCCTCCCTTTTTTTACGATTTCTATTTAACCAAAAGGCCCTTTGCTGTTTTTTCATCTGTGATAAGAACATTTATTAATTTTCCTTTTAAGACGGCCTTTATGGAATCTACTTTTTCCTTTCCACTTGCCACACCGATCACAAGTGGTATTTTCTTTAATTGCTCCAATTCTAGTGAAATGACTTTTTCATTCCAAGGATGTGAAGACTTTTCACCTTCGTCATTTATAAAGTTATAACAAACATCTCCAACGACATTTAGGGATTTAAATTCTTCTAGATTTTGATCTAAATAAGATTTTACCATTGTTGAATGTTTAGGTGTTCCTCCTATTCCAACTATCGCTATATCAGACTGTGAAGCAATATCAAAAATACTTTTTATAGATGGCTGTCTCATGATTACTTCCTTAGCTTCGCTTGAATCCATTAAAACAGGGACATGTAAAAGATGGTAACGGGCCTGTAAGCTTTCAGCTAAACTCGCAACTATATGGTTTGCGTGAATATCGACCCGCTCGTTTCCCACACCACCAACCAATGGGACAAATTGGAGTTGCTCCTTAGGCAGGGTAGAAGGCATGTTTTTAGCAACTTCATATAAAGTAGTCCCAGATGATACTCCGATAATTTCTGTTCCTTTAACCATTCGTAATAAGTACTTGCTAGTAGCTAAACCCAAGCGATGTTTGGAGTCATCGTTTTCAATACTAGGTACACATATTACTTCTCTAAGCTTATAAATTCGTTCTAGTTCGGACTCTAAAGCTATGAATGGATGGTATCCTTCTTCGTTAATACTAATTTGAACAATCCCCAACTCTTTTGCTTTTGTAAGGTACTTTGAAATTAGGGATCGACTAACACCAACGATATTGGCAATCTCCGACTGATTCGCACCTTCTTCATAATAGAGTTGAGCTACCTTCACAAGTAATCTTTTCTCTTCTAATAAAGACATTTCAATCATCCTATCTAAAATAATATATTATTTAGTATAATATATTATTTCATCAACCAACATGAGGACATTAACATAGTTAAATATTTACCAAAGTCTTTGAAGGAAATAATTGGTCCTGTAATGATCTGAGTTTCCAAACTGTTGTGGAAGGATCTAACTCCACATCATCATTGGTCAAGAAATGCCCCGCTTTTATATTCCGTTTCGCCACTACCTTTCCACTAATTAATCCAATAGGAATGTGGTTATTTTTCCGCATATCTTCATGAGTTTCCAGAACCCCTCGTACACAATAGCCTCCAATTCCATCCAGGGGTTCTCCAGCTTTGATGTCCTTTTTGGTTACAGTTACAGTTTCTGAAATAGGAGCCCCTAATGGATGAATTGAGGTACTATGTTCTAAGACCGCTTTTGCAATTGTAATTGGTGTTTCCAGACTTGCTAGATGATATGGCCGATACAAAGTGTAATGAGGACCATGATTTGGATGTACTTTTAGCAAGTATTTTAGTTCCTCATTAACTGGTTCTAGCTCACTCTTAACGATGACAAAAACTCCTGGAGCTAAACCATTTACATATTCAACAACACCCAAGTTGTTCAATACCCCGCCATTTTCCTTTAGATTTAATTTTTCAGCAACATTATTTAGATTAGCATCTACACCATGCATTCCGACTTTATCTGGAAGAAGACCAATAGCATTACTCAATAAATTCATTTCTGCCATTGTCTTTGTTCCATCTTGGAAGGCAGCCAACATATGTGCACTCATATTTTTTTGGTTTGCCTCAGCAGTACAACTATCTGGATTAGCCGTTGGGATTAATGGGTTATTTTTCCCTTTACCAGCTACAACAACATCAAATCCCATTGTCTTTGCAAATTCATACAACTCAACAATAGCCGCTGGCTCGTCTCCCGCTGATCCTGAATATACTAGTCCTGCAGAGGTAAATAATTGATTCATAACAGATCCAATGGTAATATCAACTTCAACATTTAATAGAACTAAATGTTTTTTGGACAGTAATGCTTCCAAAGAAATATTGGCCCCTACTTCAGGGACACCCGTAGCATCGACAACAACCTCCACCTCATTAGATTGCACAATTCTTCGAAAGTCATCTGAAACAAGCGTTGCAACTATTCTTTTTTCTTGAGATTGATAGAAATTCTTTGCTTTAAGAGCAGCACTTTTGTTAACATCACAAATTCCTGTTACTACCATTCCTGGAATCTTTGATATTTGAGAGATTAAACCATACCCCATCTGCCCAGCTCCAATTATGCCTACTTTAATTGGATGGTTTTCTTTGTCACGCATTAACAGCTTTTGATAAATAGACAAAGCATTATCCCCCCATCTAGTTAATAAATGTTTCCACTTTCATTCCGTTACATTTGTTACAAGTTAAAACATATGTTACAATTCGGTTTAATTGTAAAACCAAAAGAAAACGCTGTCAATACTTTTTGAGAAATTATTTAGATAATTCTAAAAATATAGTTAGGATGCTCAGGAAAATACCTACAACGCAAATGTTGTAGGTAATTTAATGCATAATGCTTTTTTAAAATGCTTATATTCAAATAAACACATCTGATATTTATGTTGTTTATTAAAGGCAGCATCAGTCAGATTACTTCTTTCAATCAACACTCCCACAACTACTTTTTTAATAACTTACCTCTATTTTTGCATTCCAGATCAAATTCAGTGAGAGGATGCCCTTCGCGTATTAGGAAATTATTGAACTAAGAATAGAGAGAGCTTATCTATATTTTGATTTCAATTCTCACCGGGAGGGCACTCTAGGTTTGAATAGGTGCTGATAGCAGATGCGGTTCTTGACAGAAGCATAGTGTATGATTCTTATAAGATTCTAGTCGATATTGAAGTGGCAATATAGGGACGTCATGGTTTGTGGGGTGAGAAAATCATTCCAAGAGAAGTTAAAAGTGAGTATCAAAGTATTTCTTTCACAGATATTTGCCAGAAGAAGTGATGATGAAATAGCAGATAGTTTAATAACAACTTGTGTATGAGACGAGTAAGCTTGTTTTGATGAACTGGTTCATTGGGCAATTTAAGTATAAGGCGAACTATTAGAAGATAAACGATTTAGAAAGAATCAGCAGCCATTGAAATGTGGATAAAACCATTTCGCTGGCTGTTCACCTTTTTTTCATGATGCGAGGCGCTCCTTTACTGGCTCAAACTTTCGCACTTCCGGGTCAATCTGTCTGCAATATTCAATTAGCAAAGTATCAAATTAAGTTATTGATTTCTTCACTCTTCTTTCAACAAATTCATGGCTGTTTGTTCATCGGTTATTAAAACGTTGATGTACTTCCCTTTTAAAGCAGCAAGAATACTTTCTGTTTTATGAGAACCAGCCACCACAGCTATTACTGTCTTTATGTTTCTTAATTCTTCTAAAGAGATACCAATTGTTTTTTTATCGAGTAAGTTATCTACAGTATGACCATTCTGATCGAAAAATCTAAACCCCATATCGCCTGCAACACCCATACTTTTTAACCGATCAATTTCATCCCTTTGTAAGTAACCAATTTTCTCCAAGGTGGAAGCTTTATATGGGTTTCCAATACCGGTAATTGCAATATCTGCATTTCTTCCTTCTTCTAATACTTCGTTTATATCCTGCATCACCATTAGTCGCTCTCTTAATTCCTGTGTTTCTACTATCGCTGGTGCGTAGAGGTATGAGCATGTCCCACCCATTTTTTTAGCGAGTTCATAGGCAATTTGGTTTGCATGAATTTCAACTCTTTTTCGGCCCATGCCACCTTCTAAAGGAACCACTTTTACAGCTTCTCTTAATTCATAAGGATACTCCTTGACAAGGGCAGCTAATGTAGTTCCCCATGATACAGCTATTGTTTTAACATTTTTCATATTTTTTGATAAATAATAGGCCCCTGCCTGAGCAACTGATTTGGTAACCATATCAGGAGTAAGACTAGATATTGGTACTACTACAACATCAGTTAAATTAAACCTTTTTTCTAAGCTTTTTTCTAAATTGACTGTATGAACACTTTCATCCTTAATAAATATCTCTATTATTCCTACCTCTTTTGCTTTTTGTAATGACTTGGAAATAACGGGCCTTGATACACTGAATTTTCTAGCGATTTGTTCCTGTGTCCAACTGTCATTGTAATAGAGATTAGCAATCTTTACTAACTGTCTTCTCTCTTCCCAGCTTAGCATTATTTTACACTTCCTTTAATTTGGCAGATAAATTAAAAATGTTTATCCTTAATACATTTGTAACAATAGAATATTAATTATATAAATAAATGATAATACAATGCATTAGTTTTGTCTATATCCTGTAGTTTTAAGATAATTCTTACAAAGGTATTAAATACCTTGACTTGAATTAATAAGGAATATATTATAATAACAAAGGTAACTATTAAGAACATATGTAATTAGGAGGTAAAGAAATGAACAAAACAGTGAAGCTTCCCCCACAAATTACTAAGGAAAGGTTAGCGGATTTGTATAAGGAAATGTGGTTGATTCGGTACTTTGATGAAAAAGTAGATGAATTTTTTGCTAAGGGTATGATACATGGAACCACCCATCTTTGTGTTGGTCAGGAGGCAACAGCGTCGGGTGCTATTTCTATGCTGAAAGACATCGACAAAATCACAAGTACACATCGTGGTCATGGACACTGTATTGCCAAAGGTGGAGACGTTAATAAAATGATGGCTGAGTTGTTTGGCCGGACTACTGGATATTGCAAAGGTAAAGGTGGATCGATGCATATTGCAGATGTTGAAACTGGAAACTTAGGTGCAAATGGTATTGTAGGTGGAGGAATTCCTTTAGCCGTCGGTGCCGCATTAACATCGAAAATGAAAAAGGAAGAATACGTTGTCCTTTGTTTCTTTGGGGATGGTGCATCTAATGAAGGGAGTTTTCATGAATCTATTAATCTTGCATCCATTTGGGATTTACCAGTTGTATTTTTTTGTGAGAATAATCAATATGGAATGTCTGGTTCTGTTAAGGAAATGACAAATATAGAAAACATTGCAGACAGAGCAAAAGGATACGGTATTCCTGGGGAAGTAATTGATGGGAACGATATTCTAGAAGTTATGAACGCTGTAGATGAGGCTGTATCAAGGGCTCGAAACGGGAATGGACCATCAATTATTGAAGCCAAGACCTATCGTTGGAAAGGTCATTCCAAAAGTGATGCTAAAAAGTACAGAACACGTGAAGAGGAGAAAGAGTGGAGACAGAAGGATCCAATTGCTCGTTTTAAGAAAATGTTACTCGATAAAGGGATTGATGAAAAGTACTTAGATAGTTTGCAAGAAGAAGCCAAAAAAACGATTGAAGACTCTGTTGAATTTGCGACTAATAGTCCAGAGCCTTCATTGGATTCTTTGATGGAAGACGTGTATGCCTAATATTTGAAAAGGGGGAAACCTTCGTGAGGGAAATAACTTTTTTAGAAGCTGTTAGAGAAGCAATGAGCCAGGAAATGCGACAAAATCAAGACGTTTTTATCCTGGGTGAAGATATAGGTGTATATGGAGGGGCATTTGGAGTTACTCGAGGAATGATTGAAGAATTTGGACCGGAGAGAGTTAGAAATACTCCGATTTCTGAATCGGCGATTGCTGGTGCTGCTATAGGGTCTGCTTTAACAGGTATGAGACCTATTTTAGAACTGCAGTTTTCTGATTTCATTACAATTTCGATGGACCAAATGGTTAACCAGGCGGCAAAACTTCGCTATATGTATGGTGGAAAAGGAAAAGTCCCTATGGTTTTAAGAACGCCAGCTGGGTCAGGAACAGGCGCAGCGGCACAGCACTCACAAAGCTTGGAAGCATGGATGACACATATCCCTGGGCTGAAAGTTGTTCAACCATCAACAGCCTATGATGTAAAGGGACTTTTAAAAGCTGCTATTGACGATGATAATCCAGTTATTTTTTATGAGCACAAGCTTCTTTATAAAACTAAGGGTGAAGTTCCTGAAGAGCAGTACTCCATTCCGTTGGGGAAAGCGGATGTAAAGCGTGAAGGGACAGATGTAACTATCGTTGCAACCGCTATTATGGTTCATAAAGCCTTAGAAGCAGCTGTTGAACTTGAAAAAGAAGGAATTAGTGTGGAGGTCGTTGACCCTCGCACATTAGTGCCATTAGACACAGAAACTATTATTGAGTCTGTGAAAAAGACAAGTAGATTAGTAGTTGTTCACGAAGCTGTAAAACGAGGAGGATACGGTGGAGAAATTGCTAGTGCTATCGCCGAGAGTGACGCATTTGATTATTTGGATGCACCAATTAAACGAGTTGGAGGTAAAGCCGTTCCAATCCCTTATAGCCCGAAGTTAGAAAAAGCAGCGGTACCGCAGGTGCCTGATATTATTGAAGCGGTAAAGGAAACACTAAACAAACGTATAGTAACATATGCGTAAAGAAGGGGGAGAGTTGGTTTGGCTAAAGAAGTTTTTATGCCCAAATTGAGTAGTACAATGCAAGTGGGGACCTTACTTCAATGGTTTAAAGAAGAAGGTGACAGTGTGGAAGTTGGAGAGCCCCTTTTTGAAATCATGACAGATAAGATTAATATTGAGGTTGAAGCATATGAGGAGGGAATCCTACTTAAACGTTATTTTGATGAAGATGCGGAAGTCCCGGTTAACCATGTCGTCGGGTTTATCGGAGAAGAAGGAGAAAAGGTTCCTGATTCTCCACCTGGTGAATCAAGTTCATCTATCCAAACGGTAGAACAAAGTGACTTAAATAATGAAGAAGCGAAGCGTAAATCCACAGAACCAATTATTGAAATAGAGGAAAGGGAATCAGGAGAAAAAGTGCGCGCTACTCCAGCAGCTAGGAAATTAGCTGGAAAAGAGGGTGTTCGATTGTTTGACGTTTCTGGTTCTGGACCTAATGGCAGAATCCATGTAGAAGATGTGATTGATTATCTGCGTTCTAGTCCGAAAGCCACTCCATTGGCAAAGAAAGTGGCAGATGATAAAGGAATTGATATCTCACAAATAGCTGGCACGGGACCTAATGGTAAAATATATCGTTCGGATGTAGAAGGGAACGAGGTTGTGCCTTCAACTGATGAAGGGACAGATAGTAAACGAGTGAAACTAGACAATATAGGTAAAGTAGTTGCGAAAAGGATGGTTGAAAGTGCCCTAACCGCACCTCATGTGACCATAACGACTGAAATTGATATGACTGAAACAATCTCGATGCGTAAACAATTGCTAGATAAAATAGAAAAGAAAAATGGCTACCGTTTATCCTACACCGAAATTATTATGAAAGCCGTAGCGTACACACTAAAGAAACATCCAATCGTTAATGCTTCCCTTCAGGACGATGAGATTGTTATGCATAAAGCTATTAATATTGGATTAGGAGTAGCGGTAGGTAATGGATTACTCGTTCCAGTTGTAAAACATGTTGATCAAAAAGGATTAGCTAGATTGACGGAAGAATGTAAGACATTAGGGAGAGAAGCGAGAGATAATAAGCTGAACCCTAACTCAATGTCAGGTGGTACCTTCACCATTAGTAACTTAGGAATGTATGCTGTTGATACATTTACACCTATTATAAACCAACCAGAATCAGCAATCTTAGGGGTAGGGAGGATTAATGATAAACCAGTTGGTATTAACGGTGAGATAAAGCTAAGACCAATGATGACACTTAGCTTATCGTTTGATCACCGTATCATTAATGGTGCACCTGCGGCCGCCTTTTTAACTGATTTGAAGACCGTTCTTGAACAGCCATTTGAATTATTAGTATGAGGGGTAGATAATCTTGGAAAAATATGAAGTAGTCATAATAGGCGGCGGTCCTGGTGGGTATGTTGCTGCGATTAGAGCAGCAAAACTAGGAAGAAAAGTGGCCTTAGTTGAAGCGGATTATTTAGGAGGAACTTGTTTAAACCGTGGATGTATTCCTTCTAAAACCTTGCTAAGACATGCAGAGGTTATAGAAAATATCAAAAAAGCAAAGGCTTGGGGAATTGAGACAGGGCCGGTGACCTTTTCTTTCCCGAAGATGCTAAAACGTAAAGACCAGGTGATTAATCAGTTGAGAACCGGGATAGGTTTCTTATTAAAGCAGGGTAAAATTGATGTGTACAATGGCTACGGTGAGGTCCAATTTAACAAGGAAATTACGATAAAATCTAAAGATAAACAAGAAACGATTTATGGGGAAAAGATTATTCTGGCTACTGGATCAACACCAATTGTACCGCCAATTGAAGGGGCGAATGAAACACCTTATCTTACAAGTGACACGGTATTTGATTTAGAGAAAGTGCCAGAATCCATTGTTATTATCGGTGGAGGTATTATCGGGGTTGAATTTGCAGGTATTTTCTCAAGCTTAAATGTGGATGTGACCATTGTCGAGCTGGCAGATCGGATTATCTCTACGGAAGACCCTGAGGCATCAAAAGTTTTAAAAAGGTCGTTAGAAGCAAAAGGTGTTAATATTTTTACGAAAACAAAGGTTGTTAAACTAGCGCAATTCGAAGGGAAAAAGCAAGTGCACATTGAAAAAAACAATGGCAGTACCGAAGTGATTAATACGGATTCGATTTTGCTATCTGTTGGTCGTAAACCAAACCTTGCTGCTTCTAAAAAATTATCTTTAGAATTGGACGGTCCATTTATTAAAGTGAATGAAAAAATGCAAACAAGTATTTCGTCCATCTATGCTGTCGGTGATGTGATTGGAGGTTATCAACTAGCTCATGTTGCTAGTGCTGAAGGACTTGTGGCGGCAGCGAATGCTAGTGGTGAAGAAGAAACAGTCAATTATAAAGTAGTTCCACGTTGTGTTTATACAAACCCAGAGATAGCAAGTGTTGGGCTATCTGAGGAAGAATTGAAGAAAAAAGGCATCAAATACAAGGTGGTAAGAGTTGATCACAACAGTAACGGAAAAGCATTAGCCCTTGATGAAAAAGAAGGGTTTGTAAAGCTTCTGGCAGATGAAAAGTATGGTGAAATACTAGGAGTAACTATGATTGGTCCACATGTGACAGAGATGATAACCGAACCGTCTGCATTTATCCACTTGGAAGGAACAGTTGAAGAGTTGGCCAGTATGATTCATGCACATCCATCTATTTCTGAAACTCTCTATGAAGCAGCAGCTTCGTGGTTAGGAAAAGGAGTGCATCATTAACGTTAGATGGTCGTTCGGAGGCCCTTCGTTTTTGTATGAACGTTTGAGAATACTAAACGGAACTAAATATTTAGCCAACTATTCCTCTGTGTCAATAATTGATTAAAAAGTAAGACAATTTCAGGGATAAAGTTCTTAATTTGAAAGCGCATACAAAACTGGTTTACGATGATAAAATAATGAGTAAGGAGAACTCTGAATGTATCTTGATAAGAGAAGTAAAAATATTCTGGAAGACCTGATCAGTCATCCGAATATGTCTAGTAAAGATATAGAGAGTAAAACGGGACTTACGAGAAGACAAATAAAATATAGTGTGGAAAAGATTAATAGTTGGCTCAAGGTTAACAATTATCCTACAATATCAAGGTTAAAAAATGGAAAATTCATTATTCAACCAGTGTTAGCTGAATTGCATGCAAATGACAAGTTAAGGATTGCGAAAAATTATATATTATCTGAAGAGGAAAGGGTTTTATTGATCCTTTTTATACTCTTAGCTCAAGATGATTTGTCATTAATTCATTTTACACAGGCTTTGAAGGTTAGCAATGTAACGATTCTAAGCGATATGAAAGAAGCCAAACAAAGAGTAAAAGACTTTGGTTTAGAGATTATCTATTCCCGAACGGAGGGATACCAACTATTTGGGGAGGAGTGGATTCAACGAAATCTTTTGTATTACATTTTGAACGAATTAAGTGACAGGTATGCTGGGCTCGCCTTAATTCAAGACTTTGCTATGTTAGATGAAAAGAAGCTTGATTTTATTTTTTTACAGTTAGAAAAGATCGAGGAATTTCTTGGAATTAAGTTTACAGATGAAAAGCTGCAACTCTCACCATACTGCATAGGAATTATTTTAGAAAGGGTAAATAGAGGAAACATTATTACTTTTGATTTCCAGATTCAGTATAAAGAACTTTCTGATACGAAAGAATACGAAGCCACTGAACACCTTATTAAGTATGAAAAAAACTTACCTGAAGTCGAAAGGCTCTATATTACATTACAGCTTTTAGCTACAAATATATTTTCGGGCGAAGTCCTATCCGAAAATGGTTTAAAAAATGCTTTGATAGAAACCATCCAATTGTTTGAAAAAAATGCTTTTATTGAGCTAAGAAATAAAGATTATTTAGTCAATCGACTAATGTTACATTTAAAACCAGCTTATTATCGAATTAAATATAATCTAACTAGTTTTCATGACACAGTAGTTCAACTAGACAAAGCATATGTAGAACTTGATTACATTGTTGGAATTTCTTTAGGTCCACTTGAAACATATATTAATAGTGAAATCCCGACAAATGAACGATTTTATATAACGTTATTTATTGGCGGGCACCTAATTGAAACCAAACAAAGTTTGGTGGAAAGAAAGAAAGCGATTGTAATTTGTCGCAATGGTGTCACGGTTTCGAAACTACTGAGAAACACGTTAACAAAATTGTTTCCAGAGTTTTATTTTTACGAAACAATGTCTGTTAGAGAATTTTACGAAAGGAACCCAAATGATATAGAAATTGTTTTTTCTCCAGAACCAATTAAATCTAATGCAAACGTTTTTATTATTAATGTATTTTTATCTGAAAAAGATCAGGCTCTACTAAGGCAAAGAGTAATGAAATGGATGTATGGTTTCAAAAGTGAAACCCTAGATTTACAACGATTACTTAGTATTATTGAAAAATCTGCTGATATTCACTCTACCGAAAAACTAAAGGCTGCTATCCAGGAATTTTTTTACCCAAGCAAAAGTGAACCTTTTATTGAAGCGCAACAAGATAGGAACCCGGATTTAAATCAACTCATTAATGAAAATACAATTCAAATGATAGATACAGTCTCGGATTGGAAAACCGGCATACGTTTCGCGGCAAAACCATTGATAGATAATCATTCAATAACAAAAGATTATGTAGAAACAATGATTATGTCGCATGACTTTAACCACCCTTATATGATTTTAGGGAAATCAATGGCTATCCCGCATGCAAGTCCAGAACATGGTGTGAACAAACTAAGCATGAGCTTGTTAGTTGTGAAGAATGGTGTGTTATTTTCGAAAGATCATAACATTAACTTTATTGTTATTATTGCACCAACCGATGCTACCCAGCATGTTAAGGCAATTTATCAACTTAGTAAGCTCGCAGAAAATGAATTAACATTACAGAAACTTCTTGTTGCAAATAGTAGTAGTTCCATTGTGGAGACCATAGAAGATTTTCAATTAGTTATTCAAGATAAAAAGGAGGGCTCATTATGAAAATAGATGATGAATTAATCTTAATTAATCTTGAAGCTGAATCAAGAGAAAGAGCTTTGAGTGTACTAGGTAACCGATTATATGAAGAAGGTTATGTGACTGATGATTTTGTTGCAAGTGTAATGGAAAGAGAAAAAGTGTACCCGACAGGATTGCCGACAAATCCATATGGGTTAGCCATCCCCCATACGGATGCGGACAAAGTGATAAAATCCAAGATAGCGTTTGCTACATTAAAAGAACCGGTAAAATTTTCATCGATGAACAACCTGAATGAAGAAGTCGATGTCAAAATAATCTTTATGTTGGCTTTAAACAATCCACATGAACAACTAGAAATTCTACAAAAGTTAACTGGAATTTTTCAAAATAGTGATGCTGTTGAGAGAATTGCTAAGGTAGAAAGTTCTGAAGAATTTCATGAATTATTAGGGTCGTATAATTAAAAAAGGTGGTAATGATTTATCCATATAGAAATGCTAAAGGGAGGATTATGTAATGGGTGTATTACAGTGGTTTGTTGACCTAGGTGCAAGCGTTATGTTACCAATCATTATTTTTGTTTTCGCATTGGTATTAGGAACAAAAGTAGGTAAGGCGTTTCGTTCTGGTTTAACTGTTGGTATTGGATTTATTGGTATTAATTTGGTTATTGGATTATTAGGAAACAGTTTAGGGCCGGCCGCTCAAGCAATGGTAGAAAATTTTGGTGTGGAATTGAGTATAATTGACGTAGGATGGCCCGCAGCTGCAGCTATTTCTTACGGTACAGCATTAGGAAGCTTAGCAATTCCGATTGGTATTGGATTAAACGTAATATTGCTAACTTTTGGTCTTATGCGTACGCTTAACGTCGATGTTTGGAACTATTGGCACGCTGCTTTTACGGGTGCATTAGTGTATGCTTTAACTGGTAGCTTTCCAATTGGAATTGCAACAATTGTTGTTCACTTAATGCTATTATTCTTGCTTGCTGATTTAATACAAAAAGATATTGAAAAGTTTTACGGATTTAAGAATATTACTTTCCCACATGGAACATCTATACCATCCTATATTATAGCTAAACCATTAAACTGGGTGTTTGACCGTATCCCCGGCTTTAATAAGTTAGAAGCAAATCCAGATACAATTCAAAAGCGTTTAGGAGTTTTAGGAGATTCAACTGTTATGGGTGTTTTGATTGGTTTGATCATTGGTATTTTAGCTGGATATGATGTTAAAGGAGTGCTAAACTTAGGGGTTCAAACTGGTGCGGTTTTGTTACTACTCCCACGTATGGTATCTTTACTTATGGAAGGGCTTTCGCCAATTTCTGAGGCTGCGGGTAACTTTGTTAAGAAGCGCTTTCCAGGAAGAGATCTATATATTGGTATGGATAGTGCACTAGCAATTGGACACCCTGCAGTATTATCAGCATCTTTGTTAATCGTGCCAATTACCTTATTCTTAGCGGTTATACTTCCAGGAAATAGAGTACTACCATTTGCTGACTTAGCAACTATTCCATTTATTATTGCATTAATGGTACCTGTATTTCGAGGTAATATTATTCGAACCATCATTGGTGCTTCTTTATACATCGGTGTAGGTTTATATATTGCCACTTGGGTAGCTCCATTGTTAACAAGTGCAGCAAAATCTGCGAACTTTGATATGGGCAACAACCAAAGTATATCTTCTTTAGTAGATGGCGCTGTGTGGACAACATTCCTATTTGTTTGGCTTCCTAAGATTTTCAGTTGGTACAGTATTGCATTAATCGGGGTAATCGTATTAGGATTAATGATTTATATTAATAAAATTAAAGTAAAAAAAGTAATAGGAGTAGCTGAGGATCCAACGGCAAAACTTAATTAAATGGGTAGGGGGAAAGCAACATGAAAAAACTTTTGATTATGTGTGGAACAGGAGTGGCAACTTCCACTGTGGTTACGGGAAAAGTAAAAGAGTGGTTAGAACAAGAAGGTTTAAAAGATAAGGTAACTCTTTACCAATCTAAGGTGGCAGACGAAATTAACAGAATTCATGAGTATGATATTGTAGTTTCAACTACTATCGTCCCAGATCATGTAAGAGACCATGTAATTGACGGACTTCCACTACTAACAGGAATGGGAATTGACGAGATGTATGATGAAATAAAAAAGAGAATTAATAATTAATAAACTATGAAAAAGCAGGCTTTTGTTAAAACGTAAAGTCTGCTTTTTTTTTAAGATAACCCGAAATTTTATAAGGATTCCCGTATTCGCAAAAATGGAGGACGGCAATACCTCTGAAGTGAAGTGGAACATGAAATTCATCAAAAAGCTCCGGGAAGCCTTAAGCAAGGAAGATTGGTTCAAGCTCCTGTATCAGGCGGATTCTGCTCTAGTGACGAAGGATAACCTTGATGGGCTCGTTGACCATGAGCTTAACTTCCTTTCCCGGCTTCTAATACAATCAGCCTTTCAGGAGAATTAAAAATCAAGGCATGGGAAGAAGGAAACTAGGTGGATATCGGGAAGCTGTCTGCCAAAAAGGACGGGGCCCATTACCGTTTCCATGCCTATGAATGGGAACTCTGGTGGCCGTGGGCTTAAGAGATTCCGTAAAGAAAAGGTTCGCAAAAAGAAAAAGAAGATAGTAAACAAAATGTATGCTCCAATAGTGGTGGAGGATAACTATCAAGAAGGGAAGTACGGCTCTTTTTTACGATTGCAGTAACTTCCCGAAATGTAGGTATACTAAGCAAAGCAAGTTTCATAACGCATTTTGTTATTAGGAAAAAGCTCATTACTATAGAAGAAAAACGACCAATTAGGCTTTTCTCATTCAGGTAGAGAAGCCATTTTTTTCGGTTTATGGCGGGAAAATTGCTCTAAAATGAAACGAGAAACTATCAGGAAAAAAGGGAAAAAAACCGCATTATATAATAATTGAGAGTTATGGAGAAAACCATTGTTTTTAATGAAATCTTGTCCATGATCTTGTCCTTTTTTGATGGATTTAGAGGAATACACCACCTAACTCCAGATTAAGCCCCACGCTAAGCGTGGGAGATCAGAAATGGAAGTGCCTTTACGTATAAAAAAGTCCTCCTCTGCTATAAAAACAAAGGTTTCGCAGGCCAATGTCATGCAGAGGAGGACGTCCATAATGGATAAATCAAGTTTATCATATACAAAATGGAATTACTTGTACCATATTGTGTTTATTCCTAAATATAGGTAGTAATGTATTGTAATGTATGGAAAACTCAGAGAAGATATTCGAGAGATCATTAGAAAACTATGCGACTATAAACGCGTAGAAATAGTGGAAGGGGGCGTTTCAGTTGACCATATCCATTTATGTGTAAAAATTCCGCCTAAAATAAGTGTATCAACGTTTGTGGGGTATTTAAAAGGAAAAAGTGCTTTAATGAATTTGATCAGCATCCAGAATATAAGCAGAAAGGAAATAGGCACTTTTGGGCACGAGGTTATTATGTGGATACGGTGGGAAGAAATGAAGAAGTAATAAAGAAATACATTAAAAATCAAATTGATGCAGATTTGATAGAGGATAAAATAAATCATTGATAGTGACCGGCCTGCGAATCACGTCTTTAAGGCGTTGAAAGTATCATGCCCTTATAGGGCTAAATCAAACCACCTGTTGAACAGGTGGTTTGTGACTTTATCAATTTTTAAAGGACTTTTTATTAAAATAAAAAAATATTGGTGAAAATAATTGAGTTTTTTTAAATTAATTCCATACTATATAAATGGAATTAAAGGATTTTAGGAATATTCGTCCAATTATTATAGGTAAATAAAACCTATGGTAAGGCGGACAAATAATGAAAATCCTCCAAAATGAAAACATGGATTCAATTCAGGAAGTTAAAGCTTATATGCACGGTTTAAGGGATCTACGGATG
>NZ_JAUSUN010000041.1:0-18909 GCF_030814065.1 Mesobacillus stamsii
ATGGAGCCACCTTTGATTAGGTAATTACTTTTTTGGCTCTAAAAGAGGAAAAATATTAAACTGAAAATTGTGACATTATTTATGCAACAATAGTGTATCCAAATGAAAAAATTAAAAGTGTAAGCTACATCAAAAATGTCATCACCCATCCTAATATTACCATCGGTGATTATACATAAATGATAACTTCGATACTTCTTAGCAGTTTCCCATTTTGAAACTGATTGTCGACTAACATGGATTTTTTAAGCAAGATCAGTTTGTGACCAACCCCTTTTCTCTCTTTCCTTTTTTAAGCGTTCACTAAAAAACATGTTTAGTCACTACCTTTCCTTATTTCAAGTATTGCTGAAGTCAACAACTAAAGTAAAGCTAGTTACATATGTATCAAGGTGCAACCTCAAGTTCCCAACTAAAAACCTTGATTATTTCTATTATCTGGCACATTTGTTGAATAGAAAAGCTTATTTATATACTAAATAACATACACATTGGATGTTGTATAATATTTACATAAGGAGATGATTGTCATGCTAAATATAAAACCGGTTTCAGATTTAAGGAATTATACAGAGGTTCTCAATGAAGTAACGGAAAACAGCCCAGTTTATTTAACCAGAAATGGACGAGGAGAATATGCAATCGTAACAATTAAAGATTTAGAAAAGTTGAAAGCGACTATCAGATTATTGTCTAAGCTTGAAGAAGGCGAGAAATCAGCAAGAGAGAAAGGGTGGGTTTCG
This sequence comes from Mesobacillus stamsii, assembly GCF_030814065.1. Taxonomy (NCBI): domain Bacteria; kingdom Bacillati; phylum Bacillota; class Bacilli; order Caryophanales; family Bacillaceae; genus Mesobacillus; species Mesobacillus stamsii. The sequence goes on from NZ_JAUSUN010000041.1 coordinate 744, forward strand.
GCAGATGATGTTGAAGCTATACTAGGAATATAAATATGCCAAAAGTAGAATACTCGCCCAAGGCATTAGAAGATCTGCAATATATAAATGACTATATTATGACAAAATATTGCACAAAGAATATTGAAAAAGATTACGGCTAATATCAGAAGGTTAGAGCAATACCTTGTATAGTGCAGTGCTACAAGATGTCAAGAAGGGACGCGGGGACAGGAACCATGTCCCACCAGATTCCCTGCCGCTATCCCAAATTTTTTTTTGTTAGAGCCAACGGACAAAAATCCAAGACCCTTGATAATACTGGTTTCATCCAAATACAACTTGTGAAATTGGTACTGTAACCTCTTGGTGGAACGAATCTTTTGTAATTTGTCAAACCCCATTTCGGATGGAATATAGCCAAATTCGCTCGTTTACTAATATTAATAACCAAATTGTTTACAGGGTTTTATTTACAAATTGCTTTATCAGGATTTTAATTTTGTCCTGTGGCTCTTAATGAAAAAGGGACAGGAAAGAGCCTAATAGGATATCGGATATACAAACAGAAATGGGACAATAAACCTGTCCCCATGTCCCTCCCCAGCACTATTCGTGCTTTTTCTTCTGAGTTAAACTTTCTTCGTGTGTTTGGCATACAACTAAGAAACTCCTTTTTTATTGTCTAGTTTATATGTAGCATTATATCTCTTGCCGGTGATTGGGTCTAATCCAATATCAATTGTGAAAGCCCAGTTTGAACCACATATGCATTTTTTCTTCTTTTTGCAGGTACAGCCCCGTCTGTAAAAATGACCTTCCATTTTATTTGTAAACCTCACTTTCTTGATGGATTTGTTACCAAATTTCCATTATATCCAATATAAAAAAGAACAATTCCTCTCAAGGTCTACTAAAACAAAAGGGTGAAAAATATTGGTAATGAGTTAAAGATATAATGATTGGAGTAGCTTTAATGATTATTCAAGAACAGTTCAATCAGGCTTTAACAGAGATTATTAGACTAAGAAAAGAAAATATAAAATTAAAATAGGATCTTTATAAAGCGCAAAGTCGTAATAGACCTTATAGTCATGCACGTAATATAAAGAAAACAGCGACTGATTTTACTCCTTAAGAAAAAGCTGCAAATGGCAAGATGATGTACGTGCATTTATTGAAACTTGTAAAAGCTTAGATTTGAATAATATTGGTTTACAGGGTATATTCAGAGCAACGATGCTATTCTCAATTTAAGTTCATGTTTGAGTGAGAGAGGTGTTAAGCCAATGTTTGATCATATTAATCAAAAAAAAGTTCTTCTAGATGCCAATCGACCATTACCCAAATATACAGTCAAAAGTTTACGTGAAAAGTTATTACTCGAATGGACATACAATACTAATGCGATTGAAGGAAACACGTTAACTATCAACGAAACGAAGGTAGTTTTAGAGGGAATTACTGTTGGTGGTAAAACGCTGCGTGAACACTTGGAAGTTCTTAATCATCGAGATGCGATTCACTTTGTAGAAGAGATTGTACAAAAAAGTGAACCTTTGTCGGAGTGGCAAATAAAGAATCTACATCGGCTTGTACTAAAAGGAATCGATGATGAATATGCGGGTGAATATCGGGACCAGCAAGTTTTTATTTCTGGTGCTAAACATATACCTCCAACTCCCTTCCGCATAAGAGAAGAGATGGAACAGTTGATGGCATGGTATGAAAAAGCAGAAACAAAAAAATTGCATCCAGTTGCTCGTGGAGCTATGCTACATGCTATTTTTGTTGGCATTCATCCATTTATTGATGGAAATGGTCGGACATCACGGTTGTTACTAAATTTAGAACTCATGAAAGATGGTTTTCCACCAATTGTTATTAAAGTGGAAAATCGAATAGCTTATTATGATGCATTAGATAAAGCACATACGCAAAAAGAATATGATGACTTTATTAAGTTAGTCGAGGGCGAAGTAGAAGATTCATTAAACCTATATTTAAGTACAATAAATAAAAATGCTTAGTAAAATATACAGTAGAGTTGTCGATTAAGATATACACTCCTACATCATTTTATCTGCGATGTTAACATTTTGCTAACGCAATCAAATGAAAAACAGTGAATTATCGTTAAAGATGTTACTGACAGAATTTAGCAAAACCTTGATTTTCCGCAATTTACGCACACCTAGTTAAAGATATTACACACTCTCACCTTAGGGGCGGCATGATGTAAAACACCCAAAAGACCCTTGATATATAAGGGTTTTTGGAGTCATCATAACGTTTTTGGTGCCGGAATGGTGCCGAGACCTAAAAATTAGAGGTTTCTCATGGGGTAAGTGAACTTGTGAGAGGCCACTTTTTTTCAGCCTCTGACCAAATTGGTTCCTTATACCACTTTTTAATGGGATGGAATAGTTACTCCAGGGATTAAAGCCGAAGCACAGAAACCCAAAAGGACCCAGCTAGTCCACTAGCTCCTATTGGGTTTGGTAAATGATCAATTTATACAATAGGAAATGAAAGAGACGTTGAAGAAATGTTAGTTATTGATGATTTTGGGAATGGGAATGCTACGTGAGAGTATATAATTAACTATTAAGCTAGTTTAAGGTATTTTCTCCCCTTTTGTGGATAGATTCCTTCTGTTTGAAACCACTCCCAAAGAAGGGTTCCGCTCTTTCGGCCAATTCCACCACTCATAATAAGTCCAGGAATTATTAGTTGGGTTGGTAAACCTTTTACGTAAAAGGTTTTATTGGTATTGAATTCTGTTAATACAGTAATCTGGTCAATGATACTTGTAACCTCGAAAAGACTATCCAAGCTTTTAGTATATTGATCAAAACTTTGTTTCATTTTTTCGATGCTTTTTTTGGCACTAAAGTCTTTCTGGTGAATTTGTGGGAAGTCTCTCAAAAATATAGCATTTAGTACTTGCTCAGACATTTTTAGGTCAGAAATAGCCTCTTTTGAATACTTATCAACGACTGGAAACCAAGTAGTTCCAACCCGTTTATCGAGCCACTGAATAAACATTTTTAATTGGGAAAGGAAGGTTTCAACTTGTTTTTGGTCAGGGGTAATTCTAATAACATGAGGTAAGTGGGTGAAGATCAATTCTTCCCAGAATGGCCTCTTGCACTTTTTCCATGAGGAAGGGCATTGATCTTCCAAGGTATTACTCATGTACTTTGTTAGGATACGGAGAAATTCATTGCGGTTTTTGTCGTAGGGGCGTTCGAGTTTATAGCTGATAAAATCTTCCCCATAAAATAAAAAATGTCCTCGATGCCTCATGTCAAACTCAGCACCTACTTTTAAATTCTTTTCAATTTCTTCACGTTCTTTTGGATTCTTAAAATGCTTCATTAGTACGGTTACTTGAGGTTGTTTCTTGTTACAAATATTCTTCGTATTACCAATGTTCTTCATAAAGGAATCGACCAGCTTTCATCTTTGTTTTTTTAAAAAAAGAGAGGTTTAAAGAAGAACTTCAGTGGGGCTATAAATTATTATATCGTAATAAAAAACCAATAATTTACTTATTGTGTGTCGTTTTTTCGAATAATTCTGCCAGGCGTGCAGAAATTGTTAATAAAAATACAGTAGCGCAGCTGGGAACACTCTATAGAAGTAGTTCGAATCGAAAATTTAGTTTTAACAATGAGAGAATCAGTCGGGCGAAGAAAGGATGCATTACTGATATGGGCAATAGCTGGATATAGTAAAAAAGGGACGCAGGGACAGGAACCATGTCCCACCAGATTCCCTGCAGCTATCCCGAATATTTTTTTGTGTTAGAGCCAACGGACAAAAATCCAAGACCCTTGATAATACTGGTTTCATCCAAATCCAACTTGTGAAGTTGATACCGTAATCTCTTGGTGGAATGAATCTTTTGTAATTTGTCAAACCCCATTTCGGATGGAATATAGCCAAATTCGTTCGTTTTCTAATATAAATAACCAAATTGTTTACAGGGTTTTATTTACAAATTGCTTTATCAGGATTTTAATTTTGTCCTGTGGCTCTTAATGTAAAAGGGATAGGAAAGAGCTTAATAGGATATCGAATATACAAACAGAAATGGGACAATAAACCTGTCCCCATGTCCCTTCCCCATGTCCCTTCCATGTCCCTTATTAGAGAACGTAATCTAATAATATAAAGGAAATAATGCTCTCCCCTTTCCATGAAAAATACAGATAAACCACAGCATCAGGGAAACCCCCCATGAAAAAACTTATTTTCGTCATAAATTCGTCTTTAGCCCGTCAAACTCTCTCTGTATTCTAAGGTTGTAGGACAGAATGATAGAAAAAAAGGAGAGATTGACATGAACAAGAAATTTATGATTTCAACAGTAGCAGCTATCGGACTTTTAACTGGAGGAGGTATTTTGCTGGCTAATGCTTCATCCCCAGCTCCCCAAGAGAATACTATACAGACAACTCAAGCTGACGAAACAAATACGAATACACAGGTCCAGGGTCAACAAGGCAAAGGGCAACAAGGTCAGGGCCATCAAGGTCAAGGGCAGCAAGGTCAAGGTAAGGGTCACAATCAAGTGAAACCGGATTTAAGCCAAGCCACCTCCGATCATCCGTCTTTAAGTCTCGTAGATCCTTCGCTGCAGGAAATGCTTGACTTCGCCATCCGTGATGAATACTTTGCCTTAGCTGAATATGAAATCATTATGGAGCAGTTTAATGTAGACAGTCCGTTTAGTAACATCTCAGAAGCAGAACAGCATCACATTGATTTACTGGTCCCGCTGTTCAGTGAGTATCAACTGCCGATGCCTGAAGATACAAGCAAGGTAGAAATACCAGAGACATTGAAAGAGGTCTATCAAATGGGAGTTCAAGCCGAAATTGATAACATCAAGATGTATGAATTTTTCTTGGAACAACCCGATCTTCCTGCTGACGTCAAGGATGTCTTTGGAAAATTGATGAACGCATCATACAATCATCTCAATGCGTTTCAAACAGAATTAGATAAATTATAATCCATTATACATGCTCGTCACTGCTAGTTGGTGGCGAGTTTCTTATTGAAGTCGCAGAAGTATCACACGAAATATCGATCCTTGCTAAACTATACTGATTAATACAACCTTTCCGTTATGGGCTTCGACGAAGGGACGCAGGGACAGGAACCATGTCCCACCAGATTCCCTGCCGCTATCCCGAATATTTTTTTGTGTTAGAGCCAACGGACAAAAATCCAAGACCCTTGATAATACTGGTTTCATCCAAACCCAACTTGTGAAATTGGTACCGTAACCTCTTGGTGGAACGAATCTTTTGTAATTTGCCATACCCCATTTCGGATGGAATATAGCCAAATTCGCTCGTTTACTAATATGAATAACCAAATTGTTTACAGGGTTTTATTTACAAATTGCTTTATCAGGATTTTAATTTTGTCCTGTGGATTTTAATGTAAAAGGGATAGGAAAGAGCTTAATAGGATATCGGATATACAAACAGAAATGGGACAATAAACCTGTCCCCATGTCCCTTTGCCTTATTTCTTTTATCGATTAATCGAACCAGCCATCCGAATATACGTATGTCGCTTCCCGCGAATCGCAATAGAATAATCCATAATATTTTCAGGAATTGCAATACCTGTGTAACCGGCATCGCCGATATGGTGTAAGTCAGCACCGACCATCTTATTTTGTAAAGCAATTTGACGGATGGTATTTGAGTCTGATCCTTCTTGGCTCGTGCCAATGGTTAACATGGCTAATGCTCCGTACTGGTGTACCAAAGAAACCCACTCATGCGCCCGTTCCACGGTTATTCCTGGTACTGTCCCTGGAGACGGAATTAAGATAACATCAGCCCCAGCTTCAACAAAGGCTTTAATGGTTTCTTCATTTAAGATAGAAGACCCGGCCTCACCCTTAACTCCAGCTCCATGCATCTTACCAGCAATGATGAAAGCATCATCGCCAAGCACATCTTTGGCTCTACTAATGGCCTTCAATATTTCTGCATTCGTAACACCTGTTTTCGGATTACCAGTTAAACAAACAAAGTCTAAGCCAAGTTCTTTTACTTTGACCAAAGAATTTTCAGCAGCTGTTCGTCCAAGAGGTAAGGAAAGTAACTCTTCGGCAGCATCGGCACTAACATCAACTGGCTCTAAATTGACACCAACAGGTCTTCCTGTTAACATCTTAAGCCGCTTAATCACTTTAGGTCCATCCGCATCCACACCTGCAATAGCAGGGTTTTCAACATCAAGCATATTAAGTAATAATAGGTCTGCACCAAAAGCAGCTGCAATCTCCGGATTGGAAATTTCATAGTAAAGCGGTTGTACCGAAACGACAATCTCAGAAACTACCGTTCTACCTTCACTAGCAGCAATCGATTGTAATAGGTCTTTTCCTTTTAGTTGTTTAAAATCGGATGCAAAACAGTTTAAAATACGTTTCATTTACTTTCACCTCACAATTCGTTATGGGAAAAGAAGAAGTTCCCTACTCACCGCATGTGACTAAGGAACTTCATTCACTCATTATTTATGCCTTATTTTTTTTGCGGATGTTATGAATTTCATCTGCAATGAATTGTACCTGAGTTCCAACGATTACTTGGATGTTGTTTTTACCAACCACGTTGATTCCAGGTACACCAGTTGCTTTGATTTTCTTCTGATCGACAGCGTCCATATCTTTTACTTCAAGACGTAAGCGAGTCACACAGTTGTCAACAGAAACAACGTTAGCATCTCCACCTAATCCTTCGTAAATTTCAGCTGCCATACCAGCGATTTTGTCTTGACCAGTTAATACAACGCCTTCACCATCTTCACTTTCCACTTCATCATCTTCCCGTCCAGGAGTCTTGATATCAAATTTAATAATCAAGAAACGGAACAAGAAGTAGTAAATTACAGCGAACACAAGACCTTGTAGTATTAACATGAACGGCATGTTAGCTAATGGAAGTCTTGAACTTAATACGAAGTCAACAAAACCTGCACTGAAACCAAAACCTGCTGTCCAGTGAAATGTTGCAGCTATAAATAGAGAAAGACCAGTTAATGCAGCGTGAACAACATATAAGAATGGAGCTAGGAACATGAATGCGAATTCCATTGGCTCAGTTACACCAGTGAAGAATGACGCGAAACCACCGGCTAACATTAGAGAAGCAACTTGCTTTTTCTGCTTTGTTTTAGCTGTATGATACATCGCTAAACCAGCTGCAGGAAGACCAAACATCATAACAGGGAAGAAACCTGCTTGATACATACCAGTTACACCTTTTTCTCCTTTACCAGACCAGAAGTTACCAATGTCATTGATACCAGCAACGTCAAACCAGAATACAGAGTTTAAGGCATGGTGTAAACCAGTTGGAATAAGTAGACGGTTAAAGAAACCATATAGCCCTGCACCTACAGAACCTAAGCTAGCCATACCTGTACCGAAGGAAACCAATCCTCCATATACAACTGGCCATACAAAGAGTAATACAAAAGAAGCAGCAAGCATAGATACAGCAGTCATAATTGGAACTAAACGTTTCCCACTAAAGAATGCTAAGGCATCCGGTAATTTTACGTGACTAAACCGGTTGTACATAATAGAAGCTATAATACCAGAAAGGATACCAACAAAAGCATTACTGATTTTTCCGAATGCCGGATTTACCGCATCTGCTTCGATTCCTTGAAGCATTGCAACCGAACCAGGTGAAAGTAATGTAGTTGTTACAAGGAATGCAACAAGACCACTAAGTGCAGCAGAACCATCACGTTCTTTTGCCATACCAAGCGCAACACCAACAGCAAATAAAATTGGGATGTTATCAATAATCGAAGCACCAGCTTTAATTAAGAAAGCTGCAACAGCACTTCCGGAACCCCAACCTGAAGGATCGATCCAATAACCGATACCCATTAAAATTGCCGCTGCTGGTAAAACTGCAACCGGTAACATTAATGAACGGCCAAGTCTTTGAAAATAATTCATCATTTTTTAACGACCTCCTTATCAGAATAGATAAAACTTACTCAAAAAATAAAAAATACAAGTGAGCGCTTTCACCTTCCTTTTTGGTGTGGAATTAATATCTTCTTCCGTATTCTAGCATAACGCAATATAGTTGTCTATACCAATATTCAATATTTTAATAATATAAATGTAAGTGTTTTCAATGTTGATTTTAAACTATGTTTCATTCATAAAACGGTAACATTTAGCATAGACATTTGAAAAATTTACGTTTATATGTATAGACAACTATATTTAATGGTGCTATCCTAAAAATATAAATTTGATAAAGTGTGGTGTGGGGAATGAAAAAAAAGATCCTTATTACAAATCCATCGATATATACAGAAACAGATGTTATAGAAAATGGCTATTTAATCATAGAAGATAATCAAATTAAAGATATAGGAAAAATGGAAGACTCTCCTACTAGTGAGGACTATGAGGTAATCCAATTGCCTAGAAGTTCCAAAATGGTTCCAGGGATGATTGACGTTCATATCCATGGCGTTAATGGTGCGGACACCATGGATGCAACAACAGAAGCATTAGAGAAAATGGTAACCTCTTTGCCGGCAGAAGGAACCACTAGTTTTTTAGCGACAACGATTACGCAAGAGAAAACGGCGATTGAAGCGGCTCTTCAGAATGTTGCTGATTTTATCGACAACCTCCAAAGGACTGGGCAAGCAGAAGTAGTGGGCATTCACCTGGAAGGTCCTTTTATTAATAAAAATAAAGCTGGTGCTCAACCGTCCAGCCATATTATCGACCCAGATTTACAAGTGTTTAAAGACTGGCAAGCATTAAGCAATGGTCATATTAAATTAGTTACTTTAGCCCCGGAACAACCTGGGGGTGCCGAATTAATCACCTATTTAAAAGATAATAATGTTATTGCTTCGATTGGTCATTCTGATGCAACATTTTCACAAGTGGAAGAGGCGATCGAACATGGATTGTCCCATGTTACGCATTTATACAATCAAATGAGCGGTCTACATCACCGTGAACCAGGTGTGGTCGGCGCAGCATTTCTTAAAGACAAATTAATGGTTGAAATCATTTCGGATGGCGTGCATGCAAGGCCTGAGGCGGTTCAGCTGGCTTATCGTCAAAAAACATCCGATAAACTAATGTTGATTACCGATGCGATGCGTGCCAAGTGTTTGAAAAATGGCATTTATGATTTAGGTGGTCAAGAAGTAACGGTTACCGACAATAAAGCCGTACTAGCAGATGGAACGTTAGCTGGTAGTGTGTTGCGAATGGGGCAAGCGTTTAAAAATATCATTGAATACACAGACTGTACGGTAGCGGACGCGATTTTAATGTCATCATCCAATGCGGCCAAAGAGTTAGGATTGTATGAACGGAAAGGAAGCATTTCAATCGGAAAAGATGCCGATATCGTTATTTTAGATAAAAACAACGAAGTCGTGATGACTTTTTGCCAAGGAAAACTGGCATTTCAGAAAGGAGAAACAAACAAATGAAAATGATAACAGCAAAAGATTACTCTAACATGAGTGAAAAAGCAGCTGCATATCTCTTAGATAAAATAAAGCAGGCGCCGGATTTAACACTTGGGTTAGCAACGGGTGGGACTCCGATAGAAACGTATAAATGCTTAGTACAAGATCATAAGAAAAATAATACAACCTACCAGCATATTACAACGTTCAATCTGGATGAATACATTGGCGTGAAAGCAGAAGACCCAAATAGTTATTATCATTACATGAAGGAACATTTATTCGACCATGTGGATATTCCAAAACAGCAAATAAATATACCGAACGGAATGGCATCAGACCTTGAACAAGAGTGCAAAGAGTATGAACAAAAAATTGCCGACCGTGGAGGGATTGATTTACAGCTTCTTGGATTAGGAAGTAATGGTCACATCGGCTTTAACGAACCAGGTACAGCCTTCGACTCGACCACACACGTGATTGAGCTTACACAAGCAACACGTGAAGCAAATGCAAGGTTTTTTGATAAAATGGAAGAGGTACCAAAACAAGCAATAACGATGGGCATCGCAAATATTATGAAAAGCAGAGAAATACTGCTAATAGTTTCTGGGGAAAAGAAAAGTAAGGCGTTAGATCGTTTATTAAATGGAGAAATCGATCCATCCTTCCCAGCTTCTATTTTGAAAAAGCATCCGAATGTTACGATTATTGCTGACGAAGCGGTATTAAAGCATACAAGAGTCCCATCCACTTTTTTACAATAACTGTAGGCCGATTTTCTGGGAGGAAAGACAAATGATTGATAAAAATTCCCCAATACCGATTTACCATCAGCTAGAAGAATCCATCAAACAACTAATAGAAAGTGGTCAATTGAAGCCTGGTGATGCATTACCATCAGAGCGCGAGTATTCTGAGCAATTTGGGATTAGCAGAATGACGGTCAGACAAGCGATTATTAATTTAGTAAACGAACGTTTCCTTTATCGTGTAAGAGGAAAAGGAACATTCGTCATGGAGCAGAAGTTTGAGCAAAATCTTCAAGGCTTAACAAGCTTTACCGAAGATATGAAAGCAAGAGGGATGGAAGCGAGTAGCAAACTCATTAATTTTGAAATCATTCCCGCCGACGCTAAATTAGCAAGTGCGCTTAATATACAAGAGCACGGCCCAGTCTATAAAATAAAAAGGATCCGGTTAGCCGAAAATATCCCAATGGCTTTAGAACGAACCTATATCTCTGCCAATCTCGTTCAAGGCTTAACGAGTGAGATTGTTAAAAATTCTTTATATTACTATGTTGAAGAAACGTTACACATGAAAATCGTTGGTGGAACACAAGTGATTGAAGCTTCCATTGCGAACAAAGAAGAAGTGAAATTGTTAGAAATCCCAGAATTATCGCCGGTAATGATCATGGAACGCAGCTCCAAATTGGAAGATAATACAGTGTTTGAAATAGTGAAATCAACGTATCGAGCTGATCGATATAAATTTATGATTGATTTGAAGAGATTCTAAGTTTGGAGTGCTTGTAAAATGACACAAAAAGTAACAGAATCATTGAACACAAATAGTCTAAAAATAGATGAAATGTCTTCTTTCGGTATTGTTTCGCTCATGCTAGAGGAAGACCGAGCAATTGAACAAGGCGTGAAAAATGCACTACCCCAAGTTGCCAAGGCGGTTGATTTAATCGTTGAAAAGTGGATGCAAGGTGCTCGCGTGTTTGTAGTCGGAGCTGGTACAAGCGGGCGACTTGGAGTATTGGATGCCGTCGAACTAGGACCAACTTTTTCCGTCGAAGAAGGCCGTTGGGTTGGGTTAGTAGCAGGTGGCAAAGAAGCAATGTGGGAGCCACTCGAACAGCATGAAGACGATGAGAACGTGGTTGTCCGTGAATTAGATGGTTATTCTTTTGGGGAAAAAGATGTGGTGATTGGAATTAGCGCTAGCGGTTCCACACCATATTCTGTTGCTGCGATTAAATATGCGAAAGAACTTCGTGCAACAGCTATTTCCATTAGCTGCAACCATGACACCATTTCATCGGAATGGAGTGACTGCGGGATAGAAGTCGTCGTTGGTCCAGAGGTGATCCGTGGCTCTACTAGATTAAAAGCCGGAACCGCACAGAAAATAGTGTTAAATATGATTTCAACAGCCACCATGATCCGTCTTGGAAAAGTTTATCAAAACCAAATGGTAGACATGCAGTTGATTAATAAAAAACTAGTCAAGCGCGCCGAGCAGACATTAATGGAATTAGTAGATGTGTCAGAGTCAGAGGCGCAAGCGTTAATGGTTAAAAGTAACCGAAATTTAAAAGCAGCCATTTTTATAGGTGTAACTGGTACGGATCTTGAAACAGCGCTCATTCATTTGGATAAAGCGAATGGCCATTTGAAAAATGCGATGATGAATTATTTGAAAGATTAATTATTTAGCCCACGTAAACCGTTCCGTTTTGGAGGGGTTTTGATTTTAAAAAGAGGTTGTGTATATGGACAACAGATTCACACGCCTTTTTTATTGTACTTTCAAACCTAAATTCATAGTTCTCATTATTATAACGGAATGAGGAACCACTTTAAAAATTTTGTGGTTTCTCGTTCCGTTATTTACCTTTTCTAGATCAAAATTACTCGCCTTTTTCCTTAATAGTGGAATGAGGATCCGTGGTTAATCTGCCGGATTCTTATTCCATTACCTAAACTAGGAGAGGGTATATATATGCATCTTTTTGCGATATAGTTCTATAGACACCCATTTCTCTGTTGGACTAAATCGCTAAAGCTGTATAGTTCAGCCAAAATCCCTAAGTGAAACGGGTACTATTCACCATTTAAAATGGTATAGATATTAGTATAAAAGTGGTATAGACATCTATATATGGTAATTGTATGATTGGTGATGAAAGATGAAAACGCTTAAAAAGGAGGTTGAGTTTTTAAAAATTTTATAAGAACATCCTTTGATTCCCACCACGGCATGACTACACAGAAAAATCCCGATTCTGGTTTTCACTCAGTTTGCCCAGGATCCATACTCCATAAGACTTTACTTAGCTACATTCCTCACGAGAGTCCAATCACATATGTATTCAACCAAGCAAATGACGTAATCTAACAAATGACTAGGAGGCTTTTCTATGAAAAAGCGTACGAAAACTAGCCTAAAATCATTGCTCGTTGGTGTATTAATGCTGTCCCAATTATTAGTTGGTGGGGCAAGTGTTGGTGCAAAAAAAGCAGCAAATGATGAGGTGTCAGATTTAATTATTTATCAAAATGTTCCGGAAGTGAATCCAGATGTAACTGATGGGGAAATACAGCTAAAGGCGCTTCATATCTATAATGAAGGTCAATTTTTGTCAGTATCGGAAAACTTAGAATGGAAATCTTCTAACAAAAATGTTGCTACTATTGACGAAAATGGGAATGTCACTTTTACTGGCCAAAATGGTAGAACATTTATAAGTGTTACTGATGGGAACTTTGAAGACAGAATTACTTTAGACAATAAAGTCGATGCAAAAAATGCTAATAACCCGAAAGGCAAGCCAGCTTCGGTTGCTAAAGTCGTTAAAGAAACGGGAGATCGTTATGATGTTATTTCAAACGCGATTGCAAATATGACGATTAACGAGAAAATCGGTCAAATGCTTATGCCGGATTTCCGTATTTATAACGGTTCGAATGTAACGGAAATGCTTCCTGAAATCGAACAGCTTGTAAAAGAATATCACCTTGGTGGTGTGATTCTTTTCAGAGAAAACGTGGTGACAACAGAACAAACAGCGAGACTAGTGTCTGACTATCAAGCGGCTGCTGAAAAATTTGGACTGCTGTTAACGATTGACCAAGAAGGTGGAATTGTTACACGTCTTCAGTCTGGAACAGATATGCCAGGTAACATGGCATTAGGTGCAACACGTTCTACAGAAATTGCTGGCAACGTAGGTCAAGCAATTGGAGAAGAACTAGCAGCACTTGGTATCAATATGAACCTAGCTCCGGTTTTAGATGTAAACAATAACCCGGATAATCCAGTTATTGGTGTCCGCTCATTTGGTAGTGATCCTACTTTAGTTGGGGATTTGGGTGTTGCTTATATCAACGGACTTCAAGGTACTGGCGTAGCGGCAACGGCTAAACACTTCCCTGGGCACGGCGATACAGCGGTTGACTCTCACTTAGGTTTACCCGAAGTTCCCCATGATAAAGAGCGTTTAATGAAAGTGGAATTATTTCCATTTCAACAAGCGATGGATGCTGGTATTGATGCTGTCATGACGGCTCACGTAACTTTCCCTAAAATTGATGGTACAAAAGTAATTTCAGCGAAAGACGGAACAGAAATTGCCATCCCTGCTACACTTTCTGAAAAAGTATTAACAGGACTAATGCGTGAAGAAATGGGCTACGACGGACTAATCATCACCGATGCGATGAACATGAAAGCTATTTCCGATCACTTTGGTCCAGTCGATGGAGCAATTCGCGCGGTAAAAGCTGGAACAGATATCGTACTAATGCCTGTAGGTCTTGCGGAAGTTGCTGAGGGACTATTGGATGCGGTTGAATCAGGAGAAATTTCTGAATCACGTATCGAGCAGTCAGTCGAAAGAATTTTAACGTTAAAAGTAAAGCGTGGCATCTTGAAAGAAGAAAATCCACAACCAATCGAAGAGAAAATTGCTAATGCCAATGCAGTAGTCGGATCTGAAGCACATAAACAACTGGAAAAGGAAGCAGCAGAGCGTTCGATTACACTTTTGAAAAATGAAAATGTACTTCCGTTGAACGTGAAGCAAGATGAAAAGATAGTTGTCATTGGAGGTTCTTTTAGTGGTAGCCTTTATGATGCGGTAGCTGCTCATCATGAAAATACGGTTCATATCAATCATGCAAAGTTACTAACAGCTGATCAATTGGCTGAACTAGAGAATGCTTCTGCAGTTATTGTAAGTACTTATTCTTACAGCCTGTGGACGAAATCACCGGACCATCCACAAATGCAAATGGTAAACCAAATTATAGAGGCAGTGGATGCGCCAGTAATTGGTCTAGGCATTCGCAATCCATATGACATCATGGCATATCCAGGTGTAGATGCTTACCTTGCACAATACGGGTTCAGACCAGCAAGTTTTGAAGCTACAGCAGCAACATTGTTCGGAGAAAATAACCCAACAGGGCAATTACCAATTGATATTCCTGGACTGTATGAGTTTGGGCATGGGCTGAGTTACTAAATTTGTTATACGGACGCAGCTACAAAGTGTGTGCGCTCGAAAATTGGCGCCAAAAAAAGCCTATTGAACGCCAGAAAACACAAGTGAACGCTCATAAATCAATCGCAATTCAATAAAAACAAAGGGGTTGTACGAATGAAAAAATGGTTAATTGCCATAATAGCAATCACTATGGTATCCACATCTTTTTCTGCTGTATTTGCAACAGGCAATGGAAATGGGAACCAGTACGGTCATGAAAAAGGAGTAGGAAATCCTCATAAGTTTCAACTTGGGGTAGAAGCATTGCTAAGCGACCACAAAGACTTAATCGCAGGCAAAAAGGTTGGGTTAATTACGAATCCTACCGGTGTGGATCAAAAGCTAAATAGCATTGTAGATTTATTGCAAAATGATCCGGATGTAGAACTTACTGCATTATATGGACCAGAACATGGTGTCCGCGGAGATGCTCAAGCTGGATCATACATTAAATCTTATATAGATGAACCCACTGGATTACCAGTGTACAGCCTGTATGGTTCAACAAGAAAGCCAACAGCCGAAATGTTAGCGGATATTGATGTGTTACTTTTTGACATTCAAGATGTTGGTACTCGTTTTTACACATACATTTACACCATGGCTTATGCAATGGAAGCGGCTAAGGAAAATGACATTCCATTTATTGTATTAGACCGTCCAAATCCACTTGGTGGGGAAAAAGTAGAAGGACCAGTCCTTGATGAGGAATATAAGTCTTTCGTTGGTAACTATCCTATTCCCCTTCGCCACGGGATGACTGTTGGGGAGTTAGCGAAGTTATTTAATGAAGAGTTCAAAATTGGTGCAGACCTTACAGTCGTTGAGATGAGTGGCTGGGATCGTGATATGTATTATGATGAAACACCATTAGAATTTGTTGCGCCATCACCAAACATGCCAACATTAGATACAGCACTAGTTTATCCTGGTGCAGCGTTAATTGAAGGTACGACGAATATTTCTGAAGGTCGCGGTACAACTCAACCATTTGAGTTACTCGGTGCACCGTTCATTAACAGCACTGAATTTGCGGCAACATTAAATGAGTTGAACTTGCCAGGAGTTACTTTTAGAGCAGCATCCTTCACCCCAAGCTTCTCTAAAAATGCTGGTAAATTAACACATGGTGTTCAAATTCACATAACCGATCGTGATGCGTACCAACCGGTAGAAACTGGTCTCCATATCGTGAAAACAATGAACGATCTGTATCCAGAAGATGTACAATTTCGTAGCTTCTTCAACAACTTAATCGGTAACGGTTGGGTACTAGAAGCCATTCAAAATGGCCAGTCTGTAGAAGAAATCCAAGCACAATGGCAAGAAGGATTAGATGAGTTTAAGCAAGTTCGTGCCGAGTATCTAATCTACTAAATCAACAAAAAGGGAGGCTAATATGAATAAGAAAAAGGGGATAATCGTAGCTTCGCTTGTCTTAAGTAGTTCGATCTTCTTTCCGACAGTTAGTGCTTTTGGATCAGAAGGAAAACCAACGCTAGAAATACCGATGGAAAAACCGTCCTCTAAAAAGCCACATCCAGTCTTTTCATGGAATATCCCTGGTGTAAATTCACCTGTCCTTCACCCTGGTTTAGCTAGGGGAGCGGGAATGGTTCAACAGCCATTAGATGAAATTGACAGTGTGATGTCGGATTTGATAGCTGATGGTGTCATGCCAGGTGCGGTTACGATCGTGGCTCGTCGTGGTCATATTGTTCAACAAGGTGCCTATGGTTATGCCGCAAAATACACTGATGGGATCAAGACGGAAATGGACCATCCGATTTTAATGCAAGAAGATACAATTTTTGATTTAGCATCAATCAGTAAAGTGTTTACGTCAACAGCAGCAATGATTTTGTATGAACAAGGTTATTTTGACTTGCAAGACCCTGTGGCTAACTATATCCCTGAGTTTGCACAAAATGGAAAAGAAGAGGTGACCATTAGTCAACTATTGACCCATACGTCTGGGTTTGTTGCATGGGTTCCGCTTTATGCCCAAGAGGAAACAAGAGAGGACCGTCTTCAATATGTCTTCAATATGTCTTTAATTATCCGTTACGCATTCAACCAGGAGAAAAGTACACGTATAGTGATTTAAATATGATCACGCTCGGCGCATTAGTTGAACGCTTGTCCGGTCAAAGATTGGATCAATTCGTTGCAGAGAATATAACGAAGCCTCTAGGAATGAAAGATACGATGTACAATCCTCCTTCCGAACTGAAAAATAGAATTGCTGCGACCGAATACCAAGCCTTTCCTAATCGAGGTCTTGTATGGGGAGAAGTTCATGATGAGAATGCTTGGTCGTTAGACGGGGTAGCTGGTCATGCTGGTATTTTTTCAACAGCAACGGATTTAGCTAAATTCGCTCATGTTATTGTCAACGATGGGCGTTATGGTGGGAAACAAATCCTTCAGCCAGAAACGGTGAAGTTGCTAGTTGAAAATCAAATCCCTGAATTCTCGGCTAATAGCCATGGACTCGGTTACGAAATTGATCAAGGCTGGTACATGGATGCTTTATTTGGTAATTCGATTGGACATACAGGTTATACAGGAACATCGATGGTAATTAATAAACAAAACAACACCATTGCTATCCTATTAACCAACCGTGTTCATCCATCCAGGTCAACACCATCAACGAATTCGGCGCGTCGTCAATTTGCGCGTCAAGTAGCTGACGCCATACCGGTAGCTATTCCGAACAAGGATGATGCTTGGTTCTCTGGTTATGGAAGTAACCTGAATAGCGCGCTAACAGCAGAGGTGGATTTGGAAGCAGAAGCTACACTATCTTTTGATACTTGGTATCGATTAGAAGATGGCTATGACTTTGGCCTAGTAGAAACGTCGGTGGATGGCGACAATTGGACGGTTGCCGAGACTTATACTGGTAGCTCAGAATGGAAAACGAATAAATTTAACATAACAGAGCATACAAAATATATCAGGTTCCGATATGATACGGATACTAATACAAACCGAAGAGGCTGGTATGTTTATAATCCGTCAATCACACGATCTAATGGAGAAACAATCCATCTAGAATTCTCAAATGACGGTTGGGAACTAAGAAACTATTAATCTGGTGAGGGTAATTCCCTCACCTTTGGTTTGTAAGAGTAATACAAAAAATAGTCTACCAAATGAGTGCCCCTCATCGCTTGTAAGAAAAGAGAATTGGTGCAACGGGAGAACAGGGCCTCTCTATAAGGATTGGGTCGTGAACTACTCCCACCACTTACCACCCTTACAGGTCGCTTGAAGTGGGGGCTTCTCGACTTATCGCTGCTTTTCCTAGCCAACAAAAACTGACCGAGCTAACCCTCTTGTTCCAAGAGTTTTTGTTTCTATGCTAACGCTAATAATCTTAATCCTTCCTTT
>NZ_JAUSUN010000042.1:0-18883 GCF_030814065.1 Mesobacillus stamsii
TAGGCTATCGCCTAACCGACATTCATCTCCCACCTATCGTTGGGCTTCGCCCTTCACACGATTGAGGTGGGAGTCTTCTGTCGGAAAACGATAAACAAGCGCTTTTTCCCAAATAGATCACTTAATTTTCCCATTACTGGTTGCGCAACTGCACTTGATAAATAGTATGTAGAAATGAGCCAAGATGCATCGGAATAAGAAAGTTGAAAATCTTGTTGAATTCTAGAGAGTCCTACGGCGATCATAGAAGAATTTAAAGGATTTAACAAGACTCCAAAAGCCACAGTGGTAATTAACAACATATGTTTTTTCAAAGTTGCACAACTCCCATCACAAGTCCCTATTTGCTAATAGAGGGCTTTCCCTAAAATTCTTGTTGAACTCCTGGACCCGTCCATTTAAAAATTTTTAAAGGCTACCCATTATCTTACTTGACAACCTTTGAAAAATGAAAAAACAACTCATTTTTTGGTACTATGAAAATGTATGAAGAATAATAACATCTAGAAGGGGTATCCCTTCCTTATATGATAAACCAAAATAGCAGACTGTCAAAAAAACATGACTCAATCTCCATTGGCTGTTCTTAAAAATATGTTATCATATAGTTAAACTTTTCAGTTATTAGAGCAAACCAGTATAGTGCTAAAAACAATCTTTTGTGAATAATTTCACTAAATGAAGTGTTTTATCGTTCGCATTGACCACTTTTTTGGTCTCTTATGGTTTTTTGTGTTCTGGTATGACTAAAAAATGGCAGGTTATAGTAGTATGAAAACCCAAATGAAAAGAGAACCTAAGTTATTTAAGGGAGGAAAGCACCCACAAGGAAAATTTCGGTTACCTTTTTTGTAGAAGATCGATCTGTGTTCTTCCTACGATCATTAATTAGGAGGAAAAAAATAATGAAAGTGGGTTTAGCTTTAGGTGGAGGTGCCGTGCGAGGTCTTGCCCATATTGGTGTATTAAAAGTTTTAAAAAAACATCAAATTCCCATTGATTTTATTGCAGGAACTAGTATGGGAGGGGCTATTGGTGGGTTAGTTGCCGCTGGCTTTGATATCGAAGAAATTGAGGATTTTGTTCTTTCGACCCCATCTTACCGTATTGTTGATATAGGGATTGGAAAACGAGGACTTATTGCAGGGAATAAAGTATATGCGTTGTTGCTTCAATTTCTGGAACAAAAAGGAGAAGATATCAGAATAGAAGAGCTTCCTATTCCATTCCGAGCAGTAGCCGTAGATTTAAAAAAGGGGAAGGTATTTATTTTTGATCAAGGTAGTTTGAGTTTAGCCATTCGGGCAACAACTTCCGTGCCTGGGTTCTTTGCTCCTGTCAATTATGATGGCAAGGTATTGGTGGATGGAGGTATTTTGAATAATTTGCCAGCAGATATAGCCCGAAATGAAGGTGTGGATATTGTAATGGCTGTAGATGTGGAAAGGGAACACGAAGAGCGAGAACCACGTAATATGTTTGATGTAATAAACCGTTCCTTATCCCTAATGATGGTTGAAATGAGACGGGAAAATCTTCGTTTTGCAGATGTAGTCTTTCGTCCCCAAGTAGGCAATTTTCAAGCATTCGATATTACAAAAATTAAAGAATGCATAGAAGCTGGCGAACGGGATGCGGAACATAAAATGATGGACGTGATTTCGTTAATCAATAAAGAAAAACACTAATCTTATGAGGAGGATCACTATAATGAAAAACATGATCAAAAAAGGAATGGCATTAGGATTAGGACTTGTAGTGGCGAGTAAAGAGCAGGCTAAAAAAATGGTAGATGAGTTGGTGAAAAAAGGGGAATTGAGCCGTGAGGAGTCAAAAGAATTAGTTGACCAATTAGTACAAAAAGGAAATGAAACGCAAAAAGAGTTGGATCAAATGGTAAGCAAAAGAATCAAAGAATTGTTTGGTGAATTAAATCTAGCTTCCAAAGATGATATTAAGCGATTGGAACAACGGTTGGATCAATTAGAAAATCGAGAAAATAAACCGGATTGAAATAAAAACCTAGTTGTTATGGAAGGAGTGTCTCCTATTTTTGAAAAAAGAATTCGACATTTTCAGCGCTATCGAGATATCGTAGCGGCATTTTCCCGCAATGGATTCGGTTTTTTGATCAAGGAATTAGGACTTCTTGAACTTCTTTCCTTGCCTAAACGATTATTTGTCGAAGACTATCCAGAGATTCATTCAAAAACGTTGGGTGAACGAATTCGATTGTTCTTAGAGGAATTGGGGCCAACTTTTGTTAAAATAGGACAGATTGCGAGTACACGTCCGGATTTAATTCCTGCTGACATCATTCATGAGCTGGAAAAACTCCAAGATCGTGTACCTCCCTTTTCATTTCAAGAGGTAAAAACCATTATCGAACAAGAATTAGGTGTGGCGATTGACTCTGTATTTGAAGAATTTCACGAGTCCCCCCTTGCGGCTGCTTCTATTGGACAAGTCCATTTCGCGGTTTTGAATTCTGGGGAGCGAGTCGCTGTAAAGATCCAACGTCCTAATATCAAAAAAATTATTGAAACCGATTTAGAAATCCTTCAAGAGTTAGCGTTGCTAGCTGAACTACGGTTGAAATGGGCGGCTCAATATCAGCTACGGGATATGGTTGAAGAATTTTCCATGTCTCTTCGAGCTGAGCTGAATTATACCATTGAAGGACGAAATGCGGAAAAGATCGATAAACAATTTGAAAACGATCCGAAAATCCGTATCCCTAAAGTATATTGGAAGTATTCAACGCCAAAAGTGCTGACAATGGAATACATTGAAGGAAAAAAATTGAATGAAATACAAAAAAATGAAGATGAAGAATATAACCATAAAATCTTGGCTGAACGGTTAGTTCATGCTATTTTCCATCAAATTTTGATCGAAGGCTTTTTTCATGGAGATCCCCACCCAGGGAATATCATAGCATTACCAGGAGAAGTCATCGTTTTTATGGATTTTGGTATGGTTGGACGCCTTACTACGGAACTAAAATCTCACTTTGCTTCTTTGGTCATTTCGATGATGCGTCAAAACACAGACGGAGTGATTAAAGCGATTACCCGAATGGGATTGGTGCCTGATGATGTCAATATGCAGCGATTAAGATCGGATGTAGATCAGCTAAAGGAGAAATATTACGATGTCCCTTTAAGTCAGGTCAGTCTTGGTGAGGCGGTAAATGATCTTTTTTCGATAGCCTACCAACACCATATTCAGATTCCAGCAGATCTAATCTTATTAGGAAAAACACTTCTTACCATCGAAGGGACAGTCGAACAGTTAGATCCCGAACTTAGTATCATAAAAATGGCTGAACCTTTTGGCCGACAGCTGCTAAAAGAACGTTATCACCCAAGAAAGGTAGCCGGAAAAGTTTTAAACCATATGTTTGAATATGCGGAAATACTTACGGAATTGCCAAAATCGATCCAACAATATACAACCGTACTAAAAAAAGGGAAAATGCGCATGGAAATTACAATTCCCGAACTTGATCTGTTTTTAACCAAATTAGATCGTATTAGCAATCGATTATCTTTTAGCATTGTCTTACTTGCTTTTAGTATTATTATGGTTGGACTAATTATTGGCTCTGCATTAAGTAGGCAATCGCTCCTTCTCTGGAACATACCGGCTATTGAAATTGGATTTGGAGTAGCCCTATTGATGTTTCTTTGGCTGCTATATTCCATATTCAAATCAGGGAAATTCTGATTTATTTCCAGCAAGAGGCAAGTGTTGGCGTGTGAAAGGGCATTTTTTATAGCACTCATTGGTGCTTGCCAGTTCAGAGGCATTTTTAGCACCGATACGGCTTATTGGTGACCTCTTTTCCCGATTTCCTGTTTTTTTGGTCACCAATACGGCTCATTGCTTTTTCTAAAGCTAAACTGCGGCTTCACAAAAAAGGGTCAACATATAAATTCTGATATTACGAAAAAGGACCTTCCTACCGAAGGAAAGTCCTTTTAAACTATTAAAAACTTTTATGTTGAAATGCTATCCACTTTTGATTAAACAGGATATACCCCATGTTTCCGTTCAGTAAATACAAGATACTTAGACATATAAACATCTAAACGAGCAGCTAATTCTGCGCGCAGACGATTTGGCTCGACGATGTCATCGATGATTAATTCAGAAGCAAGTCGATAAATATCGATATCTTCACGAAATTCCTCCCGTTTTTCCGCTATGAAGGCTGCACGCTCTGCTTCTGGCAGCGCAGCAATTTTATTGGCATAAACTGCATTTACCGCAGCTTCTGGACCCATCACAGCAATTGCTGCAGTCGGAAGAGCAATACAACAATCTGGCTCAAATGCAGGGCCGGCCATCGCATACAAACCTGCCCCATATGCCTTTCGAACGATCACCGTCATTTTTGGCACAGTTGCTTCGCTCATGGCAAAAATCATTTTTGCCCCATGCCGAATGATTCCAGCTTTTTCAACATTTGTCCCAATCATGAAGCCAGGAACATCCGCTAAAAATAATAATGGAATATGGAAAGCATCACAAAGGTTGATAAACTTGGCGGCTTTGTCGGCACTATCATGGAATAAAACCCCCCCTTTTACACGTGGTTGATTCGCGATAATTCCGATCGGCTGCCCATTAAGACGTGCTAGTGTGGTAATCAGCTCTGGGGCAAATAGCTTCTTAATTTCACAAATAGAATCTTCATCAACTACTCTCTCAATTAATTGATACATATCGAAAGGCGCATTTTGGTTCTTTGGAATAATATCTTCCATTGATTTTTCAAAAGAAGCTGGTGCCTTTGCTTCTGCTTTAACAGGCTTTTCCGTAAAATTGTTCGGAAAATACGTTAAATAGTTGCGAGCATAAGTGATGGCTTCTTCTTCTGTTTTGGCCAATACATCTCCACAGCCAGAAACAGAACAATGCATTTTCGCGCCACCCATTTGTTCAAGGGTCACTTTTTCGCCAATGACCATTTCCGCCATTCGTGGTGACCCTAAATACATGGAGGCGTTCCCTTCGACCATCACAACGATGTCGCAAAAAGCAGGAATATACGCACCACCCGCGGCAGATGGACCAAATAATAAACAAACTTGCGGAACTTTGCCTGACATTTTTACTTGGTTATAGAAAATCCGACCAGCCCCTCTACGGCCTGGGAACATTTCTAATTGGTCCGTAATCCTCGCACCCGCAGAATCAACGAGGTAAAACATCGGACAACGCATTTTTTCAGCGGTTTCCTGAATCCGAATGATTTTCTCCACCGTGCGCTTTCCCCAAGATCCAGCTTTAACAGTTGAATCATTGGCCATCACGCAGACAGTTCGGCCATGAATTTTGCCAATTCCCGTTACTACTCCATCTGCCGGAAGATCTCCGGCAAGAACATTCGCAAACATTCCGTCCTCTGCCTGAAGGCCATCGTCAAGTAATAAATTCAGACGGTCACGAACGAAAAGCTTCCCTTGTTCTAAGTTTTTTTGATGATATTTTTCTTGACCACCCTTAATTACTTCTTCTTGTTTTATTTGGTAATCCGATTTTATATTTGTCTCGTTCATTGCAGCCCCTCCTTTTTTCCAGCTCAGACACCCTTCAGATCCATTTATTGTCCTTTATACTGTGGAGAACGTTTTTCAGCAAAAGCGTTCAATCCCTCTAAGCGATCCGCCGTTGGAATGAGTGCATCATAAGCCAATTCTTCCATTTTAAGCCCCGTCGCTAAGTCCACTTCAACCCCTCTATTCATAGCGATCTTTGCCTGAATTAAGGCGAGCGGGCCATTTTTCAACATTGATTCAGCAAGTTCGAATGCTTTTTCTAATAAATCTGAGCGAGGAACAGTGTATTCAAACAGACCGATGGTAGCTGCTTCCTCCGCTGTTAATCGTTTAGCAGTGAAAATCAGTTCTTTCGCTTTCCCTAGACCAATTAAACGTGGTAGCCGCTGTGTTCCCCCAGCTCCAGGAATAATCGCAAGCGAAGTCTCAGTAAGACCGAGCATTGCCTCGATTGCACCGATTCGCAAATCACATGCTAGGGCTAGCTCGAGACCCCCGCCAAAGGCGACGCCATTTATAGCGGCAATGACCGGCTGAGGCAAGTCTTCAATCTCTTTAATAGTGCCACCAATTAAGCGGACCGTTTGTTTTACTTCGGAATCTGACATCCCTTTACGCTCTTTTAAATCTGCACCTGCACAAAAAGCTTTTTCTCCAGAACCTGTTAGAATCACAACTCTAACGTTCGCGTCATTTTTAATGTGATAAACCGCATCATGGAGGTCATACAGCATTTGTTTAGAAAAGGCATTTGCTGCTTCAGGCCGATTCAATGTGACAATCGCAATCCCATCATTCCGTTTTTCTATTTGGACGGTTTGGCGGACTGGTTCATTCAAGATATTCGCCCCTTCCTTCTGCTCGCAAAATATCCATTTGTCGGCTTTTCAACTGCTTTCCAAGCGCTGTCTCTATCAGTTGGCCCGACTTCATTAAGGACTGAAAATCAATTCCAGTTTCAATTCCTAATTCGTGAAGCATATAGACCAAATCATCGGTTGCCACATTTCCCGAGGCACCCTTTGCATACGGACAACCCCCTAATCCTCCTAATGAGCTATCAAAAATGGTAATGCCCATTTCAAGCGATTTCACAATATTGGCTAAGGCTGTTCCTCGTGTATCATGGAAATGCATTGCCAGCTTTTCCGAATCAAAATGTAGCAGCAGTTCGTCAAGCAGTTGTTCCACTTGAGTCGGAACAGCAACCCCAATCGTTTCACCTAACGATAATTCATCAATTCCCATTGAAAACAATTGATCAGCCACTGTTCTTACTTGCGATGGAGAGACTGGCCCATCATAAGGGCAAGCAATTACTGTCGATACATATCCCCTTACTCTTTTCCCAGCTTGTTTGGCTTCTTTTACAACTTCTCCGAGGATGGGATACGTTTCTTCAATCGATTTATTAATATTACTGCGATTATGCCCTTCACTTGCCGACATAAAAATACTCACTTCATCTACATCTACTTCCAGCGCTCGATCCAAACCCCTTATATTTGGAACAAGGGCAGCATAAGTGACACCCTTCTTCCTTTTAATCGCCTTTAAAACTTCCGCTGCATCCGCTAACTGCGGGATCCACTTTGGATGGACAAATGAGCTGACTTCAATATACGAAACGCCTGTTTCTGAAAGGGAATCAATCCAAGCAATTTTATCTTCCGTTGCTACTCGTTCCTTTTCATTTTGAAGTCCGTCTCTTGGGCCAACCTCTTTTACTGTGACCTTTTTTGGTAACTTCAACACTTTACCTCCTACTCTATTTCGATGACCGCATCGCTGTCATTGACAAAATCCCCCTCTTGCACATTTACTTTCGTCACCGTTCCATCCACATCGACCGCAATAGGGATTTCCATTTTCATAGATTCAAGGATGACTACATCCTGACCAGCTTTTACTGGATCCCCTTCCTTTACTAGTACCTTCCATACACTCCCAGCCATACCTGCTGCAATTTTTGCCATTTTCTTTCTCTCCTTTACTTTGTTGATGATAATTGAGGTAAGTAATATTCGTTTACAAATTGAGTTGTCGTATATCCTGATAAGAATTGCTCATGACTTACTGTTTTGATAAGCATTGGAATATTCGTTTTAATTCCCTCTATTTTATAGTTTTCTAACGCTGATTTTATTCTGGCACAAGCCTCTGAACGCGTTGTTCCCCAAGCGATTAACTTGCCTATCATTGGGTCGTAAAACGGCGTCACTTGTGAACCGGCTTCAATGGAGCATTCATTGCGAATACCTTCCCCATGCGGCAATTGAAATTCCGTTATTTTTCCTGGTGATGGATAAAAGGTTTTTGGATCTTCGGCATAAATCCGTACTTCAATTGCGTGTCCTTTTCGCTGAATATCCTCTCTTTTAAAAGAAAGTCGTTGCCCTGCTGCTACTTTCAATTGTTCTTCAACTAGGTCAAGTCCCGTAATCTCTTCGGTTACCGGATGTTCAACTTGTAATCTAGTATTCATCTCCAGAAAATAAAAATTCTGCTGACGATCGACTAAAAATTCAATCGTCCCTGCGTTGGAATAGCCTATATATTGAGCAGCTTTCACCGCAGCATCGAGCATATTTTTTCGTGTTTCTTCATTAATAAATGGCGATGGAGCTTCTTCGACAACTTTTTGATTTCGACGCTGTATGGAACACTCCCGTTCCCAAAGCGGCACAACATTCCCATGTGAATCAGCTAAAATTTGCACCTCTATATGATGTGGCTCTTGAATGTATTTTTCAAGGAACATCGCTCCATCTCCAAAGAAAGACTCTGCACGTTTTTTATTGCCTGCAAACGCCTTAAATAGTTCTTGCTCGGAGTGAACTAACTGCATACCGATGCCGCCTCCACCTGCGGATGCTTTCAACATAAGCGGGTAACCAATTTTTTCTGCAGCCATAACGGCTTCATTTTCACTTTCAAGCGATGTATTGAGCCCTTCAATAATCGGAACACCGGCTTCCTTCATTGTTTTGCGTGCTTCGATTTTGCTTCCCATCATGGCAATGATTTCTGGAGAAGGACCAATGAATACAAGTCCTTTTTCGCTGCATTTTCTAGCAAACTCAGCATTTTCCGATAAAAGTCCATAGCCAGGGTGAATCGCTTCTGCACCACTTTCTTGTGCTACACGAATGATTTCATCAGCATTCAAATAGCTTTGGTTTACAGGAGGCTTTCCGATACAATAGGCTTCAGTCGCTTCCCGCACAAAAAGGGAGTTTGCATCGGCTTCCGAATAAACTGCAACTGCTTCAATCCCTAATTTTTTGCAAGTGCGGATTACTCTTAAAGCGATTTCACCACGATTTGCAATTAAAACCTTTTTGAACATGCTTTCCATCCTTTCTTCTCTTTATATAAGCATGTTGATTCGTTATGCAACTTTTCGCTACTATGACTCTTATTTTACAGATTTTCGTTCAGCAATCTTCTTTTGTATTTGGGCAACGGTTGTCGGATCTTCCAGTCCTGTAATATCACCAGCTACTGTTCCTGATACAATGATTTCTTTTAATAACCGGCGCATAATTTTTCCGCTGACTGTTTTCGGTAAGACATCGGTAAAAATAATCGTTTTTGGACTGGCAATCTTACCAATTTGTTTTATAATATTGTCATTTATCCGTTTTTCTAATTCTTTCGTACCTTCAAAACCATCAACCAGACGGACAAATACTAAAGGAACTTCCCCTTTTATTTCATCAGGAATCCCGATGATAGCACATTCAGAAACACCCTCACATTCGAGTACAGCACTTTCCATTTCCATCGTGCTTAACCGATGTCCCGCCACATTCATTGCATCATCAGAACGACCAACTACCCATAAATAACCATCATCATCGATTAAGGCAAGATCGCTGGCATAATAACTTCCCTTCACTTGGCTAAAATAAGAGGCATAATATCGCTCTGGTTCTTTCCAAAGGGTACGGCACAGCATGGGAAAAGGTTTTTTCATCACTAAGTTTCCTAATTGACCAGGTTTAACTGGATTTCCTTCGTTATCAACAACATCAAACACTGCGCCTAAAAATGGAATACCTGATGAACCTGGTTTCATAGGCGTCAGCCAGGCTGCTCCTGCGATAGGGGATCCTGCTGTTTCGGTTTGACCCCAAGTATTATTGATATATACCTTTTTCTTTCCTAACACTTCATATGTCCAATGCCATGTTTCTGTATCAAAAGGTTCACCCACAAGAGCAATGACATCAAGACAAGATAAATCAAATTCCTCTAATGGTTTTTCTCCGATGCTTTTTAACATTCGGAGTGCGGTTGGGGCGGTAAATAACTTATTCACCCGGTATTTTTCTATTATTTGATAAAAACGAGTCTTATTTGGATAATCAACTGCCCCCTCATAGACAACAGTTGTTACCCCATTCGCTAAAGCACCGGTAATTCCCCAAATATGCATCGTCAACCACCCGATATCAGCAGTACACCAGAAAACATCATCATCGTGGTGATCCAAATGATATTTTGCATATATATAATTTTGAATGACAAAAGCCATTCCAGAATGGACCACACCTTTAGGTTTTCCTGTCGTACCACTTGTATAAAATACAATCCCGCTTTCATTAGCTTCTAATTTTTCAGGTTCACAAACGATGCTTGCCTTTTTTGTAAGTTCGTGCCACCAGTAATCTCGACCTTCTTGCATTTGAACCTCTGTACTCAAACGATTAACAACAATTACTGCTTCAACTGATGGTACTGTAGGTACAACAGCATCCACCTTTTCTTTTAAATGGATCACTTTACCGCGCCGTTCTGTTGCATCTGCAGTTACCACTACTTTAGGCTCAAAATTGATGAGTCGATCTGTCAATGATTTTTCCGAATACCCTGAGAAAATGGAGTTGTAGATCGCACCAACACGAAAACAAGCTAATACGGCAATAATTGCTTCGGCCAGATTTGGAAGAAAAATAGCTACACAATCACCTTTTTTCACACCAAATGATCGAAGGACATTCGAGAATCGATTTACTTCAGCAAGAAGCATATTATACGTGTAAAACTTCGTATCGCCGTTTTCTCCTTCCCAAATAAGCGCCGTGCGGTTACCTGCACCACTATTTACATGTCGGTCAAGTAAATTGATGGAGGGGTTACTAATCCCGTCTACAAAAAAGCGAAAATCAGGGAGCTGCCCACTAATGGTTTCCTTCCAAGGTTCATACCATTCCAGTTCACGTGCTGCGTTATCCCAAAAGGCTCCAGGATCTTCTTGTGATTGACGAAGGAGTTCTTGAAAAGCTTCTGTGCTTCCAATGGAGGTGGAACGTACTTTTTCTTCATTTGGGTATACTAGTTTACTATTTGAAACAACTTGCAAAATTCCAGTTAAATCCATTTTGAATGCTCCTTTATCCTTATATTTTTTAGTTATTTAACAACCGAGATGTTTCGCAATTACTATTCGTTGGATCTCAGATGTTCCTTCCCCAATTTCCATCAATTTAATATCACGCAAATGTCTTTCTACATCGTATTCTTTCATATAACCGGAACCTCCATGAATTTGAATCGCTTGGTTACACACGCGGAACCCAGCTTCCGATGCGAATAGTTTGGCAATTGCCGCTTCTTTTCCAAATGGTTTTCCGCTGTCTTTTAACCAAGCTGCCTTGTAAACTTGGTTTCTAGCTAACTCAAGTTCCATCGCCATATCGGCTAATTTAAATTGAATCGCTTGAAACTTAGAAATACTTTGACCAAACTGGACGCGTTCTTTAGAATACTGAAGGGCTTTTTCGTAAGCTGCCTGTGCAATTCCAACAGATAAGGCGGCAATGGAAATTCTTCCTCCGTCTAAAGTGTATAAAAATTGACTGAAGCCCTTTTTCTCATCCCCAAGCAAGTTTTCTTTTGGAACACGGACATTTTCAAGGATAATCTCACATGTATTCGAGCCGCGTACCCCCATCTTGTCATAATTACAAGAAATCTTTACCCCAGGTGTGTCAGGCGGAACAATAATCGCTGATACGATATTCCTTCCATTTTCTCGCTTCCCCGTGACAGCGGTTACAATTATTGTTCTAGAAAAACTAGCATTGGTAATCCAGCACTTCTCTCCATTGATAACCCATTCATTTCCATTAAGCTCTGCTTTTGTTCTTGTCCCGCCTGCATCAGATCCGGCATTCGGCTCCGTTAATCCAAATGCACCCAGTGTTTTCCCACTCGCCATAGGTACCAGCCATTCTTGCTTCTGCTCTTCTGTTCCAAAATAATAGATTGGGCTCGCTCCTAAACTAGTGTTGGCTGCATAGCTCAACCCAGTGCCACCGCAAGCCTTCCCAATTTCTTCGACAGCAATGATGTAGGAGAGCGTGTCTCCACCACCACCACCGTATTTTTCAGGAAACGGAATGCCTAACAGTCCTAACTCACCTAACTTTTGAAAGGTTTCATACCGCATTTTAGAGGTTTCGTCGACTTCACGGGCATACGGTTTAATCTCTCGCTCAGCAAAATCGCTCACCATTTCTTTTAACATTTTTTGCTCTTGCGTTAATTCAAAATCCATGTTTTTCCCTCCAGCGTAATCGTTTATTTTTGAAATAGCTTTTTTAGAACGGACTAGTCGGTCTTTTTGGTTGGCGAAATACCTCAATCAACCGTTAATGGAGTATTCTGTTTTTTGAGTAAAAACATTTGAGCTTCTTCCTGTCGCATGCCCTGTTCGGTTAATAAGGAATTTAGCATCAAATCATTAAAAATTTGCGCGATAGATTCCATCGATAACGGGCCGTCTTGGTTAAACCATTTATAGGTCCAGTTAATCATGCCAATGATGGCCATTGCCGTGATGGTTGCTGGTACCTCCGTTCGAAAGTCGCCGCTAGCCTGACCCTCTTCAATGATTTTTACGATCCATTTGCGATAATCATCACGTTTTTCGTTTATGCGTTCTGAATATTCTCCTGTCAAATACGTACTTTCTTGATAGAAAACTGTAATATGAGGCTTATAAATATCAAATACTTTCGTCCAGGATTGAATGGTGGCACCTAAGCGTGAAATAGGTGTATTGAATTGATTACTATTTTGAATTTCGTTTGCTTTTTCGAGAACATAGGAGATAAAAACATCGTGGATGTAATAAAGTAATTCATCTTTTGATTTAAAATTGTGGTAAAATCCACCTTTAGAGCTTCCAGATTCTGCAACAATCTGATCCACTGAAACACCGTGATAACCATATTTTTCAAATAAAACTATGGCCGTGTCCATTAATCGTTCCTTCAGCGATTTCTTCGTCACTTTCATCCCCCTTCCGAGAAAAATACTACCATATCATTTTCAATTAATCAATTAATATTATGAAAATTTTATATTTTCTTACTTTACTATTTCCATTTAAATGCCTCTTCATTTTGCTTTTCCTAACAGACACACCATTTTTAAAACAATCTGTGTCTAAGCTCAATGTGCGGCAGCGACTTCTACAGAGCCATATGGATTTAGTCTAGTGGGCTGTAGTTTTTTTGTTTTGTTAGAACTATGGTACATTAATGAGGGAGGTAAAATGCAGTAAACTTGGCTCCTTTTTTAAAAATCCCGCCATAAGTGTTGAACACGGATTTATGGTTGGGGTTGAGTCGAAGTACTGTCCCTTTGTCTCTAATCAAAAGGAGGAGTTACCTTGTTAGAGAAAATAAGTCTTAAGGAAACATATGCAGTTGTTACCGGGGCGTCAAGCGGTTTGGGCTATGCGATGGCAGAAGGTCTGGCTAAAGCTGGTGCTATGGTTGCTTTAGCGTCAAGAGCTGGAAGCAAATTGACGGACGCTGTTCAGAAGCTCCAGCAACAAGGATTTTCTGTTGTTGGATTGCCTTTAGATGTCCGCCAAGAGCAGTCAGTGGACGAGGCGGTACAATGGGTAAAGAAGGAATGGGGACGGCTTGATGTCCTAGTTAATAATGCAGGCATTGGAATGAAAACTGTCAATCCTGACTTTCTCACGGAGCCGCAACCCTTTTTTAATGTTATGCCCGATCGATTTCGCGATCTTATCGATACCAATTTGACAGGATATTTTTTAGTTTCCCGAGGATTTGCCCCCCTCATGGTCGAACAAGGAAAAGGAAAAATCATTAATATAACAATGAATCATGAGACTATGAAAAGAAAAGGGTTTGTTCCCTATGGTCCATCGAGGGCAGCAACCGAATCTTTGTCACTTATTATGGCGGAGGACCTTAAGGAATATCATATTGATGTGAACATGCTTTTGCCGGGGGGCGCTACTGCAACTGGAATGATTCCTGAAAAAACGCGCAGAGAAATCGAAATGAAGTTCCAGCTGCTTGATCCGATGGTTATGGCAGAGCCGGTAGTATTCTTAGCTTCCCGGCAATCGGATGGAATTACGGGAGAGAGGATCGTAGCAAGCGAATTTGAAAATTGGTTTATTAAAAACAAAAGGATGTGATCGGAATGGATAAAAGAAAACTAGGTAAAGACGGGTTAGAAGTGTCTGCTCTAGGACTAGGTTGTATGGGAATGTCTGACTTCTATAGCGGTAGGGATGACAACGAATCCATCAAAACTATCCACCATGCACTTGAGCAAGGTATCACGCTGCTCGATACAGCAGATATGTATGGGGTTGGTGAGAATGAATCATTAGTAGGGCGCGCAATTGCCGGCAAGCGGAGTCAAGTCGTAATAGCTACAAAATTCGGAAGTGTCAGAGGAGAGGACGGATCCTACCTAGGCGTCAACGGTCATCCCGATTATGTAAAAAAAGCCTGTGATGCCAGCCTTCAGCGTTTAGGTGTGGACCATATTGATCTCTATTACCAGCATCGGGTTGATCCTGGGGTTCCGATTGAAGAAACGATAGGGGCAATGGCAGATCTTGTCAAGGAAGGAAAGGTCCGTTACCTCGGGATGTCAGAGGCAAAGCCGGAAACCCTCCGTCGAGCATATGCCGTTCATCCGATTACTGCGCTGCAAACTGAATATTCCCTTTGGAGTAGAGATGTAGAGGACGAAATCCTGCCGACCTGTCGTGAACTGGGAGTGGGTTTTGTACCATATAGTCCTTTGGGAAGAGGGTTTCTGACGGGAGCAATCCAAAAGTTTGAGGACTTGGCACCGGACGATTATCGCCGATTCTCTCCTCGATTTCAAGGAGAAAATTTTCAAAAAAATCTTGATCTTGTACAAAAAATAAAGGAAATGGCTGAGGAAAAAGGCTGTGCAACCTCCCAATTGGCGCTTGCTTGGCTATTAGCCCAAGGAGAAGATATCGTTCCTATCCCTGGAACCAAAAGGGTCTCCTACTTGATGGAAAACATTGGTGCCCTGCAAATAAAATTAACGAACGAGGATTTGCAGCGGATAGACGAAGTTGCCCCAAAAGGCGCAGCTGCAGGGGAACGTTATGAGGAAACAGGAATGAAATCTGTAAATCTGTAAGAGGCAAGAATGGCAAGAGAGACTTCTCAGCTTAAAAGGGCGCTGAAACAGCCTCTAAGTTAAAAGATCACTTGATGAAGGAAATCACTACAGATAAGAACCCGAAGAAACAGGATAAGAAAAAGGCATGTTGAATCGGTTAGACGTAGCTGATAAAAAACCAAGGTGAAAGTAGACCAAGAGCTACGTTAGGATCTAATGTCTGTAATCATAAGTGATGTGATCTACCTTTGAAACATACGGAGTAGCGGGCATGGTAGCCTCAGTTGGCGATGCCAAAGTTTGTGATACCTGGCTTCTCGGCAGAGAACTGCCCGCGGATATCTCCGTATCAAGTTTTGACATTTATTCACCATTATTAAGTATAAAGTCATAATGAAAAAAATAGGGACTCAAACCTACATATTTTTCATAAACCTTATAAAAATGACATAATAAAACCAAATTATTTCTATCAGAATAGACTTTATTGAAAAAATAGGGTATTTTTAAAAAAAATTATTTTAACATTCATGTATGTGTAGACCAGAAATACATCACCGATAATGAAAATAAGTATTTCATTCTCGGTGAATACATTGAAATTAAATTATCCTATCATGCGGTACTTCTTTTAGGATAATCGTTTCTTTTACACTTAGGATTTGGATATGTTTAATCCCCCTTTCCAACAAATCTTTTTCCACAGCATCAAATGCATTTCTTAACCCATCATTTCTATTAGTTATAAAAATGATCAAGTTCAACATTGATATCAATTAAACCAATTATTTTATATTACTTTGGCATATATACAAGTATCTCTTAATTCATTCGTTTCAGCTGACAATCCTTCATTTTTCAAAATGCCTTCCAAGGTAAATCCGATTCTCTCTGGGATAGCTCGACTCTTCATGTTTTTTGAATCACAACGTATTTCCAATCTTCGGGCCTTTAACTCATTTATTGCAAAATCCATAATACCTTGAACTGCCTCTGTCATATATCCTTTTCCGCTGAAACGAGTATCAATCCAGTAACCTATTTCAAACTTTGAAATCGACCAATCTATTCTATGTAATCCACTGGAAGCTACAAATTGCCCTGTTTCCTTTAAAAAAACAAGTAAACGTAGATCCTCCCTCTTTAAAAATTTAATATATGATTCTCTAATATTTATTTCGACTTCCATTTCCGATTGTTCCTTCTGTGCAAATGGCATCCAAGGTTTTAATTCGTTAATAGAAGTCTTTAAAGAATTATATACTGTCTTTCCATCACCTGGTCTCGGTATTCGGATTAACAATCTATCTGTTTCAAATTCCTCTGGAAAATCATATAGTAATGGATTCATATAACATCACCTTTCATTTTTTAATTTTTTATTGAAAAGAATTGGAAAGTTCTTGATAAATTTGGTTTTGGCTGATAATCGATTTCCACTTCAGACACTCACTTTCCGCGGGGCGTCAGGTGAGCCTCCTGTCGCTTTGCTCAAACCTATTCCGATAGCAACCGAGCCTACACCATCCAAATAAATAATTTCACCCTAAACCCTCACAGGATCGGTTTTTTGATAAGAACATAAAACCTGTCAAAATAACAGGGCTTTCTTGACAACTTCCCGCTCTACACACCCAAACCTGTCAAAATAACGAGGTTTTCTTGACAACTTTTCGCTCTACACACCCAAACCTAGTCTTGTCACATTAGCACATAGCCCAAGGCTTAGGTAAGCTGTTTGCCACTAACTCCCCGAGACGTTTTCCGCCTTTGGTCTATCAACAAAAAAGATTCGTTTAAGAGTATTGGGATTCACGCAAAATTTTCCCGCAATTCTGATATTAAAAAAATTTATTCTAAGAAAAACTAAAGGCGCTTATTCACTTCTTCAATGATTAATAGTAACTCTTTTAAATCATCGATAATGAAATCAGCTTCCACTTGATCCCATTGATTATCTTTTTTCCAAATCCCTACCATCCCTATAGTCATAGAAGCTATCACATCATTTTCAGGATGGTCGCCGACATACATACTCTCATTAGCCGAAACACCAAGTTCTCTTAATGCTTTTTGAAAAATTTCAGGGTTAGGTTTCTTAATGCCTTCCCATTCAGAAATGACTATAGTATCAAAATAATCTTCAATCTCCATGGCCCTAATATTATCCATTTGAAACTGTCCCTTTCCATTTGTAATCAACCCTAATCGGATTGATTTTTCCTTTAAACTTTCTATCGTACTTACTAGATTGGAAAAAGGAATACAACTATTATAAAACTCTGATATATAATCCTGTAGCAACCTCTCCCAAGATATTTCACCAATATTGAATTCATTAACCATTTGTTGATACACTTTATCCTTCCAGACATACCCCCGACAATCCAACTCTATAAATCTTGATATGTAAAGTTCTTTCGGAATATGGTCAAGACCTCCATTAAATCTTTCGTATTGATTCTCTATAAATTTTAATACAGAAGCATCTCTATTCAGCAACGTACCATCTAAGTCGAAGATAACAGCTTTAATCATTTTGAAAACACAGCCTTCATTTATTTAATTCCTCCGCCAATGCCCTTATTGCTTCCGTTACTTCTTTTATATTTTCACTGACCATGGGATATCAAGTCTACGATACTTCAACTTTTTCTCTAATTCTTTTTCATATGTTTCATTAAGATTTGTAGGATCATAAAAAACGACATCTACATCAGGTAAAGGGGTTCTCTCGCTAAAATCATGTAGCACATCCCAAATTTTTGATCGTACAACACCTGCACATACCCACCAATCAGGTAAATTCAATGATTTAGTTATTCTTAATATTTCCATCATCCACTTATCCTCTTGTATCAGTAAAATAATGTCCCTATCGTTCCTTATCAATTTCACACCCCCTCGTACAAATTAGTATCTTACTATTTCCCCCTTTTGTATAAATAATCCTTCTTTCACTCTAACGTTTCATTTGCAAGAAAGAAGTCACTGCCAAGAATTCCGTCAAATCCATGCATTTCTCTCACATCGCCGAGTGTGATACGACAACGAGGATTACTCCATTACTATTGGCAAAAGCTAAAAGATGTTTTTGGAAGCTATTCACCCCAAGTGATTTTGAGGGCAAGATGTGTTTTGTTTTTGATTATGATAAAATATGGTGAAGTATAAGGTGAAAGGAATGATATTAATGACCATTCCGAGCGAAAACCAGAAATATTCATATGCTGATTACCTAACATGGGATGAAGGCGAAAGGCTTGAGTTAATAGATGGGGAAATTTTCAATATGTCCCCTGCTCCTTCACGCAGGCATCAACAGGTTCTCAGAGAATTATCTACTGCCTTTTCAGTTTTCCTGCGAGAAAGAGAATGCGAAGTTTTTTTTGCGCCTTTCGACGTACGGCTTTTAGCGGATAACAAACAGGACGATGATATTAATAACGTTGTTCAACCCGATTTGTCAATTGTTTGCGATAAAGAAAAGTTGGATGATAAGGGGTGTAAAGGGGCTCCGGACATGATTATCGAAGTCCTCTCACCTTCATCTGTTAAGTTAGACCGTTGGAAGAAATATCAGCTTTACGAAAAAGCGGGTGTAAACGAATACTGGCTTGTTGATCCAGTTAACCATTCTGTAGAAATACATCTTTTAAACGATGCTCAATACAAGTTTCAAGGAGTCTTTATAAAAGATGATACAGTATCCGTCAATCTTTTTCCCGATTTTGCATTAGATCTGAATCAAATATTTGTATAGATAACTTATTATTTTTAACGGATTTCCGAAAGAAGTCTCCCATCCTCAAGGAATGGGAAGGGCTAAAGCCCAATGAGTAGGTGGGAGATGAATTTTGGTTGGCTTT
>NZ_JAUSUN010000043.1:0-18518 GCF_030814065.1 Mesobacillus stamsii
GAAATGTTTCGAATTATATATGGACATTATAATCGACTAATTCTGGACAGGCAATACCGTCAACTTTCGGAAATTTAAGAGTGTCATAAACACTATGAAAGTGAAAGAATTGTTGAGGAAATAAAAAAACTAGATATTTTTGAGAAAGTATATGAACATTTACCTACGGATTATGGTCAGAATAAATTAGTTAGATACGCTAATATATTTAGTGATTTTATGTTTCCGAGGCAAGCTGTAAAAAAATATATGCTAAATAAAGAGAAAGTGGATTTTAATCAATTTAATAAACTTGTAGTATTTAGTTTTTATCATTTTACTGTTTGGTCAATAAATAGTTGCAATAAAAGTAATAAAGATTTAACTGTAGATTTAGTTGAAGAAGGTTTGGCTATTTATATAACAAAAGATATTAAATCTATGCTATCTAAAAAGTTCCGTTTCTTTTCTGATGTATTCAATATAGGTAGCAGTAGAATAAATGTTGATAGAATTTACACGTATAAGCCGAACCTAGTATGTGAAAATGATTATTGTAATGTGGTTAAACAACTCCCTGATATTAAAAATGAAAGTGATACTCATAAAATATTAGAAAAAATATTTCAAAAGAATGATTATTTTTATGGTGGTTTTAATATTGTATTTTTATCACAATATCCACTAATAAAAGAAGCAGAAGAGGTGGAGAGTAAAGCCTACAATTTATTCAATAAGTATTTTAATAAGGATGAAATTTGTGTGAAATTACATCCTTCAGATGATCGTGAACATAAGGAATATAAAAATGTAATTAAAGATTCGAATATGTGGGAAATTACAGTTTTGAATGATGATTTTGATAATAAAATTCTAGTTTCAATAAATTCATCTGCAGCATTAACGCCAAAACTTATATACGATAAAGAGTTGACAGTGATATTACTTTATAAACTTGGCAATTGTATAAACCCTAATACAGATTATAGTGTATTTGAAAGTTTCAAAAACTCATACGGAAATAAAGGAAAATTATTTATACCAGAATCCTATGAGGAACTAGTGCAAATTATTACTGGTTTGAAAGAAAAGACCACTAAATCATCATGAAAATGAGTTCTAGGTGCCTAGTCACTTGTTGAATTTTACCAATTGTAAATAAATTAAAACATCATATAAGAATAGGCATTTAAACAGAAGTGAAGTTTTATATAGCGAAAATTGGTATTATAGTTCCTATAAAAAATGTTAATAAATTTCCTAAACGTAGTATAGAAAGTATATAAGCTGAGCACTAAAAGATAATATTATTAAATGTTGGTTCTATGGGTAATAATTTTGTAATTTGTAGAAAATATCAGCCTTAGATAATGGCGAATTATCCTAAATAAGAAAAAAGCATAGGTGTCGGAAAACTTTCAGGTTATTGACAATAACGGTAAAAGCATACTTCGATTATTGGAAGAACCGAAATTTTAAATTGATGTTTGCTTAACTGCCATTATTGGGAGGATAATACTAAACTGCAATACAGTACTAATAGATTTGCCAGGAATTGAACATATGGATTAAATTAATAGAAAAAGATGTTGTTATGGTTGCAAAGAACCATAATGATTTAGCGACATGTATAAAGAACTATAAGGATGGTTCATATTCAATGACTTTTTCTTTAGTGAAAGTGTTAATAGAATGAACTAATTAAATCTGTACTTGAATAATTCTTTGGCTAT
This sequence comes from Mesobacillus stamsii, assembly GCF_030814065.1. Classification (NCBI taxonomy): domain Bacteria; kingdom Bacillati; phylum Bacillota; class Bacilli; order Caryophanales; family Bacillaceae; genus Mesobacillus; species Mesobacillus stamsii. The sequence continues at coordinate 1,713 of NZ_JAUSUN010000043.1, forward strand.
TAGGACGTGAAGAATGAAATTAAAAAGAATAATACAATTACCATTGATTCGTTCAGTGGGCATATATACAGTAGCCAGTATATTAAATAGTGCAATCCCATTTTTACTTTTACCAATTTTGACAAGATATCTCACCCCTGAAGATTATGGTATTGTTTCGATGTTCGGGGTATTAGTAAGTCTAATTACGCCATTTATAGGGTTAAATATTCAAGGAGCAGTACAAAGGGTTTACTTTAAAAGAGAAAAAATAAATATTAAAATCTATATTACGAATTGTATTTATATTCTATTATGTAGTACCGCAGTAGTTTCACTAATATTTTTCTTGTTTTCAGGATATATTGCTAAGATTACTTCACTGCCTGAAAAGTTGCTTTTTGTTGCTATAGCGATTGCCTTTGCGCAGTTTATTTCAAGTATTGTTTTGGTACTTTGGCAAGTACAAATAAAACCAGCTCAGTATGGGGTTTATCAAATATCTACCACTTTACTTAACGCTTCATTGAGTATATGGTTAATAATTTCATTAGGGATGGCATGGCAAGGGAGAATATTAGGTCAGTTAGTTTCATTCTCTTTATTCGGTGTAATAGGCATTCTAATTTTACGGAAAGACAAATGGCTAAAAATTAAGTATAACCGTTCATACATTAAACATGCACTTAGTTTTGGTGTTCCCCTAATTCCCCACGCGGTAGGTGGGGTAGTTATGACTATGACGGATAGAATATTTATAACAAATATGGTAGGGATAGAAGCTACTGGTATTTATACTGTTGGGTTTCAGATTGGAATGATTATAAACATACTGGCTACATCATTTAATCAAGCATATGTGCCTTGGTTATTTGCTCAATTAAAAGCCAATATCTATACAAAAAAATTAATGATTGTAAAAATGACCTACTTTTATTTTGGAATAATAATTTTTTTGGCATTGGGGCTATCTTTTTTCGCCCCTTGGTTTCTAGACTTCTTTGTAGGAAAGGAATTTTCAGGGTCTAGCGTTTTTATTATATGGATTGCAATTGGATATGCATTTAATGGGATGTATTTTATGGTAACAAATTATATATTCTATGCTGAAAAAACTGCAATACTAGCGTGGATAACTTTTGGGTCCGCTATTTTAAATATTGGTCTGAATTATGTGTTTATTAGCAAGTATGGAGCTATTGGGGCTGCACAAGCCACGACTATTATTTATTTTATTAAATTTATTTCAACATGGATTTTGGCAGCAAGAGTATATAATATGCCTTGGCGTCTGAAAAAAAATGAAAACTATATTGGGTGAATGAAAAGATATTATAAAAATGCACCTATATTTTGCTACTCAACTTTCGCAGACTGAAATAGGCAGGCAAACCTTGATATAGCTAAGTAAACCCACAATCCAGCGTTATAGTTGACTTATGATTAATTTTTGCATTTTTTTGTTGCTCCTTTTTATGGCATCATCAATAAGCTTGATTAATTGCGGTAGTATTATAGCCTAATCGAGTTTCTTATATGTTTTAGCACTTTAAGTTCATTAAAAGTAGAAGCTAATTTATTTGGTAGTTATTTGTTTTAATAATTATCCGTTATTAAACAGGAGGGGACATATCCTCTGTATGATAAATGTGATTTCCGACAAATCGACTATACCAAGCGTTGGGGTGTTTTTCATGCCTTATTTTTTAAGTCAAGCGCCATACCTCAACAGATATGTACCCTACAAGGAATTGCATTAATCATTTTAGCTTAGTGCAAAAGTTGAGTTACTATAAAAGTATTTAAAATGAACTTCAATATTTATAAAGAAGGGTTGGGAAATAAAATGGATAAGCCTATGATTAAGATTGGAAATAGGAAAATTGGAGAAAAGTATAAACCTTTAGTTATAGCAGAAATAGGAATCAATCATGAGGGAAGTCTTGAAGTTGCAAAAGAGATGGTAGATGCGGCATATAATGCTGGTGCTGAAATAATAAAACATCAGACTCATGTTGTTGAAGATGAAATGAGTAAAGAAGCGAGAAAAGTAATACCGGGTAATACAGATGTATCTATTTATGATGTAATGGAAAGATGTGCTCTAAATGAAGAAGATGAAACTGAACTAAAAAACTATGTTGAGTCTAAAGGGATGATTTTTTTAAGTACTCCATTTTCAAGAGCAGCAGCAGAACGACTAGAAAGAATGGAAGTTTTAGCTTATAAAATAGGTTCTGGTGAATGTAATAATTATCCACTAATTGATTTGATTGCTTCTTTCGGTAAACCAATGATAGTTTCTACAGGTATGAATGATATTAAAAGTATCAAAAAGACTGTTGCTATTCTAGAAAAACATAATGTCGAGTATGCTTTACTTCATTGTACTAACTTATATCCAACCCCGCCACATTTAGTAAGACTAGGAGGGATGCAGGAGTTACAAAGAGAATTTCCCGATGCGGTAATAGGATTATCGGATCATACTGTAAATAATAATGCTGCACTTGCTGCCACAGCTCTTGGCGCTTCTATCTTGGAGAGACACTTCACAGATTCCAAAGATAGAAAAGGTCCAGATATTCTGTGCTCTATGGATCCTATTGAACTGAAAGAGTTGATTGATGGTAGCGTAGAAGTTTCCCAAATGAGAGGTGGAAAAAAAGAAGCTGCTAAGGAGGAACAAGTAACAATAGATTTTGCTTTTGCTACCGTGGTAACTACCCAAGATTTAAAAGTAGGAGATGTTTTAACTAACGAAAATATTTGGGTTAAGAGACCTGGTATTGGTGAAATAAAGGCAGATGATTACCATAATTTACTTGGGAGAAAAGTATTAAGAGATATTCCAAATGATGAACACTTAAGTTGGGAGGATCTTGATACTAAGATAGGTGGGTAATGTGAAAAATGGAAAAGATATTATTTTTAACTGGCACAAGGGCTGATTATGGAAAAATAAAATCATTAATGAAAAAAGTTGATGATAATGTAAAGTTTGAATTGAATATCTTTGTTACAGGTATGCATATGTTGTCTAAATATGGTTTGACATGGAAAGAGCTTGAAAAAGATGGTTTTCGAAACCTGTATAAATTTATAAACCAGCAGTTAAATTCTTCAATGGATATAGCTTTAAGTAACACAATTTTAGGATTAAGTAACTATGTACATGAAATGAAATCAAATCTAATAGTAGTTCATGGAGATAGGCTTGAAGCCTTGGCTGGAGCAATAGTGGGAGCGTTTAATAATATTAAAGTAGCTCATATCGAAGGTGGAGAGGTTTCAGGAACCATTGATGAGTCCATTAGGCACTCAATAACAAAGTTATCTCATATTCACTTTGTGAGTAACGAAGAAGCAAAAAAAAGAGTCATACAATTAGGGGAAGCTGAGGAAAATATTTTTATTATAGGATCCCCTGATATTGATATAATGACATCGAGAAACTTACCTACTCTTCAACAGGCAAAGGAAAGGTACGATATCACATTTGAGGAATATTCTTTAGTTATGTATCACCCTGTAACCACAGAGGTTGAGAAATTGAATCTCCATGTTAAACACTTTGTAGATGCGTTAATAGCTTCAGAAAGGAATTATATTGTAATTTATCCTAATAATGATGAAGGCACCGATACAATATTAACAGAATATAAAAGGTTTGAGGGAAATTCGCATTTTAAAATTTTCCCATCTATTAGATTTGAGTACTTTTTAACCTTAATGCAAAGTACTAAGTTTATGATAGGTAATTCGAGTGCTGGAATTAGAGAAACTTGTGTTTACGGAATCCCATCTATAGATATAGGTAATCGTCAAAAAAATCGGTATAATCTTAGAAATGCTAAAAGTATAATTCATGTAAATGAGGATAAACAAGAGATTCTTAATGCAATTCATAGTTGTAATGAACTGGATATTACTCCATTGTCAATGTACGGTAATGGGAGAAGTGATGAAAAGTTTATTGAAATATTAGAAGGTGACCGTATTTGGAATTTAGAAATTCAAAAGAGGTTTAATGATATTGAATAAAATAGGGTGATGTTGTGTATAGAGATAAATCATTTATAGGTATTGTACCGGCTAGGGCCGGCAGTAAGGGAATTCCTAATAAGAATATTATAAATATAAACGGTAAACCTTTAATTCAATACACTATTGAAGAAGCCAAAACGTCTATGTATCTTGATGAAATTCTAGTATCTACAGATAGTCATAAGATAGCGGAGATTTCAAAAAAATGTGGGGCTAATGTTCCTTTTCTAAGACCAGTTGAATTGGCCGATGATACAGCTAAAACAATCGATGTAATAATTCACGCTTTGGAAGAACTTAATTGTTTGGGGAAATCTTATGATTATATAGTTTTACTACAACCTACCCAGCCGTTAAGAAAAGGCTGGCATATAGATGATGCAATTAAAAAGATAATTGACGATAAACATGATGATTTAGTTAGTGTTTCTGAGGTTTCAGAGCACCCAATTCTATTTAGAACTATAGACCAGACTGGCAGATTGCATAATCTGTTAAATGTAGAAAGTACCGTTAGAAGGCAGGAATTTACTAAATATTATAAGGTGAATGGCGCTATATATATTAATAATATACGTAAATTATCTTCAAATACTAGCTTAAATGATAATACATTAGCTTATATTATGGATAAAGAATATGATCTAGATATTGATGAACCAAATGATATAGAATTGTTGAAAATCAATACTAAGTAGGAATTGATCATTAAAGTTATTCATAGAATAAATTTATGTTCTTTTGTTTGTTTTTTCAATTGAAGAGAGGTGAACTAAGTCTAATGAATATACTGGTAACAGGTGGCGCTGGATATATAGGATCACATACTTGTATCGCTCTTTTGGAAGCAGGACATTCAGTCATTATAGCTGATAATCTTTCTAACAGTAAGCGTGAAACTGTTATGAAAATTATGGACATTGCGGATAAAGAAGTTACATTTTACGAAATTGATGTAACAGATGCAGAAGCTGTTGATATTATTTTCAGAAACTACAAGATTGATGGAGTTATTCACTTTGCTGGTCTTAAAGCGGTTGGTGAATCTGTAGAAAAACCACTAGAATATTATTATAATAACATCGTAAGCACAATGGTTATTACAAAGGCTTGTCAGAAATATGGTGTAGATCGTTTTGTCTTTAGCTCATCTGCAACAGTGTATGGAGATAATAAAGTTCCTTTTGTAGAAACAATGGATCTCTTACCAACGACTAATCCTTACGGTGAAACGAAAGCCATGAGTGAGCGGATACTTACTGATATTGCAAATGCAAACCCTGCTTTTTCAGTTTCAATTCTTCGATATTTCAATCCAGTAGGAGCTCACGAGAGTGGATTAATTGGTGAGGCTCCTAATGGAATTCCCAATAACCTAATGCCCTATGTAACTCAAGTGGCAAAAGGGAAACTTGAGAAATTACGTGTGTTTGGAAATAATTACCCAACGGTGGATGGCACGGGGGTCCGAGATTATATTCATGTATTGGATCTTGCTGAGGGTCATGTTGCTGCATTGGAAAACCTAACTGAAGGTGTTCATGTTTATAACTTGGGAACCGGAAAAGGTACAAGTGTACTAGAGTTAGTGAAAGCTTTTGAAGAAGCTAATGATATTGAAGTCCCTTATGAAATCGTGGATCGGAGACCTGGGGATATCGCTTCATGCTATGCGGATGCTTCAAAGGCAAAGCAAGAACTAGGATGGACAGCTAAGCGTGATATTATTGCCATGTGTCGTGATGCATGGCGATTTGAGAAGAATTATAAGGAATAAATTGGTAGTGTAATAAGGAGGAGTCTATGAAAACGAAAACTGTTATTACTAAACAGGGTTATCAATTTAGAATAGATGCACAAGAAGTAGCCCCAACAGTACCTGAGTATAGAATGGAGTTTTACGTTGACTCTCCCATCCAGAAATGCTTAATTCTTAGTTTAACACATCAAGCCGCTTTATTATTGGCAGCTGAAGACCCTGGCTTTAATCCTATTGATTGGCTCTGGGACAAGGGCTGTGAAATGATTCAGGGGGCGGCTGAGATTAACCGTCTTGAAAATGGGGATTTCGTTATATTTGAAAGACATGTTAAGCTGAAAAATCAACTTTCAATTGATCAATTAGAAAAAAGAGCCTAATGAAATTGTAGCGATGTGTCTTGATTTATGACGTTTTGGTAAGAAACTTGACAAGCGATAGACAACCACATCCTTTAGGTGGATATGGTTGTCTATTTATTATTCATTTTTATATTTTATGGTTTTTCCATCTGTTCTGTCGTTAATTTTTGTAACTCTTGGAGTTATACATGCTCTTGTACGATACTCTTTGTTGCAATCAGGACAATAATATTCTTCCGATTCATTGTGGCCATCTTGTAATTCCACTTGAACTCCATACTTACAGCCACAAAAATCACAAATTTCTTCATGATCACTTCCGAGGTAAGGATTTCTAGCCGTCCAATCAGATGCCATACTAACACCTCATTCAATAATAGATTTAGTAATATAGTATCACGGTTTTTACAATATAAGAATGAAAAAAAGGGGGAAAATGATGAAACTTAATAAGTTAGATGAACTATTTCTGACAAATTGGATTAGCCTAAATTTTAAGGAATGGAATGAGTCTGATATTAGAGAGGATTTTATTGCCCCGCTTCTTAGAATATTTGGTTATAGTAAAGGGACTGTCAACGATATTATTCGGGAAAAGAGTCTTAGACTATCTAAACCATTTCATAGAATAGGGCGTAAAAATGTTTCCATTGATTATATCCCTTCTGTACGGCTTAAGTCATTTTGGATTATTGAAGCTAAACCAGGCAAATCGATTGGAGAAGGGACACAGGGACAGGTACCTTGTCCCACCATTTTTTTACAACTGGCATGGTGTGGTGGTTACATGCATGGGGGCATGGAGGCGTGGGGTGTGGGTGTCGGGTGGTGTGAGAATGAATAAACAAAAATCCGCCTGGGCTATGTGTTTTGGCGGATTTTTTGTGATCGGGTTATTCTAAGTCTTTTGTGCTGTAGGATTTATTTTCATTTATTGTCGCGAATTGGTTTTTCTTTAAAGAGATTTTGCTGGGTTCCACTTCTCTGGCGAAGATGGAGGCGACGTTCATTGTGTGGATGGAGCCTTTGCTTGGAAGGGACACAGGGACAGGAGAGGGACACAGGGACAGGTACCTTGTCCCACCATTTTTTTACAACTGGTGTGGTATGGTGGTTAGATTCGAGGGTATGGAGGCGTGGGCTGTGGGTGTCGGGTGGCTGGGTGGTGTGAGAATGAATAAACAAAAATCCGCCTGGGCAATGTGTCTTGGCGGATTTTTTGTGATCGGGTTATTCTAAGTCTTTTGTGCTGTAGGATTTATTTTCATTTATTGTCGCGAATTGGTTTTTCTTTAAAGGGATTTGGCTGGGTTCCACTTCTCTGGCGAAAATGGAGGCGACGTTGATTGTGTGGATGGAGCCTTTGCTTGTGGAAAGATAGCCGTCAGCATAGCGCTCGATTTGCATGAGAAGATGCTCCATTGATTTAGTTTTGACATATAGTTCTTGAGTGAAGTCTTGAGAGTGTGATACATATAAGATAAAATATTTCATCTTGACGCCTCCCTGGGAAATAAGTGGTACAGATATTATTATAACTTCTGACTATCTTCTTCGGCTGCTTTAACTAAATCGGATGTGAGCATGTTCAGCGCGTCTGCAATAAACACTAGTTTCCCTAAAGTGGGATCATGGACATCATTCTCAATCTTGCTAATGTATTCTCTCGATAAGCCGCTAAGGAAAGCAAGGTCTTCCTGGTTCATTTTTTGTTCATCTCGCAGCCGCTTCACTGTCTTACCTATGTATAGGGTTCGCTGATTATTCAAGAAAAATCTCCTTTTACCCCATTACATAGCGGAAGGCAAACTTTCACCATGAAGTATACTTCACAAAAATTGTGAAATTTAAAGGAGTAGAGACCGGTTTCTCGTCCTACCATATTTTACAGTTGCTGGAAAGGACACAGGGACAGGTACCTTGTCCCACCATTTTTTTACAACTGGTATGATATGGTGGTTAGATTCGAGGGGCATGGAGGCGTGGGGTGTGGGTGTCGGGTGGCTGGGTAGTGTGAGAATGAATAAACAAAAATCCGCCTAGGCAATGTGTCTTGGCGGATTTTTTGAGATCTGTAGATTGCCATGACTGAGTGCCACTTGTAAGAGGGACACAGGGACAGGTTCTGTATATAGTAATCTAAAAGTGGGCCACCGGAGTCATTGAAAATTCCCCCAGTGTTATAATAACCCTGCAGAGATAATTCCATTTTGTGGGGAGCCTGGAGAGTTGATTACATTGAATAAAAAACAAGAGGTATTACTAAAGTATTTAAGGGAAGGGAGATCACGAGGAGTTAAATTATGTAAAAATAAAGGTATTATTGCATACATGTCGTAATCTATTTTATAGATGGGCTGTTATTATATTCGTTTAATAAGGGGTGAGCAAAATAGGACTATTTAATTTGTTTAAAAAAGGTAGCGTAAAGGCAACTCAAAAGCCCAAGGTGAAGAATGATCTTAGAATTTCAGGATATACAGATGGTGATTATTTTATTTCAATCGATTCGAAAGATTTTTTTGGTAAAGCGGTATCATCACCTAGTGGGAAATATCTTATTGCGGCACACAAGAAAGATTTAGTGGTAGTTGATCACCGCAAAAATGAGCTAGTTTATGAGTATACTTTTAAAGGTAATTTAAGTTCATTTGATTTACTCATCACGGATGACCTATATTATATAGTTATAGATATTAGCAATTCACAAGAGTTAGTTAACGAGTTTTTTTGTTTCGGACCAAATGGAAAGCCTGTTATAAAGAAGAAAGTAAATGCCAACGTACAATCATTTGGCATATCAGAGGATAGAAGGTATGTTTGTTGTCAAAATGCAAATAATTCTGATCACCCAGATGGAGGTAGCCTATTACTCTTTGATACAAAAACCAATGAATTATTACATAGATGGACCCCTGAAACAGGATGGGCTGACTACTATACCTTTGATACCAGAGATAAGAACATTATCCTTCATTATGATGATAAGGGCCAATATCGTTATACATTTTCAGGTGAACTAGTAGATAAAGAACAATGGGACCAGACACGGTTGGGAACACTAAATGGTTATCAGTTAATAAATATAGCTGAAGAAAAGATAAATAGCTTAGAGTCTTCATCCAATAACCAATTGCAACTAAGCGATTATCAGCCTGTTATTGAGTTATTGGCTGCTGCAGTAGAGAAAGATATATCTTCGTATCAAAAGGCTATAGCATATAGACGCTTAGGCGAAATTTATCATACATTTAATGATAATATAAATGCGTTAGAAAACTTAAAACGTGCAATTGAGAATAACCCTAAAATTGGTGTGATGAGAATGATTAGTAAGCTAGAAAAAGAAATAGATGAATGAGGAGCAGTATAAAGATGAATGAGCAAAGAAAAGAAATACAGGGTTACAAGGGTCTTTATGAAATTACAGAATCAGGTAAAATCATTTCATTAAGACAGCAACGACCGATGGCTAGATGTAATGATGAATATGGATTCCATATTGTTAAGTTAACGAACGATGAAGGGAAAGCGGAAAACCATAATGTTTATGATTTGTGGAAAGAGGCATTTAAAGGTTCTAACAAACGTGAATTCAAAGGTACCTTAAAACCGAAGTATGGTACTGGATGTAAAATATTAAGAGATGATGATATTCATTTTAACTAAGAAGTGTCTGATATAAAGGGGAGTTTTTGGAATGAATTCTCACCAGGTAAGTGTTGCAGCCGAGTCCTATACTGCTACTCTTTTTGCATGGGCAGGTTTTGACGTCTCAGTACAATATGGTGCAAACCAACCGGAATACGACTTAGTTGTTGTATGTGGAGAAAAAATGCTAAAGGTATCTGTAAAGGGTAGTAAAGATGGTGGCTGGGGTTTAACTCAAAGCCACAAAAAAGATAAATCTTATTCTGAAGCGATTAGACTTATGGGTTAACAAGCATACGGGTAATACCGTGGTAAGTTTGGTGCAATTAAAAGGTGTAGACTTAGAAAAAGGTCAATCGCCTAAAGTCTACTTGGCCACACCTGAAGAAATAGGAGAGCATATGAAAAAGAGTAGGGGTGGGCAGGGTAACACGATTTCAAGGGTAAAACATACTTGGAATAGTGGAGTTGCCAAGGGTCAAACCGATCAAATTCCGATTGGATGGGAATTTAGTAAAAAAAGGATTCAAGAGTTGATTGATAACATAAATTGAATTTAGCTGGGAACGGTTTTACGAATGAGGAAAATAAATAGTACCTCGCCGAGTTAGCGTCTATTTTTTAGATGGCTATTTGGTGGGTTATTTTTATTGTATTGTTTACAGAAGGATATGGTTTTTTATGTTGTGGAAAAATTAACCATGCACAGAGATAATTATGTTGAAATGACAAGTGGTGTGAAGGTCAAATAAATTAGGGGTGATGTTCAAATGAGAGAATCTTTGACATATGCAGATTTTAGCAAACTTTATAAAGAAGATCCAATTGAGGCTTTGAATCTAATAAATGAGGGAAGAAGACATAGTAAAAAAAATTTGATTAGGAGTATTCATAGAATTTTGGAAAAGAAATTAAATGAAGGGAATACACTGAAAGAATTTTATGAGCTACTTTCTCTTGAAACTGAAGCTAGCCCCTGGAATCTATTGAATACTTCACATTCACTAAAAGAAAAAATAGATGAAGCTAAAGGAGTTTATCCCTTTACTGATGGTAGGTGGCACGTCTATTGGCCAGACGATGCATATATAAATATCGAAGGAAGACTTTTAAACAATATTGGTATTTCACCTTATGTCTTTGAGAAGTTCTTTAGGGTTTATAACCCTGCTAGTGAATTTAACCATAGCCAAGAAGTTACGATAAAATATGAAAAAAAAAACTATGAAGCAAAAATATTATATGAAAATGAGGGAGATGGCTTTTTACAATGGAATGAGGAGTTTGTTGAAATGTTACAAACGCTCTTTTCTGAATATTATTCACCAGATGAAAATAGCAGTAACTTTTATTATGAACCTAAACTTCGGGCTATGAGAAGGGGCGAATATAAAAACATTAATTTACATTTTTATATTGATAGGATATTTATTATTGTGAATAAAAATTCTATACAAGGGTTGGAAGTACCTATATCCGTTGTGAAACTGTTTTTTAGAGCATATGAAAACCTTAAAGGTAATGATAAGCTTCAATTGAACTTTAAGGTGGAGAAAAAGGAATTCAAAGGATTTATTACAATACAAAGCGGGCGGTACATATTAGAATGGGATGAAAAACTTTTAAAATTACTAAAACAGAATATTGAGGATGAAGAGCTAGAACTTGATTTAGTGTGGGACAATGGACCTGCCTTCACATGGATTGTTAAATTAAATAAAGTTAGTAGAAAGCAGAGGGAAAAGAATACTTTGCAACAGATAGAAAAAACACAGGACGATGCAAAGTATCAAACCTTGTAAAGAACAGTACCGACACCCCATATTTCTTATTAGAAAGTTTTACTGATAACAAAAGAACGGTCAGAGCCCACCATATTTACACAAGAATTGGAGACACCAATACCGATATAGATAAAAGTGCAGATATAAACATTATCGAGTACCTATGGAAAAAAAGATTTTTACTTACAAGATCTCCCTTCGAACAATTAATAAAGAGACTTGAAAAAAAGAGTGAGTGGAAACAGGATGGCTATACATATTTTAATATCTATAATCCTGAATATACCATTACAATTGATGATGACGATGACGACGACGACCTCACTCCTGAGTTCTATTGTTATGCAATGACGAATGAGAAGGCTGCGTATCAGTCTATAAGTGTAAATTATTTTGGGACAAAGCTGTATGGTACACAAGCAGTTATATTGGATGGTGGTAGATATTCCACACCAGTACCAGAATGGGGATTTATACATTTTGATAAATATAAAATACATTCGGACTATGCTTTCAAGTATTTCCCTAAGAATGATCCTTCCTTTAAGTTAAATGAATTTCTGTATGACGATAAAAATGGAGAAGAGCGAGATGCACGTAGGAGATTATTTGAGGTTGTTCTCTTATTTGAAGATGTTAATGAGAAAGAAAAATTTCTGGAATATGTACAATTAAACCCAAACGATTTCACCAAAAAGTTTAAAGCATTTGAGGGGGAGTATTCCTGGATTGAAACCCATAACCACCGTAAAGATGAACAGATAGTGAGTAGATTAAAAGTGGGGAAAGTTCTGAATCAAATGCTTTCAGAGTATAGAAGTAATCATTAGTGAAAAAAATCATATGAAATGAATATATTGACAGCGATATAAAGCTTAAAAATCAGTGGGAGGGGCCATCGATGCATACATTGGACTATATTATAAGTAAAGCTGCAAGAGAAGATCTTAAGCATTTAATGGGAAGTAGCACCAGCGCAGAACAAAGGAGGCTTCTTGACGTTATAAACCTTCCAACCTCTTTGTATAAATATACTAGTATTAATGAATATAGCGTTATGAATTTAAAAAATAACAGTATTACTGCAACCATACCTACAGAGTTCAATGATTTATATGATTCTACGATGCACTTCGATACTTATAAACAAAAGTTAGAACAGATCCGAAGGCTGAACGAGACAGCTGGTGAAATAGGGTATGAAGAAATAATTGATTATGAGGCAGCAAATCAACTATTAAAAGGTTCAGCGGAAGAGGATATATTTAAATCGACTTATTTGACTAAGGCGTTTAGAATAACTTCGTTAAGCTCAAACAATAAAGATATTAAGATGTGGAGTCATTATGCAAACAATAATAAGGGTATTTGCATAGAGTATAATTTCAGACAAAATTTTCATAGACTTGCAGATTTCATATACCCAGTCATATATATGGACAAGCCTATTGATGTCACAGAAATGTTTGAAAATGACCCAAAAATAGATTTAGCAGTTTTAAGTTCAGTCGTATCTAAGTTTAAAGATTGGGAACATGAAAAGGAATGGAGAATTGTATTGTATATTGGTTACCATAGCAATGAGAAACGAATACCGGTGCAAAATTTGCCAATACCAAGTTGCATCTATTTGGGAAATAAGTTTATAGATAATTATGAGAGGTGCAAGGAAGAGCGGAGTGAAGAAAGTGAAAAAGAACTATTATTCATAAATGAATTTTTACAATATGTGAAAAGGAAGAGTATTAGTTTAAAAAAGGCTAAACCTCAGATGCGGAGTTATTCTTTAGAGTTTGAGGATATTGATATTAACGATATCTTGAATAATTGATAAGAAATAGGTGCTAAGATATTGGGGAGTCTTTGAGTTAATTTCTGATCAAAGAGGTGGTTAAATGACTTTGGGTGTAAGTCATGATGAAAGTCGTATTTATTTTAAACAAGAGCAAGGTAGTTTTTTTGGGTATACAGATTATACACATGAACTTTGGAAGAAGATTTCAAGCGTAAATTGGTACGTCTCGCAAGCAGACATAGATAAAGGAAATAAAACTTATATCTACACAGGTTCAAGTAAGTTTGACGGCTACAAAAAGCTACATCAAGTAGTAATGATCCATTGGTATGGTATAGAAAAGTTTACAGAAGCATATGAAAATGACTTTATTGTTGAACATCATGATAATGATGCATTTAATTGCTTAATTGAGAATTTATCGTTTGCTCCAAATAGTGTTAACCTGGCAAAGGCACATACTTATGATAAAGAAAGAAAAGAAGCTTTACCTTTAGTGGCCATTAACTTTTTCAAAGATTTCACAACTCAAAAATACCAAATAACACTTGGATTTAATAAGGATTTTAAAATTCGTATGAAAGATGGCACTGAAAAAGGTGTTACAGTTATAAGGTTAGTTTATAACGATGACTTCAGGATCGTTTTTCAAGACGCTTCGAATCTGTTATATAATTTAACGAAGTATTTAAAATTCGATTTGAGTAAATTACAACACATAGATATGGAAATTACTGAGTCTAAATATATATTTTTTAGCAACGGTGAAGAGATACCTGCAGGGATAGAGGTAGATGGGAAATTTGTGATGGTATTAAGCGATCATACACGATTAGTATCCGTATCTCCAAATAAAAACCTATATAAAAAAAGAAGTTAAAATTAGCGAAGTAGTTTTGATAATGACCAAAAATATAAATGGATATTAATTTTACTTTTAAATCCAACTTAATAATGGAGTATATTACCTTAATGAGATTTCCTAGTTCATCGCCTTTCTGGTGATGGGCTTATTTTTTTGTCCTTCTTTAAATACATCTACACCGCATAGTAATCAAAACTGCATTTTGATGATGACGAAAAGATAAAAAACGTGAATTTTATACTAGAATTAGTGTTTTGGATTCGGGAAGAATCTAGATTTTGATTTTTTATCTTTTTCGCATCAAGGGGCTGCGTACTGTATCAGCAAACGTATGTGAAGGATCCATTTACGAGAAAACAAGTGGTTAACAAAGGGGAACTGCCCCAATATTATATTGAGGATAACCATCCAGCGATTATTACACTGGAAGATTGGGATAAGGTCCAAACCATCCGAAAGTTGAACCAACCTAAAGTAACTCGTCCCTCAGTCAACGCTCCACAGCCATTTCGCCAGACTTTTCGGTGCGGTGAGTGTGGAGGGATTATCAGTCAGTACGAAAATTACGATAGACAAAAGGATGCAATCAAGAAGAAAGCCCGACGTTATTGGAGATGTAGGGTCGCCAATGGTAAGAACTTTTCCGGTACATGCACTTCCCCGAGTTTTCGTGAAGAATATGTGGAGCATAACTTTATGAGTGCTTTGCTAGAAATGAAATCAAATGATCTCCCTCAACTTGAAGCAGAAGCTGTATCGGAAAGAACAGACCTAACTAATAAAGAACATAGCGAGATCGAAGAAATAGAAATAATGATGGAGCAACTCAACCAGGAATTATACGAAGCGGTAGATGAAGAGCTGAATCAAGCTGGACAAGATACAAAGCAGGTTGAAGCCTTAACGAATGAAATCGTGCAGTTGAAACATCAACTTGATGCGTTTGAGGAACGACAAGAACAAGCGGCAAAGTACCGAACTGAATTAGAGTGGCTTATGAATGAGCTAGAGGACATACCAGAGTTTGATCCACTGAAGCACCGCATTGCTTTCAGAGCGGATATCTTTGAACGGCTTGTAGAAAGTGGGACCATTCATCCCGATGGTCGGATTGTCTATAAACTCTCCACAGGAATTGAGTGGGAGTGTTATCTTGAAAATAAACTAGCTTATAAATTAAAGGTGAAACGACCGAGAAGAAAGAGAAGCAAAGCAAAGTAAAGTAATAAAAAAGTCAGGTTTTCGTATAATTGAAAGCCTGACTTAAATAAAGGGATATTGTTCATAAACTTGTTTTTTCAGTTTTTCAGAAAGCCTACATGTGCATTCATTGAAAAGTTTGATGATAAGCTTCCTAAACTCACTTTCTGAAAGAATACCATGTTCGAAACAACAAGAAAGAACCCCTATCGTTCCCGTGTGCTCAATGTTATATTCGTCACATGTTTCCTTTATCCTTCTTTCATTAGAAGTACATAGGACTGCTTTTTCATATGCTATTACAATAACCTCTACATCATATTCAGATAACTTCTTTTTAGATTCGGATATTTCAAGAAATAAACCAAAGGCTGTTTCCGTGCTAAAATTAGTTAAGTTATATTCCAATTGTTCTAATTGTTCCGCTTCAAACTCCCTAATTTCATCTTCATAGATACTCTGAGGTATTAGCACTAATGAAAATAATTCATTGAGTAAACCTATACTTTCAAGTTCTATGAAATCACAAATAATGAAGGGACACAGGGACAGGTACCTTGTCCCACCATTTTTTTACAACTAGTATGATTGGGTGGTTACATACAAGGTGGATGGGGTGTGGGGTGTCGGGTGGTTGGGTGGTGTGAGAATGAATAAACAAAAATCCGCCTGGCAATGTGTCTGGGCGGATTTTTTGTGATCGGGTTATTCTAAGTCTTTTGTGCTGTAGGATTTATTTTCATTTATTGTTGCGAATTGGTTTTTCTTTAAAGGGATTTGGCTGGGTTCCACTTCTCTGGCGAAGATGGAGGCGACGTTGATTGTGTGGATGGAGCCTTTGCTTGTGGAAAGATTGCCGTCAGCATAGCGCTCGATTTGCATGAGCAGATGCTCCATTGATTTAGTTTTGACATATAGTTCTTGAGTGAAGTCTTGAGAGTGTGATACATATAAGATAAAGTATTTCATCTTGACGCCTCCCTAGAAAATAAGTGGTACAGATATTATTATAACTTCTGACTATCTTCTTCGGCTGCTTTAACTAAATCGGATGTGAGCATGTTCAGCGCGTCTGCAATAAACACTAGTTTCCCTAAAGTGGGATCATGGACATCATTCTCAATCTTGCTTATGTATTCTCTCGATAAGCCGCTAAGGAAAGCAAGGTCTTCCTGGTTCATTTTTTGTCCATCTCGCAGCCGCTTCACTGTCTTACCTATGTATAGGGTTCGCTGATTATTCAAGAAAAATCTCCTTTTACCCCATTACTGTTTATGACACTCTTAAATTTCCGAAAGTTGACGGTATTGCCTGTCCAGAATTAGTCGATTATAATGTCCATATATAATTCGAAACATTTCGAC
>NZ_JAUSUN010000044.1:0-18492 GCF_030814065.1 Mesobacillus stamsii
GGAGGATTTTCATTATTTGTCCGCCTTCCCATAGGTTTTATTTACCTATAATAATTGGACGAATATTCCTAAAATCCTTTAATTCCATTTATATATCTCAAAAAAATCTTAGGGTTTGCACAACAACTCTTTGAGTTTACTATTCTATAAATCTCGACAAATTTCGGAAAGTGACAGGCACCCTTCTTTTAAGGAACCGTTCCTTTGTCCCAAGAAACCCTAGCGCATCAACATACCATAACCAACTATTCCCGCGTCTTACCTGTGTCTCTCCCAAATCCACACTCCACAAAACCCAAGTAGCTTCGCATGTCTCCAAATTAAACAAACGTTTGATTAAATTGGCCCCTGGCCTTAAGGGTGCGGGTTATCCAACTTCTATCATGCATTCGTCTCAGCCACTTCCAAAGTGTTGTCTTATAACGCGCAAACATCAGGTTGCCGCCAAAAAAATGCCCATTTAATTCTACTAAACTATTTTGACTCCCGATTGAGACGCCAAAACCGCATTGTTGAGCTATCTTCCCTCTTAAAATTTCACTATTTATGTGAAGCATACTTCGTTCTAAACCAACTTCGCCACCATCAACGAAAACAAAAAGATTTTGAGTAAAATGCCAATAAAAAATAACAATAACCAGATCAGAACACTATTCCGATCTGGTTATAAACTTTAGATGTAAAATCCCCATGCAGCAAATATTTCGACCCCCGAATGGGACCAAGGAACCGCCCCTTTATCCCATAAAAAAATCAATTCGCGACAATAAATAAAAATAAATCCTACAGCACAAAAGACTTAGAATAACCCGATCACAAAAAATCCGCCAAGACACATTGACCAGGTGGATTTTTATTTATTCATTTTCACACTACCCAGCAACTTGACGTTCCCACCTCATGCTTTCATGCCCCTTGAATCTAACCACCATACCATACCAGTTGTAAAAAAATGGTGGGACAAGGAACCTGTCCCTATGTCCCAATGCGATCAATCACACTTTTCGAAATCCCTGTGATTCTGGAGATTTGCCTAATTGTCACCCCCTCCAGTTTCTTTATCTGAAGCAAAACCGCATCCCTGTTTTCTCGGTCCATTCGCTGTAACAGACTATTATTGGAGATGCCCATTTCATGAAGATAGATCCTGACTTGGTTGTCAGATAATCTGAATCTCACTTTATATTCTAAACATTGATCCTTATTAGACTCCTGCATATAATGAATGAACCATTTAAGTGCTGCTTTTCTGTCACTAGAAATTTGATTGAGTGCCCGGTCGATATCAACAAGTTCCCCTTTTCGCATATATTCATTCATGCTTGTCCACATACTAGTAAATATATCTTTCGCTAATCCGGCTTTTAATGGGTTTTGATGAATATATCGTAAGGCGGTGAAAAAATAACGGTCGTCCTCGACATTTTCGCTTTTAAATCGTTCTTGAAATAAATGGCCTACCCGCTGGTATTTCATGTTATACCAATACACATAACTTGAACTAACTCGTTTGATAACATTGGCGATGGCTTCTTCTCCTTCTTTTATTAGCAAATGGACATGGTTATCCATCAAACAGTAGCCATAAAGCTCAAAACCAGTGATCTTCTTGTATTTTTTCAATGTTTCTAAAAACTTCAGCTTGTCTTCATCCTCTTCAAAAATCGTTTGCTGATTGATTCCTCGGAGCATAAGGTGGTAAACACCACTCCTGCTTATCTTCCTTGCTTCCCGCGGCAAAAGGTAAATCACCTCCAGAATTAGGTGGGACATAGGGACGTTTACTTTTTCAAATACTTACTTATAACTTTCCATAATAACTCGTTTTCAACTTCCCCTTCAAAGTAGGCATACAGTAGCTAGCAAATGGTATGCCCCCGCCTCCTTACCCCTTTTCCACCTCACTTTTTAAAAACTTTGGTTAGTGACTGTAGCTTACACCAACTGTAAAAAATTGGTGGAACGAGGGACCTGTCCCTTTGTCCCCGGGCTTCTCTTGTCAATGGAGGAAGGATTGAAGGAAATGTTTCCGCCAACATGCTTTTCCCACAGCCCGGTGGACCGCTCATCAGCACATTATGCCCGCCAGCAGCCGCTATTTCTAGAGCCTCTTTCGCATTTTCATGGCCGATAATATGGGGAAAATCGTGGCTAAAGCTAAAATCACACAGTTCTTCTTCAGTTTTTGCCACTACAGCCGAAAGTGGAAGAAGCAGCTGCCCTGATAAGTATTCCATCACTTCATGGATATTCGCTACTTTTATACACTCAAGGTCTTTGAGCATTTCAGTGGGAACACTCTCATCATTTGGCATCACTACCTTGTCAAAGCCCAGCAGCTTTGCGGCAATCAATGCCGGCAGCATACCGTCCGCCTTCCGGACAGAGCCATCGAGCGAAAGTGCGCCGATAAACGCAATCCGTTCCGGCAATGCCATCTTGATGAACCCCTCCTCTTTTAAAATTCCCACTGCCATCGCCAGATCAAACATCGCGCCATTCTTCCGTTGCTCCGGCGGTGATAAGTTGACGACAACCTTCCGATCTGTCAAATCACACTTCAGTAACCGCAGCACCGCCATAACCCGTTCCTTCGACTCCTTCACTGAAGCATCCGGCAACCCGACAATCACCATCGACTCCTTCCCTTTTGACACCTCGACCTCCACATCGACAGGATAACCCTCGAGACCCTGTAGTCCAATAGAAGAAACCTTAACAGCCAGGATAAACTCCCCCTTTATTAGCTAGTTTTTGATAAATGGAAACAATAGAATCGGGAACATGAAGTTCAATACCAGAAAAACATCGGAGACCAATAGAAGGAAAAAGAAGAAGGGATAGGAAGGATCAACATACATTATTCGACATCAGCTTTTTAACTCCTGCCTTATCCTATAAAATATTTCAGACGCTCCCTCACACAAAAAAAGAAGCAACAAAATCCTCCTTCTCGAAAGAAAAAAAGCATTCAGCGTTTAATCAAACGTTTGATTAATAAACTAGCCAAGCACCATTTGGACAGTTAATCCAACAAGGACAAATAGCTGGTAAATAGTACTTTTTTATATCCGGGAATTTTGCTGCTATTGAAAGTAATTTGAGATGCCAATGCAGCTAAGTATTTCTTTTCACAGATATTTACCGGAGAAGTGATGATGAAAATAGTAGATAGTTTACTAACTATTTGTGTATGGGACGAGGAAGATGATGTAGATTTCGATGAATTTATACGATTGGATAGGTGCTGGTATATGTTTAGTGGGTGTTTCAGTAATGTTATTTGCACCTCGCCAATAAAGTAAAAAGACAAGAATTGAAAAAAGCGAAAGGTACGTCCCCTCGCTTCTTAGAGCTGATATAACACAATATGGCACTGATCTACCTCATCCTTAAGTTTTTTTGATGCCATTGACAGGTTTATTACATCTATTTTCAAGAGTGTTTCTAACTCTTCTTCCAGGGTTTCTGTAAAAGTTAACCAATCCCGTGATGATAAATCTGGTGCTATTATAGCTAAATCAATATCTGAACGCGGGCTGTGGTCACCATGAGCTCTCGAGCCAAACAATACAACCTTTTTTATATCGGGAAACCTTGCTGCTATTGAAGTTATTTGAGATGTAATGGTAGATGCAAGCATTTTAATTGCCTGCTTTTTTAATTAAGATTTTTAATGTGGTTTTCATTTCTGGAAAATATTTTTTGATGTTCTGCAAAATTCTAAGAGCAGCTTCTTCGTCATATGTATGCGAAGTTTCGTTTCTATCCTTTAGCATTTGAAGCCAAGCGGTTTCATCGTTTAGCCAGCCAATTTGATACGCTTCTTTGAGCGTTTCTTTTGGAGTCATTGTTTCAATTCCCTCTGAAGCCAATATTCGTTTCAGTGTTTTCCAGTATAGTTCAATTGTAAATTCAAAACGTTGAATTGTACCATCAACCAATAAACTGTTCGATAGATCTTCCCCAAGTGCTTCCTCCAGTCTTGTAATAGCTTGTTCCAAATTATTTACGCTTTGCAACAATTTACGCTTACTCACTCAATCAACTCCTTTAACGCTTTTCTATATAATCATTATACATTCGCCACAATTATGCAACAATACTTAACATGCGGAGGGTCAAGGCAGCCTAAAGTTGCGGATTTAAAAGTTGCACATTCTCACACTACCCAGCCACCCGACACCCACACCCCATACCTCCATGCCTCTTGTATATAACCACCATACCATACCAGTTGTAAAAAAATGGTGGGACAAGGTACCTGTCCCTGTGTCCGCACAAAAGACTTAGAATAACCCGATCACAAAAAATCCGCCCAGACACATTGCCAGGCGGATTTTTATTTATTCATTTTCACCCTACCCCAACACCCAAACCCCATGCCCCATGAATCTAACCACCACACCATACTAGTTGTAAAAAAATGGTGGGACAAGAACCCTGTCCCTGTGTCCCTTTTATATCAATGAAAGATCGGAAACCGTTCTATCATTGACTTCGTCACCCGTATTAACGGTTGATTTCGGTTCAAAAAAGATAACATGTGCTTCCTCTTCTGCAATGGGAAGATGCTCTACGCCTTTAGGAACAATCATGAATTCCCCCTCATTAAGGTGCACATCTCTATCCCTAAATTTAAGCAAAAGTTCTCCTTTTACAACAAGGAACATCTCATCCTCATGTTCATGCTTATGCCAGATGAACTCCCCCTTCAGCTTCGCGAATTTTACATGCAAATCGTTAATTTCTCCAGCGATTTTAGGACTCCAATAATCACTAAAAAGAGAGAACTTTTCGTTGATATTTACCTTATCCATTTGTAGAAATCCCCCTATTGCAAGTTTTTTTTGAATCCTTTTTTTGGATTCGTTTATAATCTTTATTTTTTTCGCACTCACTTTAGTTGGTAAAGATTCTTGCGCGAACCCAAGTATAAGACCTCGACTTTTCTCCCAATCTCGACCTTTGCATATGTTTTTTATCGATATAAAAATTTATACTATTGTATGTAAGGAAGCTATGTCTATTATTTCACCTTTTGACTTGTTTGTTAAGTCTCTACCATTATACTGCTTCAGGTAATAGATGTACGGAAAAGCAGTCAATCGTCCCCATGTCCCTTTACAGATTTTTTTTTAAGCCACGACAGCTGCGTGGTCAGTTTTCCGACTTCGGCGTATAGGTTTTGAATCTGGTCTTCATAGCTGGAGATGAGTTGATCCTGTTTTTTATTGTCTTATGTAAACAGCTGTGGCAGTTGTTCTAACGCAGACTTACGCCATTGCCGTAATTGATTCACATGGATTCCATGGTGGGAAGCAAGTTCGCTCAATGACTTTTCTTCCTTGAATATTTCCAGCACGATTTGAGATTTAAATTCTGGTGTATATCGGTTTCTTTTTGTCATAAAACTACTTTAACATCTCCTCATTTCGTGTCTAGTTTCATGGGTCCATTATACCATACCTCCATGCCCCTTCTATGTAACCACCACACAATACCAGTTGTAAAAAAATGGTGGGACAAGGAACCTGTCCCTGTGTCCCTTAAAAAATGGTGGGACAAGGAACCTGTCCCTGTGTCCCTTTTGTTAATAATATGTTATTTTAAATTACATTTCTGAATTTATTTTATCATTTTTATCCTTTAATTGTGTTATGTTGTTATTTTTAGTATCATATAATTAAGAAAGGTCATACTATGTACTGAAAGGAGGCCTTCACATGAAAAAATTATCAACCGCTAAACTTGCTGAAACAGTAAAAGAAAAGCGAGAACAAAAAGGGTTAACTCAAGCAGAACTAAGCAACCTTACTGGCATCAACCGAGTCATGATTGGCCGCATAGAACGGGAAAATTTCATCCCATCAATTACTCAATTTGAAGCATTATCTAAGATTTTGGATTTCGAAATTACGGATATGTTTGTTGAAAAAAAGGAAACGAACTCATTTATTGCTTTGCGAAGTGAAGCGTTAAGTGAAGGAGAAAAAGAGGGTGTTGATCGGTTGTTCAAAATGATGCTCACTCTTAGACAGCAAATACTGTTAAGGAGAAAATTCGAAAATGAGTAATAGGATCGTACTTAACGAACTACAAATTGAAAATATTCGTAAACTAGCCAGGGATAAACGTCAAACCTTAGGCTTTGTAGGGGAAACTCCAATTGCTAATGATATTTTTACAATAATTGAAAACTTAGACATTAGACTGCTGGAGTACCCAATCAAATCGGAGGACGGGAATCCAGCTTTTTCGGCTGCACTCATGTATTCCGAAGAAGGTGGCGAAGAACTTGTTTTTATTGGTTTGAATACTGCCGATTATTTTGATAAACAGGTTTTTGCTCTTGCTCATGAGTTATATCATTTTTATACGAAAACTGGATCTCACTTGAGTCGGTTAGAAGATGAAGAACACAACTTAATTGAAGCACAGGCCAACCGATTTGCAGCTGAATTCTTGTTACCTGAAAGCATACTGGAAAGCATCGTTCTTATAGAATTCAAAACATCTTCGCTTCAAAAAGTGCAGACCAAGACCATACTTCGTTTCATTGCAAGGCTTCAATGTACATGGTGGCTACCTTATCGTTCATTGGTTAAGAGATTAAAGGAGATCAATGCAATTTCAGAGGAACAGTATACTGAACTTTATGCTGCTGACGAACGTAATCTTAATAGTGAATATGGTCGATTAGGCCAAGCCATTAACAAAGATATCTTTTCTAAGCTTAACACTACTACTTCAACAACCGGTATTTCTCCAAAAGACATCGAGGTCATTATTCGTAACTTTGAAGATAATATTATAGATGAAGATAAATTCACTGAGACATTAAACTTGTTTCATAAAAACCCTGATGACTTCGGATATGAGTTTACAATTTTGGATGAAGATATGGATGAATTTGAAGCCTTCTTTAAAGAGAGACAATGAAAGTTAACGTAACTTCCTCTAACCCTGGTTTAAAAAAGTATCTTTAAGCATCCTGATCAAATTATAACAATGGATGCTAATTTTCTTATTTCTCCAGATAGAAGTAAACACGCAAAGTATTGTTTTGGTTTCCCTAAATTTAAAGAAGTGTGGCTAGACCCAATCTTTGTGGCATTCCCTAACTTAGCGATACACGAGGCCGTCTATGATGAGTTGGTTATACCGTCCGTTCAGTCTTATATTGATAGTCAAATTAATAGTACTCCACGTCGCCTAGTTGTTCATCAAGATGAGGCTTTAACTCCTGAAGAAAAAGTGTTAAGAGATTCCATTGAAGAGAAAATCTTTCCATTAACCAAGTATGAGCCACTACTAGATAATAAAGAGGATCGTGGTGAAGTGAAATCCCTAGCTTTCATTGCGGTAAAAGAATTACTGTACTTTGCTGCTAATGATTCGAATGCTATTCAATTGGTTGAAAAGGCTGAAGAGTGGACTACGGGACTAGATAATGTACAAGCTATCAAAATGTATGAACTTATTTATTATTTATACAAAATGGATTTCGGTGATAGACAATCTTTGAGAATACTTTACAAATATCAATATTATCTAACACCTTATGAAAAAAAGAATAATCCAGAATGGGGACAATTTGTTGAGGGAATGGATATCCTATATCCCTCTATTTTGAATGAAGATTAACGAACCCACCAAGAAACCACCCGAAACCTAGATGCTAACTCGGTGGGTTGCTAGTTTTCCGCTATTTTTTCTTCTTCCTTCTCGGCCGTTTCACCTTCAATTTGTACGAGAGTTTGTCTTCTAGATAACACTCCCATTCAATACCCGTGCTAAGTTTATAAACAATCCGACTATATCGCGGTAAATGGTTCCACCTTCTACAAGTCATTCAAAAATATCAGCTCTGAAGGCGATGAGGTGCTTCAGTGGATCAAACTCTGGCATGTCCTTTAATTCATTACTTAGCCACTCCAGTTCAGTCAGATACTTTGCAGCCTTTTCCTGTCGCTCCTCAAACGCATAAAGCTGATTTTTCAACTTCACAATCTCATTCGTTAAGTACGACCCGCTTTGTATCTTGTCCAGCTTGATTAAGCTCTTCATCTACCGCTTCATATAATTCTTGATTGAGTTGCTCCATCATTATTTCTATTTCTTCGATCTTGATTTGTTCTCGCTTGGTTAAGTCTGTCCTTGCTGCTGAAGCTTCCACTTCAAATTGAATACGATCATACTATACTATTTGTAAAAAAATGGTGGGACAAGGTACCTGTCCCTCCGTCCCTCCCATCTCCCACCTACTCATTGGGCTTTAGCCCTTCCCATTCCTTGAGGATGGGAGACTTCTTTAGGAAATCCGTTAAAAAAGAACTTGGAATGTTCCAAGCTCTGTTATCTAATGGTATCTATTAAAATCTTAGATAGGCTAATATTTTTTGGTTATTATTAATTTGAAGAATTTTAAATTCATTTTTCAAATAAAAATCATTTAAATATGGATTATCATCATATTCTACACACACTATTCGTAAACCTAATAAATCGTATATAAGTTCACAGTTCTCTAATGCAAAACCTAAGATAACATCCCCGCTAATTTCACCCTTATAACTATCGGATCTTCCTAGCTGGGCTATTAAAATCGAATTAAATACTTTAGCACTTTTATTTCCGGCTAATTTCCTTCTTGATTCATTTGAAACTTCGTCTGTAATTTCAAAAGGTTTTGCTAAAAGAGTAAAATAACCAATTATTTCATCATTATTTTCATCATCCACCACTAGACTAGTACGAGTTAAAGCTCTTTTTTCATTTGGAATTGCATTAAAGTGTAGAAATGTTTCCACATCTTTGTTCTTTATGCTTCGGAAAAATGATAAGTATAGATAAATATCAGCCTCTTCTTGAGTTGCCTCAATTAAGCTTGATAAACTAACTATTTGCATTTTCTAGAATTTAATATTCTTGCTGCATTAGCAATTCTTTCTGATTTATTAAGCTTTATATCATTAAATACATTTGCATGTCTAATTTTAGTGCGTGGAGACGATATAATTTTTTTAGATGCTTCTTCATCTAGAGTAAATCGTTGAAAAATTGTTTCCGTAGCCATTTCAACATCCTCCTTATCGCACATACTATCACCCCAATTTGAAAAGTAGTAGTTAGTATATGCATTCCTTGATAAAATTATACCACCTTATTATAAATAATTCCACAGTAGATGTGTCATGAAAACTTAGACAATTCGTCATATATTTAAAAAGGAAATTTTACTGTATTCGGTTCAAATAGTTAAATTAACAAGGTATCCATTTAAAATGTAGTGTTGGTAATTTTATTGTTAACTTTCAGAGTGCCTCGTACTATATCCCCACCGGAATCACATCATCAATCGATAGATCCTCCATGGGTTTGGCCATTCCAGTAAATTGTTTGTGGCATTCCCATAAATCCATCAAATACCCAAGCGGCAAAGGCCATGCTTTCTTATTGTCAGAATTGCGTGTAAATAACAAACAATGGTGAAGATACAAATATTTTAAAAGGAAAACTAAAAGAAATCCCTCTCGGGATTTCCAGATAATCTTATTTCTACACGGGATACCGGCTTTCTTGGAAGAACCGTCTCCATGCTCCGACACCCACACCCCACGCCTCCATGCCATTCTATGTAACCACCACACCATACCAGTTGTAAAAAAATGGTGGGACGAGGGACCTGTCCCTGTGTCCCTTGCCACTTGTTTCCCACTTGAATATTTTTATTTTCCTAACTCCAGCAAATCCTCTAAAGGCTCATAACCTTTATCATTGAAAACGTACTTCTGCACTTCACCATTGATGGTGGCAGTGATCAGCTCCATCACCTGACCTGGATTCTTCTGAAAGGTCATGGGTAGCTCACCAAATAACTCGGACCCGAAGGATGATTCAATGAAGTCCAGTTTATTAAGATGAATTGTCCTGATGAAGTTCAAGATGTTAAACTTGATCTGTTCTTCGAGACTCAAGTCTACTGCTTTCAGCATTTTCTTTACTTCTGTTTCTGAATATTTCAATTGGCCATCCTCTTTCATTTCACTTCCTATACTTATCCTCGATCACTTTGTAGTTCTCATGATTAATCTTGTCCCACTCGGTTTTCTTGTAATCAAGACCTTTGAGTCTGGCATTAATCCATTCAGGATTGTACTCTCTGAAATTCCAATCCTCAACCCAAGCCTTCATGTCACCATGCTCTGGATGCTTTGGATCCCTGTAGGCTTCTAGAAATTCATAAAACCCATGAATCCCGCCGACATCTTCTGGCGGTGCTGTCTCAGCTCCATCAAGTAGAGTTGGGTATCCGAAGTAATAATCATCAACGATTTCTTCAAGTTTAATGGTAAACCGCCAGTCATCCCCAAAGTCATAGTTGTATCGGATTTCTTTGTACTTTTCCAGGTAATCATCAATCTTCAGTCCAGTAGGCTTTCTGACCTCAATCTTTAATCGCTCCTGGTGGTTCTGTTCAAACTGAAGCATATTGGCAGGCATTGATTTCAGCCGATCTTCATAATACTTTTTATTCTTTATGTAGTGCTGGTGTTCCATGTATGCTTCTTCATTATCTGTGACGATTCTATTCTCTTCCGGTAGACCAAACTCATACAGATGATAACCACCTCCAGGATAACCACTCTGAAAGTTGCTCACATTTTGGATAATATCATGAAGCCTTCTATATGTAGCCCCTGCTGGCATTATAACTCTTCTCCAAATCAATGGACTTGATTCTTCTAGTTCTATTTTGATTATATATGATTTCATTTACTGAGCACCTCCATTTAAGCTTTGAGAATGAGCACCACTCGCAGCGAGCATATGCTTTGACCTATTTTCCCACCCACTCTGAATAATTGTTTTCTCGTCTTTATTTAACAACTTCTTTTATTTCTCTACTAGCACTTGATATTCATTTACCCTATTCTCTACCTATAGACACATAGCCTAGGCGGATTTTTGTTTATTCATTCTCACACCACCCTGCCACCCGACACCCACACCCCATCCACCTTGTATGTAACCACCCAACCATACCAGTTGTAAAAAAATGGTGGGACGAGGTGCCTGTCCCTGTGTCCCACTGGACGCCTGTCCCGTCTATTGTATCATTGTCATTTCCAAATACACTTAATTTTCTAACTGCCCTTTTGCTACCTTTGTCACGAAAGGCATCAGATTGTTTGGGATACACACCCCATGCCTCCATGCCCCTTGTATGTAACCACCACACCATACCAGTTGTAAAAAAATGGTGGGACAAGGTACCTGTCCCTATGTCCCTTGTGTCCCTTGCTTCACTGGGAAGTATTTTCGGGAAATGACAGGCACCCTCTTCAAATTGAGAATATTTTTATGTATAATGGATATATAATAAAAAGAGAAGTGCGCGAACACTTCTCCCTGCAACCTCAACCGTCAGGGTGGTGGTTGTCAAACGATTTTATTTATGTTGAGAACCACCCCTATGCTTGCGACGGCGCGGGGTGGTTTTCTTGTGTTCTAGATCTAGAATGCTTTTCCGAAAGAAATAGGCGCTTATTTCACGCACTACTCCCTTCAGAACTTCACGCAAGAATTCAAGAAATGTTTCCATGATTATCACCTCCTTTCCAAAAATGGAAAGAAAGTAACAACCAACCACCCTCACAATATTCAGCTGCACCTTTTATTCTACCATATTCTTATACCCCACTACTCTACAATCTTCAACAAAATCCCGGAAATGACAGTGGATTGCGCCACCTTAGACACAAAAAATACTCTGCGTCAATTCCTCAGAGCTTTTCCAAAAAATCTCAGATTCGAAACAAACTTTTCGAGTTTTCTATTCTACAAATCTCGACAAATTTCGGGAAGTGACAGGCACCCTTCTTTATGCCCCTTGAATGCGACCACCACAACATACCAATTGTAAAAAAATGATGGGACGAGGTACCTGTCCCTGTGTCCCTCATCAGCTTTTTCCCTTGGTTTTACTGACAATATGCTTTTAGAGTTTCGGAAAACCAATTTTGGATCAATTTTATACGGTTTCATCTCAGCAAGTTTCACTCTTGCTTTTTGTCCCCAAGTAACTTCATAGTTGATTTCTTTAACTATCACTATTAATCTCATCCACTAATTTGTCAAATTCCATTTCATCGCCACTATAATATGAAAAATCACTATCTCTATTTTTTCTAGCGTCTCTTAACTGTTCTAAAATATCGTCATTTGAAAAAATTGCTTTTGTCATTCTCTTCTTTTGTTCCGCTGATAAATTGCTAAAACCATGTACCTCATTGGACTCTGAAAGTGAAAGTTCAAATGTTTTATTTTCTGTTTTAAACGTATAGGTGTTTTTATCAACCTGGAAAGCTTCGTACATTTTTCCATCATCATTTTTCACATATATCTTCATGAAGGACACCTCCTCCTTCTTTTTTTAATAGCTGACAATGACTTTCTTGTGCTACAAAAATCTATACCACCATTATAAATGATTATTCCCTTTAATACTAATGCTTATAATGAGGCTTTATGATTAAGCAGATATTAGCCTGATGTTATCAGAATATGATACTTCATTCAAACTTAACATACCCATCAAGCCCTGCAGTTTTCACTTTTTTCAATAGTGCTTCTGCATTTGTCTTATTTGAAATTGCGCCAACTTGCACTCTATATAAAGTCTTCTCATCAGGAGGCTTTTTAGTTGGACTAGAATATTTCAAGACAATCAAGGAACCTGTCTCGCTTCTCCTGGTCGGATTTGAACCTCCTCCAATCAAGGAAACAGCCGATGCTGAATGATGAGGATGTCGAAATGGAGGGAGCCCTAAATGAGGTTTTTCCACCCCAACTAATTGATAGATACTGACCACTTAAAACTGATGTTCATGAGAAAGATAAAGTAAAATCGAAGGAAACGTCTCCGCAAGCAAGCTTTTTCCACAGCCCGGGGGACCTGTCATCATCACATTATGCCCTCCGGCAGCAGCAATCTCCAACGCTTTTTTCACTTGCTGATGTCCTAAGATATGCTTAAAATCTTTTTGATGCACAGAAGCTGTGGAAGGTGGTGAAGGTGAAGATAATGTGGTAGAAAAAACAGATAACTGTCCAGAAAAAGATTCAATCACTTCCTGTAAAGTCTCGACAAACCGAAATACCAACCCCTCCATTTGTTGAAGTGGGAAATCGTCCAAGGGAGGAAGATATAAAATGGTAAAGCCCGCTGTTTTCGCTGCCAAAATGGCCGGTAACATGCCATCAACAGCCTTTATAGATCCATCTAAAGACAACACACCTAAAAAAGCAGCCCCATCTGGAATGGAATCCCGAAATTCCCCCGTTCTTTCATAATCCCAATCGCCAAATCAAAAATCGGACTATTTTTCTTCTGCTCCGCCGGCGATAGATTAATCACCACCTTTTTATCCGGAAGCTGACAATCATTCGCATACAAGGCCGCCATTACCCGATCCTTAGACTCCTTTACAGATGCATCGGGAAGTCCGACAATACTAACCCCTTCAACACCTGGAATCAACTGGACCTCTACCTGAACCTTGTATCCTTCTATCCCCTTTAATCCAATGGTACGGATACATTATACGTTGCCATCCAAAACTCTCCCTTCAAAGAAACATCTGTTCTGTTTGATGGTATTATACCTGTTTTTAAATCATTGTGCATGTAAAGAAAAGAGGGAAATGGTTATGGACTTCGTTAATAAAATTTGAAAACCCCTATTTTCATAAGTCCTTACGAGGAAAAATTTTATTTTAAGTAAATTTTAGGACTATACATTAAATCCACGTACACCCCTTCCCAATTTCTTAAATGAAATTCAAGAAATTTCTATAATTCGAAAAAAGACTGACAACCATCCCCAACATCACACTCCCATTGGATAAAATTTTGGATGGTGGCAGGAACTTAAAACGAGGGCAAGCAGCTAACGCTGAGGTAGAATAGTAGTGTTTCCCAGTAAGTGGATCACCTTTGTCTTAACTAGCTCATTTCAACGACAATATTCACTCGATAAAGACCAAAAATTATGCGTAAAGCAAACATCCATTCAGCTCATCAAAAAGACATGTCTAGAAGCGGGTGCAAAAAATAGGCGATGTTTTTGCAAAAAGAGTTCAATCTTATTGAGCAAAAATTAACGAATTTAAAGTTTAGAAGTTACACCCAAGATTGGAATAAAAGAAGGGTAGGGTATGTAAGAAGGATTTTAGAGGATTGGGAACGAAAAGGCATTACGACCATTGAAGCCGCTTTGGAAGAAGCAAGTACATTTCAAAATACAAAAAAAGCTAACCAAAAACATTGAAAAAGAAAGGGAAGAATTAGCCTTACTTTTGAGGAAAAAGCAAAACCAACCGTCAAACACATCCCCTCCCACTTCCCAATCCATATAACCTATTCACCACCCAATTCGTGAAATATTTTGTGAAACAATATTTTTTGGGTGGTGATAGGCACCTGGGATTTAATAGAAAAAAGCACAACAACAAACCCAACCACCCCTACACTTCTATCCTACCAACTCGACAAATTCCGGGGCGTCACTGTGACCATTCCTTTAAAAATCCGCCAAGACACATTGCCCCGGCGGATTTCTGTTTATCATTCTCACACAACCCAACCACCCGACACCCCACACCTCCATGCTCCTCTATGTAACCACCACACTATACCAGTTGTAAAAAAATGGTGGGACGAGGTACCTGTCCCTGTGTCCCTTCCTAGTTTAAAATCTCATAGCGCTGTCCATACTGGAGAAAAAAGTAAAATTCCAGTTAGTGAAGATTTTGAGTCTTTTTAATATTGAATATTAATTAATGCAACACTAGTGTGTATAATTATATTTTTTATTGAAAAATGTTGACAAACTATTAGCTGGTTTAGTTTAAGTTAATATTTCACAATGTAAATTAGTAAGCACGCGCAAACCAAACAGTATGTTTAGCTTCTTTCCCGCAATGAATGCATGTGTGCTTTGTTATTGGTGGGTTGAATGGGATGTTACGCGTTGTGAATTTTGTTTGTTCTTTTACATTTTCTTCACAAATATTGTCTCCGCACCAACCAGCTAATATCCATCCAGGAATTGTTTCATTTTGTTCAGATTCTCCTAGATGTTGTTTTAACTGCTTCAAAGAATCGATATGTGTGTGTGAATTCTCTGTACGGAATGCTTTGGCTTTTTCGAATAGACGTGTATGCATGGTTTCAAGTTCTTTTTCAATGCTTTCAATAATTGATTCCAAAGGTATGGAAATTTTTTCTCCTTCATCACGGGCTTTCATTAAAGCATGATTTTTTTCTAAATCACGTGGACCAAGCTCAATACGTACAGGTACCCCTTTTAGCTCCCATTCATTAAATTTATAGCCTGGTGATTGATCAGAATCATCAAGACGAACGCGGGCTCCTTTCGCTTTTAAAGCTGCAAAGATTTCATTTAATTTCTCCATAATTGCAGGGTTCTTTTTCCATGGACCAACTGGAATCAAAACAACTTGCGTTGGTGCTATTTTGGGCGGCAAGACAAGTCCTTTTTCATCGCCATGAACCATGATGACTGAACCAATTAAACGTGTAGACGTGCCCCAAGAAGTTGTATGTACATATGTGTGTTTATTTTCTTTATTTAAATATTTGATATCAAATGCTTCCGCAAATTTTGTACCTAGATAGTGCGAGGTACCTGCTTGTACAGCTTTTCCATCTTGCATCATTGCTTCAATGGAGTATGTATCAACCGCACCGGCAAAACGTTCAGACCGTGTCTTTTGCCCATCATAAACTGGAATCGCAAGTAATTCTTCAACAACTTCTTTATAAATCGTTAACATTTGCATCGTTTCTTTACGTGCCTCTTCTTCATCCACATGAGCAGTATGGCCCTCTTGCCATAAAAATTCGGAAGTGCGGATGAATGGAAGGGTTTTCTTTTCCCAACGGAATACATTAGCCCATTGATTAATTAAAACAGGAAGGTCTCGATAGCTTTTAATCCAATTTGAATACAAATGTCCAATCATGGTTTCAGAAGTTGGACGCAGTGCTAATCGTTCTTCCAACTTCTCTCCTGCAGCTTCTGTTACCCAAGGAAGCTCTGGTGAAAATCCTTCAATATGATCCTTTTCTTTTTGGAAGAAGGATTCTGGAATTAACATTGGGAAGTACGCATTACGATGACCAGTTTCTTTAAACCGCTTATCCATCTCTTCTTGAATATGTTCCCATAATTCATAGCCATCTGGCTTAAAGGCAATACAACCGCGAACTGGGGTGTAATCCATTAAATCCGCTTTTTGAATCGTATCAATATACCATTTTGAAAAATCACTTGTTTTTTGATACATTATCTTTCCCTCCTGAAAAAATTGAAATAACTTAAAAAAATAAAAAAAGCATAAAGAGTCCAAATAAGGACGTCTTTATGCTAATAGACGTGGTACCACCTTAGTTCGACATTAATAAAAAATAATAAGTCCTCTAAACGTTTGTATCGAAACGACTCGGTTAGTTTTTAACTAACATCTCCGTGGTAGGGTTCAATAAGAAGGGGTGATATAGCTTTCAGCCAAGGCAATATTTTCTGTTTCACAATCCTTATTTACTTAATCACATCATTGATTACATATTTATAAATTAATATATCAATTTGCTAAATTTAAATCAATTATTACTGTAACACATACAACATAAAGCTACTACGAAAAAAGCAAAGCAGTTTAAAATGTTAGAGCTTTTATATATACTTCTTCTTATATCAAAAAGAAATTATTTTAATTTTAACTTATTGTATTAACTGCACCGTTACCACGAAGCAGAGCTTCGACACAAAAGATGAAATATAATTACGTTCTTACATGGTAGTTCAAGTACATCTCCTGAAATTATCAAAAATTTGCTCGTAAAAGATGTCTTTTTGAAGAAGACTCGATTTATCTTGTATTCTTACTATATTTTGAGGCTAATAGTGCTAACATATCATCCAATTTCTTTTCATCTTTTGCCCTTTTGTTGTTGGCATCCATTCTTTTACGTTCTTGCTCAACCAAGGTATTTATTTTTATCCTTCTTCCATGATCAGTAATAATTTCGTTTAAGACGGTACTGATATATTTGGATTTTCAGCTATTAATTTTAACCAGCTTTTTTTGTTGGTTTCCATTTTACTTATAGTCTTATCGACATCACTGTGAAAGTTTAATTTACCAACCTGAAACCTTATATTAGAATATTTAATTATTGTATTTGTATCTACATTTAATTCTCTTGCTGCAGCTCTATAACTGTATTTGCGATCATTAATTAAATATTTGCACCTTTCAACCCAAATTTCTCCAAACTGTTTTATTCTCCGTATTTTGTACGTATCATCTGTTTCTCTTCTTGAATAATGAAAACCGCAGGAACATTTAAATGTTCCAATTAGTAGTTTTGTCTTATTACAATACGTAATCTCTATTTCTTCCACGACTGGTTTACCAAAATGATTTGAGGCTTTATTCAAACATATATAAGGTTTTGCTCCGAATGGAGATTTATCATGAAGGCTTAACTGCTTTCTTTCAAATGTATCCTCTCTTTGACTTAAGCCCGGTGTGATGCCCATATCTAGCAATAATACTGTAAATACTCTCGTTCTTATATGGGAAATATGCTATCATTATTAACTCCTATTTATTTATAGACTGTGAACCAATATTTCTAAAATAAATTCCTTTCTTAAAAAGGCACAAAAAAAACACTAGCCTCAGAATTTGTTATGTAGGAGATGTACTTAAAAAGGCATAGTAATGATA
Organism: Mesobacillus stamsii; assembly: GCF_030814065.1. Taxonomy (NCBI): domain Bacteria; kingdom Bacillati; phylum Bacillota; class Bacilli; order Caryophanales; family Bacillaceae; genus Mesobacillus; species Mesobacillus stamsii. The sequence continues at coordinate 17,826 of NZ_JAUSUN010000044.1, forward strand.
CTTCACCTATACTTTTCAGTAATATATCCTTTTAACTTTCTGAAGTTAATGTTATAAATTAGAAAATTAATCAATTTCACGAGTCTGCCCTGACCATTGTATAATCTCATTTTAATTTTCTAATAAAAAATATTAGATTTGCTTAATCTTTCAGTAAAGAACTTTTTTTACCGAGTAAACGACTTTTTTTTTATGAAACACCAACCCTTATTCCCAAAATTCTTACCACTATTATGTAATTAAGTCCTTCCAGGTAGAGGTAAGGATAAAGGATAAAGAATATAGGGATCGTTTTTCATTTTCTTTTCAGACTGTTCTTCCCGCTTTTTCTCTGGCTCAATAAGCTCCAAATTCCTTTACTGACAGGCTTTCTCCCGCTTTAATCAATCGTTTGATCAATAAAAAAAGAACCGAGAAGACATACCAACGGTACGACTCCCGATTCTTCGGTTAAGGTAGAGTTTTTATATAAAAGTTGCCAACGCTCCCCCATTCAGAAACCAACTTAAATACCGCAAGTTCCAACTCGAATTACGAGGGAAGAACTTAATTGGGGGAGACACTACTTAAAACCTGCATTCCCGAAGCTACTGTAACGAGGTTGGTGGCGAAATGCCGATATTCTCGTATAGTGCCTTTTGACGCTTAGTTACTTCTCCTATGCGGA
>NZ_JAUSUN010000045.1:0-17475 GCF_030814065.1 Mesobacillus stamsii
TATTTAAAGGCTGCATTGTGGAAACCGGCCCATATCTGGATTCGAAAAATAGAAGGAAAAGCCATTCCTTAAAAAGCAAGATGCCGCTGTCACTCCAGTCTAATTGTAAAATAATTTCCAAACGAATGGAGCCACCTTAGATTAGGTAATTATTTTTTTGGCTCTAAAAGAGGAAAATTATTAAACTGAAAATTGTGACACCATTAATGCAACACTAGTGAAATCATATTAAAAAAATTAACTGATGCTTTTTCCATTGGAAATAGTTTGAACTAACTGAGACTTATAATTAGGTAAAACCAGGTGTCCGCCCCAATACAGGACCAAACTGATTGGTAAACTTACCATCCATGAAATTTCTAGGAAGAATACTCCTATTACACCACCGATCAGTAAAGAGCCTAAACCGAGCCAATTATATTTAACTGATTCATCATATATCTTTTCAATATCATAACTTTGCTTCCTTACTAAGTAATAATCGGCGATTAAGATACCTAAAAGAGGTCCTAAAAAGGCTGAATAAAAACCAATGAAGGTATAAAACCTTGAACTAGAAATCAATAGCCACGGAAATGTTGCTATACTTAATATTCCGACTATAATGACAGAAACTCCCCATTTAATATCAAATGTCTCCATAAGTACGATTGCTGGAGGTTCTATATTAATCGTTAAATTACTAGTAAACTGGGCAACTACAATGAAAATCATCATTGCAACAGCAACAGTTGGGTTTGGAATAATGGATACGAGTGCTTGGATAGGATCCCATATTCCTGTTACTGCAGCTGATAAAATCCCGATCCCCAGCATTAAAATAAACATCGGAACAATTCCGACTAAATGTCCTATCCAGTTGTTTTTTCGAGAATTCTCAAGATAACGGCTCAAATCTCCGTTATTAATAACTGCCGTAATCAGTATACCAACTGATGCTGTAATCGCTGCAAAAAAAGGCAGTCCCCATGTGCCTGTCGAACTCCAGCTTTCGGCAACTTTTACACTTCCAACGTTAAATAGTTGGTAAATGATGTATATTAAGAATCCCATGATCACTACAGATAAAACGGAGTCAAACCACTTAATAGATTGAATACCGTAATAAGCAATAGCAGTCTGCAACACTTGGAAAATTATAAAGAATAACCAAATATTTCCCCATCCCCAAATTGTTTGGGTAATATAATCAATTGCTGAAGCACCAATCCATGAACCAATCCCATACCAAAAAACAGCGGGAATTACACGAATCAAGGATGCGATCCTAGCACCGTTATAACCAAACGGAACTCTTGCCTGTACTATAAAAGGTATTCCATGCTCCATTCCTGGCTTAGAGTTAACCACAAATAACCATCCAATAAACAAAGCTGACACAACAGTCACGACCCCTGCCTGGAAAAGATTCAAGCCCCCTGCCGGAGGTAAAAATGACTGCCCTATCATAAATAACTGAATAACAACCATTGAAGATATCCATAAACTAATATAAGTTAATAGACCAAAAATCCGTTTATCATTTGACACAGGACGCAACGACTCTCTTTTGGAGTTTTGGTTTAATTCCGATGTTCCATTTGACATTAATTTCACCCTTTCAAGATAAATAATTTAATTGATATTCAGTCTATTTTGTTTAATTATTACACAGCAACCTGTCCTGTAAAAAATCCTTATATATGCTTTAAAACTGCTTCAAGTAGCACCTTTGTCCCTATGGAAATATCCTCTATATCTGCCCATTCATTGGGCTGATGACTTATTCCATCACGGCATCTGACAAATATCATTCCCATTTCTGATATGTCTGCTAAGAACATTGCGTCATGGCCAGCACCACTCACCATGACAGGGACTTCTAGTTGCAGTTCTTCACAAACATCTTTAAAGGTTTTAATTAGGGTTTTTGAGCATTGAACTGGTGAAGCATCTACATTTTGTTCAATTTCAAATTCAAGTCCTCTAGCTTTACTTATTTCTTCAATCTTAATTTTGATTTCTCTGATAGCTTCATTTCTTCGCTCTAAGACAATATCACGAATGTCCATCGTAAACTCTACTGATCTGGGAATAATATTACTTCCACCAGGAAATGCATTAATTAATCCTACTGTACCTACTGTTGGGGCTGTTGGATTTTTCATACAAACAGACTCAATTTCCTTGATAATCTCTGCTGCTCCTATCATGGGGTCTTTCCTAAGGTTCATTGGTACTGTACCTGCATGCCCCGCTTCTCCAATCAGTTTAACCTTAAACCATGCCGGACCTGCTATCCCACTTACGATTCCAATCGGATAATTCGTTTCTTGGAGATAAGGACCTTGTTCAATATGCATTTCAAAGTAATACTTTACTTCTTTAGGTGTTCTAACAGAATTATCTATAAGATCCGGATTTATTCCAAAGCCGAAACTTCGGAGTGCATCATATCTGCTAATCTTATTTTCATCCGTTTTCTCGAGGTCCTCCCTATTTATTTTACCAACCATACCACGGCTGCCAAAAAGTCCATCATTAAATCGGGAACCCTCTTCCTCACAAAAAGATACAACCTCGATTGGATACTGATGAGATACATTTTCCTCATTTATGATATGAGCTACTTCAATACCCGCAAGAACACCAATTATACCGTCAAATTTACCGCCGTTCTTGACTGAATCTGTATGGGATCCAATCATTATGCATGGCAGGTTTGGATTTAACCCCTCCTTTCTACCAATTAGATTTCCAAAATGATCATGTCTTACTTTAAGCCCAGCTTCTCTCATCCATTCTGTTAGTAATAGGTGTCCTTCTCTGTCTTCATCACTTAATGCAACTCGTTGGACCCCATCATCTTTTGTTTTTCCAATCTCACTTAATTTTTCTATTCTTTCTTGTAATCTTTTTTGATTAATTGATACTACCTTCATAGCCGCTCCTTTTTGTCGTTTATGTTGTACTGCGCTTACTGTTACATCTCTTTTATTGTCTATAACTTTGGTTCCTTTGTTCAGCCGTTTTCTCGTAATCTATGTTATTTGATTCAGTCACAACCACACCATAATCCACTAATGCTGATTCTTTTGAAATATAGCCATCAAGAACATCATCCAGCACTTTCTCTGGCTGACGATCAAATGGAATTCCATATCCACCTCCACAAGGTCCGACTAATTGGATTATGCTCCCTTCAGAAGCAAATCTGTTTGGTAATTTAGAAGGAACTTTGACTACTTCTCCAGTTTTTGATTTAATGGATAACCCGCCTACATATCCATCCTTGCCGCCATCATATCCCCATGGAGCAAAGACGTGTCCATCCCCTTCAACAGAAAAGCTGCCATCCTGCAGAAAATTAATTTCCCGGATGGATCCAACCCCTCCACGCCACTTACCTGGAGCACATTCTTTATCCCGTAGTTCATAGCGGGTTACCCTTAATGGATAATGAGATTCGATATCTTCAATTGGGTTGTTTCTGGTATTTGCATACAAAGTATCAACTGCATCCATTCCATCCTTGCCGTAACGCCCACCATAGCTTCCTTCCATGATGTCCATATAAACCCAGTAATTCTCATTTACCATTCCGCTGAAGGCTACAACTTGGAGGTTCCCTACTCCAGCACTAACCTGTTGGGGCACGACTTGACTAAGAGCTTTCATTAGTGTGTCAGCCACTATATTTCCAGAACAGAAACGTGCTATTGTTGGAGCCGGGAATATTGGATTACATAGTGTGCCTTTTGGTGCAACAATTTTTACAGGTCTAGTCAAACCAGTATTTTGAGGGATGTGACCATATGAATTAGAATCTAATAGTATCGACCGAAGTGTGAGATAGATTGCAATATCGACGGTCCCTATTAATGGCATATTAATTGGTTTGTCATCAATCTGTGGAGATGTGCCTGACAAGTCGACCGTAATATCACTTCCTTCAACAATAGCAGTTACTACGATTTTCAGATTCTTTTTGGAAGGATCATCACTGTCAACATATCCATCCAAGAAACCCACCGCACGATATTCACCATCAGGCAGTTTTTTAATAGCGTTCCTAAAGAGCCTCTCTGAATAGTTCATCAATTCCTCACTTGCAGCTTGAATTGTAGATAAACCAAACCGCTCTACAATTTCCACATAACGTTGTGCTCCTATTTTGGCCGCAGCAATTTGTGCCTCCATATCTCCAACCACCATATCTGATGCTCGGATGTTATCCCGTAAAATATCCCAAATATAACGGTTTTTTACACCTTTTTCATACACTTTAATTGCTTTAAATTGGAGACCCTCCGCATATGCATCTACTGCATCCACTATTCCGCAGCTCCCAGGGGTTGAGGCACCTACATCAAGATGATGAGCAGTGGTCACTGAAAAACCAATCAATTCATATTTATAAAATACTGGTACACAGAATCCAAAGTCTGGACCATGAGATGCACCATGGTAAGCTGAATTGTGCATAATGACATCACCAGGATAAAACTCATCCCCTCTTTCCTGCATTATCTGCCTGATTCCTGCAATGTATCCTGGAATAGGGCCAGATTGAAGTGGAGTACTGTGGGTGGATTCACAAAGCTGCTGGCCTTTTACATCAACTAATGCACATCCAAAATCTTCAGATTCACGGATGATACTGGAATAAGACATCCTTGCAAGCTTATGTCCCATTTCTACCGCGACGTTTTCCAATGCCCCTAAAACAACCTGAACGGTGATTTGATCAATGCCTTGCGCCTTTTCATTTAATTGATTCATATTACTCACCCACCTTAATAATCATATTTCCGTTTTCTTCAAAGAAAGCTGTTGACCGAGGGGGAATGATTGTCGTTGTGTCCTTTTGAAAGACAATACTTGGACCAGGGATTACAGAACCACTCGGGATTTTTTCCCTTTGGTAAAACTTAGTGGGGAACGTTTTTAGTTCTCCTTCAACATTGAAGATTGTTTCTCCGGTTTTGATATAAGCTTCTGCTTCTGACAAGCCTGGATGAACAAGCGTTTTTTCAATTTTTGGCATAATTCCAATTCCGGTTACCCGAATGTTGACGATTTCTATTGGACTATCCAGGAAGCTATGACCGTATTCAACCTTATGTTTTTCATGAAATTGTTCAAAAGTGGCCGCAATATTCTCAGCATCAACCTCTCCATCTGGCAGTTTAACCCGGAGCTCATATCCTTGACCTATATATCGGCAATCTGCGTAACAATCGATTTTAATGTTCAAATCTGATATTCCATCTTCATGGAGGCGTACTCTTAATTCCGAGGAAAGTGATTTAAGATCATGATTTAACTGTTCATAATAAATCGAATGACTCAGCATGAATTGTGTTTTTATAACGTCATACTTCAGATCAGTGGTTAGCAATCCAGTTGCCGAGTTAATGCCGGGGTGTGGCGGAATGATAACTTCAGGAATATTTAAAATCTGGGCAACCTCTACGGCGTGAAGCGGCCCAGCCCCCCCAAATGCAACTAATGAAAATTCTCTTGGGTCAGCACCTCTCTGAACTGTTTTCTCACGAATCGCATTTGCCATATTGTTGTTCATAATGGTAACTATCCCTTCTGCTGTCTTTTCACGGCTTAAGTTTAATTTTTCGGCTAATTCATCTATAACTTTAAAAGCAGCATTTGGATAAATACTCATTTCCCCACCCAGGAAATTATCCTCCACAATTCTTCCTAATACCACGTTAGCATCACTAACTGTCGGCTTTTGTCCTCCGTGACCATAGCAAGCTGGTCCTGGCCTGGACCCTGCACTTCTTGGACCTACCTTAAAAGCTCCTCCTTCGTCGATATGTGCAATACTTCCTCCTCCGGCACCAATTGTATGAATATCAATCATCGGTACCATTACTGGGTAGCCAGCTATCCAAGTATCACGGGCAGATGATTCTGAGTAGCCATCTTCCGTTAAAATACCAATGTCAGCACTTGTGCCGCCGACATCGAATGTTATTAAATTTTTTCGGTTGGATAATTCCCCTACCCAAAGACCGCCAAGTACCCCCGCAGCAGGTCCGGATAATAATGTATTTACAGGTTTTTGTGATACTGTTTCAGGAGTTGCAACACCACCATTAGAGCACATTATATGGAGCTCAGCTGGAACACTAGAATCCAATAACCTTTGTTCTAAGTTTTTAATATATTGTTTAACTTTTGGACCAACGAAAGCATTGATCGAAGCTGTTGTAAATCTTTCGAACTCCCGGAATTGAGGTGATACATCAGAAGATAAGGTGACAAAAGCCTCAGGATATTCCTCATTAATAATTTCCCTGACTCGCTCTTCATGCAGTGGATTTATGAAAGAAAACAGGAAGTTTACAACAATGGATTCTATCCCCATGCTCTTAAAATAGCTAATTGCCTCGCGAACTTCAGCTTCATCCAAAGGAGTAAGAACTTGATCCTTTTCTGGACCCATACGTTCAGCAACTGCTACTCTATTCCTGCGTTTTACAAGCGGACGCTCTTGCCATGGAATATCCTGCATAATTGAGTAATTCTGTGGCCGCTGGTGACGTCCAATATGCGTGATATCCCGGTAACCTTTTGTAGTTATCATCCCTGTATTGGCTCCATCATTCTCCAAGATTGCGTTTGTTGCGATCGTTGTTCCATGAAATACATGGTCTATGGTTGATGGTACAATCCCATTTCTTTTACACAACTCAATAATTCCTTGAACCACACCAATAGATGGGTCTTCCAAAGTTGTAGGTACTTTATGTATCGCTGTGAGTCTGCTATCTGTGTCATTAAATATTACGTCCGTGAAAGTACCACCCACATCTACACCAACTAATCTCATCTAAATACCTCCATGGTAACTTTTTAATTTTCATGTATTATTAATGCAATTAACGTGCCAACTTACCAAACCTTGATAATATTAGAAAACTCCAAATGAAAATAAAAACATATTGCAAGATTGCAATATGTTTCGGTGTATAAATTCGGAAAATTTAAAATTATAGGTAAATATCAAGGTTGCAAAATTGCAATCACATTTGCATTTTTGCAATATCAATTTTGTATTTCTTACATTTCCTGCTTATTGTTGATATATCCACACTAAGTTTATTACTCACTTCTTTTAAAGTTGAAGACTTTTCCAGCGTTTTTTCTAATATACTCTTCTCATAACTAGCTAGAGCCTCCTTCAACGAGATTTCTTCTTGAAAATCACCACTTGTATGAGGATTGTTAGCCATTTTTGGCGGTAAATCACGCTTACTAATTTGATTGCCAGGGACGGTGACCACAAGACGTTCTATGGTATTTTGAAGCTCCCTAACATTTCCTTCCCATTCATAATCCATAAAGCATTGTAATCCTTCATTATCTATCTTTTTTGTTTGATGGTATTTTTCATTATATATTTCCAAGAAATGCTTAACTAAAAATGGGATATCTTCTTTTCTTTCATTTAGTGAAGGGATTGTAACGGGTATAACATATAACCGATAATATAAATCTGCCCGGAACTGTCCCTGCTTTATCATATCTTCTAAATTCCGATTAGTGGCCGCAATAAATCTTATATTAATTTTGATAGGCTTTGTCTGTCCAAGAGGAGTAAATTCTTTTTCTTGTAAAACCTGAAGAAGTTTTGATTGTAAATTCAATGGCAGCTCTCCGATTTCATCAAGAAATAATGTTCCGTTATGGGCTGCAAGTAATAAACCTTCTTTTCCTTCTTTATTAGCACCAGTAAACGTTCCTTTTGAGTAACCAAACAACTCGGATTCAATTAAGCTTTCAGGAAGTGCCCCACAGTTTATCTTAATAAAAGGCTTTTTCTTTCTTTGACTAACTTGATGGATGTGTCTGGCCATAACTTCTTTCCCTACTCCAGTTTTCCCAAGTAGAAGGACGGTTGCATCACTTTCTGCCACTCTTGAAATCAAACTATATATTTCTTCCATCGCCTTGGATTTAACCACAATATGATTTTCTCTTTTTTGCAAGTTATAGAATTCATCTTGAAAATGACTAAGTATTTTTCTTGTTTCTTCAAGGTTTTTTTTAAGGTTAGCTTCTTCTGTTACATCTTTTGAAATATTAACAACTTTAGACAGGTGTCCTTCCTCATCAAAAATAGGAAAGCCTCTTACCAATAATCGTCTTCCTGATTTTGTCGTTTGGCTAACGGTGACTGGCCTTTTTTGTTTTATAACTTGGGTAGTCGAGGATAAATTAATGACCCCATTAATTTCAAGTGATCCAGCCTCTTTGCCTACAAAGTCTTGCTCCTTAACCCCCATAATTTGTTCACACGTTGCATTCACTCGTATGACCTTTCCTGTCCCATCTGTAATTGTCACAAGCTCTCCACTTAAATTCATGATGGCTTCAAGTTCTTGCTTTAGGGCCATTACTTTTCTATTTTGGTTGATCATCTTCTCAAAATCATTATCAGGAATAAACAAAATTAAACCTGACTGTCCAGTCATTAGCGGCATTTCGTATAAGTAGTATCTTTGTTTATCATTTTCAAAAATAGATATTTCTTTCTTGTTCTCTTTAATAACCTTAATGATTGAACTTGAGGGTAAAAAGTTATGTATAGTACAATCTAAAGTCTCTTTACCGTAGAATTTTAAAATTTCTTTACAAGTATCATTCATTAAGAGAATCTCCCCTTGAATATTAACCTGAATAATGCCAACAGGATAAGTGGTAATTAAATCAGTGTTAATCAATTATGTCCCCTCTTTTAAGAAATTAGTTAGTAATACTTTAAAGTACAAAATTTGCGATTTTATCTCATTACCTTTCAATAAAAATCAGTATTTTAAATATTTGATATTTTTACTTAATTAAATTGGTAATAAGTGAATAGAATAAAGTAGAGAAACCATTTTCTGGCTAACCCTTATTTTTCATCGAGAGAATTCGTTCCAAAAAACAGCACAATAATATGTAATTTAACCAGAGTGCATGCTATTCCCCCAATTACCAGTTACGCTTCTTACATAAAAAGACTGAACCAGTCCCTTTTGGTTTCAGTCTTTTTTGCTAGTAGTCCTTTGAACAGCCATGTTACAAATAGAATTAGCAGACTGTTTTTGAAATAGAACTCAAAGGTCTTCCAATCTTGAAAATGTTTCCAAAAATAAGACTATCCTACCAACAAATAGATTAAAATGTACATTTTTATGATGTGGTTAAGGCCTAAAAGAAGATAATCGCAATTCTAATAAAATTCCGAAAATAAAAAATTACACTAGAATGACAGCGGCATCTTGCTTTTTAAGGAATGGCTTTTCCTTCTATTTTTCGAATCCAGATATGGGCCGGTTTCCACAATGATGCCTTTAAATACCTGCTGATCTACAGGGTCTTCTGCTTACTTTCCGTCTCGAGTTGCGCAAGGACATGAAGGCAGTAAACGATCCATGCGATGAACACTTGGTTTTGGATGGCTCACTCACTTTGGCCATAGAACTTTTTGATGTTCAGATGCTGCTTGATCCATTTAAAGAACAGCTCGATGGCCTAGCGTGATTTATACATGTCTGAAATTTCGTCTAGTTCCAAATCAAAACGGTTGGTAATCAACTGAAGCAAGTTACCTCTTGAATCGATCACTTTTAGGAGACGGAAGTAATTTTCAGCCCGGTTTTGCGTCGTGCCGATCAACACCATTTGATCAGACAAAACAGCGGAGTCATCATGGATCTTAAAGTCGTAAACCTTCCCAATGACTGCGTTTTTCTACAGCCTGGTCAAAAAGAAATAGCCATCATCCGTCATACGGTCAAAGCGTTCGTAATCAAGGTATCCCCGGTCAAAGACATGCATTCCCTATCATCGACCATGACCTCAAGCTGACCGCGGTCGTGTTCACTGGCTTTGGTCATCACTGCCTTTTCGGGGTAGGAGATTCCTTTTTCCATGAAGACCAGCCGCAGATGTAATTTTACACCGGCTTTTGTTTTACGGAATTTCGCCCACCTGTGATTCGTCAGATTAAGAGGCAATGTGCTCGAATCAATGATTTTCAAGGGCATCACCATTTTTGTGTGGTGAGTCTTTGTATGAATCTTCACGATTAAATCAAGAAAAAGGATCTGGAACAGGTCGGGATTCAGGCATTTAACCGTCGGGACATCTGAGAAACACTGATGGAAGCAAGGTCAATCTCTTTCTGGAGCTGATCATCAAAAAGGCAATCACCAAGTGCATGCAGGCTTTCAACTTCCGATAGCTGAGAAAAAAGCAATAATTTGAGAAATGATTCCGTCGTTCCCTTTTTTGTATAGTAGTCTAATTTCATGGTTTTCACTTGTTCTTCAAAAGTTTTGAGATTTATTGGAGAAAACCATTGTCCAAATGAAGTTTTTCGTGTAATCTTGTCCATGCGTAAGTCCTTTTTTAGTGGATTTGGACGGGTTACCACCTGACTTATCTATTATAAAGGACTTTTTCTTTGCGTAAAACAAAAATATTGAAGATTTTGAGTATTTTTAATATTGAATATCAATTAATGCAACACTAGTGGATATTAATATATAACTGTTCGATAGACAGGTCAAGTATTTTTCTAAAATTTCCGAATTGTCACTATTCAATTGACATCTTTGATTTCCGAATTAAGGCTTCTAATTTAAAAAGCCTTTAAGGCACGACTGAAAACTATATAATATATACTCTTCATTCGAATCTTTATCGTTTTTTTTGCATATAGTGTCAAAAATATTTTAATACTGATCGAATTAATCCTAGAATTCATAAAACCAAAATACCTCTAGAACCATGTTCATTGCTTTGTACGTAACCATCAGCGGCACCCTGCATTTGATGTGCAAAGTTAACCATACCGGAGGAACGTATGTTCATCTTTTTTTGTGCGATTTGCTTAAATATTACTAGATATATTACATCCACGAAGTTGCTCTAAAGAAAAACCGAGATCTAAGCAAGCTTATCTACTTAATTCGCTATACATTTAGTTCGAATAATATCCATTATCCTTTTTGCGCTATCCGTAAGAATCAACTGATGAGAAATGAAGTTAAGAAACTCAAACTGAAATCTATTAAATTATTTTTGCCGATAAATTGAATTGTGGCATTTTTCAATGGGGAAAAAACAAAGCTTTAAAAACCATATTCTTCGTCTTTTTTTATACGAATGATCTTCAAAGCTTCAACGGTTAAGACTGTATCCTCGACTAGTCGTTCAAGACGGAAAAGGATATCATCATTTATAATTTCTTTCCGATGAAAGTCTTTTTCTTCCATAAAAACATATGTTGGAACGATGTGGGCTTTCATATATGCTAGGATTGGTTTTAATTGTTGCTCTACCATTAAATAATGCTTCGCTGTGCCCGCTGTTACAACACTGCTGACGACTTTGTCACGGAAAGCGTTAACTGGCAACAAGTCAAAGATGTTTTTCAACGTTGCCGGAATGGATGCTTGGAATGTTGGTGTGCCAATAATAATGGCATCCGCTGCCATGATTGTCTCTGTAATGTATTTCGTATCCCCTTCATATTCGAGATAATTACGTCCATCGCTAAATTGCACTGTATATTCGGCTAAATCTAATAGTGTGATTTCATTCTCAGGGTATTTTTGCGTCAAAATTTCTACTGTTTTAAGGATAGCTGTTTTTGTTTTTGAGCCGACGATCGATCCGGCTAATGCCACAATTTTCATGATATTCTCCCCTTTTGCTTACGCTGTATGTTTATGCAGACTGACATTGATCCTGTTGATGAAAAAATAGCTAATATAGCTATTTCATTAAGGGATTTCGATTTCCCTAACATTTAAAGGGTATTCTCTTCCGTCCATATCAATCTTCATTGTTCGTAAAAATAAACTCTAACTCTCCATTCTTCACAACAACACTCAAATCATATTCGTTAAATAACCAAGAATTGTCATCATTAAAATAAAAAGTAATTCCCTCGACCTCGTCTTTCACACCAATGTTTTCGGTTTTCCCTATGGACATACCTAACGAATAATTAGGATGTGTTGTGGGAATCCCACCGTAGATTTGCAAGTAATATTGAACATAATCCCCATTGTCTAAATCCATTTCTTTTTTATACCAATTAGCTGCTTGCTTGCTTACTGCAAATTTCATCTTCACACCGCTCTTCATTTATTGTATTTTTCGTTCAATCGACTTGCTATTATTTCACAGCAGTATATTTTTTGATGGCTGGAATAATATCATTCCCAATAATTTCGATGTTTTTCATAATTTTCTCAAAGGGTACACCACCAAAGTCAATTTGTGCCATAAAGCGCTGCATGCCGTATAGTTCATATTGGTAAAGCATCTTTTCAATAATTTGCTCTTTGCTGCCAACCATTAATGCATCTCGTGTATCAGGTGCTTGGGCAAATTGCTGTTTTGGATAACCGCCACCGCGAATGGCTTGGAAACCACCATTTAAATGTGGGTACATCTCTTGTAAAGCTTCTTTTGTTGTATCTGCAACATAGAATAAACTTGTTGTTGCAATTGGAAGTGCTTTAGGATCAAAGCCACTGCGCTCAGCTGCTTCACGATAGGCATCGACAGAAGGCTTAAAGTTGATGGCTGGTCCACCTAAAGTAGTAAGCATCATTGGGATCCCCATATATCCTGCCTTAATAGCACTTGTTGGTGGTCCACCAACCGCACGCCAAATAGGAAGAGAACCGTTTTTTGGCTGTGGCAGAATATGCGCATTTTCTAATGGAGTCCGGTATTCACCTTGCCACGTCACCTGATCTTCTTCATTTATCTTTTTAAGCAATTCTAATTTCTCTTCGAAAATTTCTTCATAGTCCTGTAAATTAACCCCAAGTAAGTGATAGGCTCCTACACGGGAACCGCGTCCTGCTACAATTTCCGCACGGCCATCCGAAATTAAGTCGATGGTTGCAAAATCTTCATATACACGCACAGGATCAGAAACACTTAGTACCGTTGCTGAGCTCGTGATTTTTATTTTACTTGTTGCTTGCGCAATGGCACCCAAGACTACTGTATGAGCTTGGGTGGTAAAATAAGTTTGATGACTTTCTCCAACGCCAAAGACATCAATTCCTGCTTGTTCTGCTAGCTTACTGGCTTCAATTAATTCCTTAATTCTTGCTTGGGCCGAAATACGTTCGCCTGTAATTGGGTTAGACATATGATCTCCTAAAGAATAAAGCCCAAATTCTATACCTTTTAATGGATCGATACGGTATTTTTCCATAATGAATTCTCCTCGTTCCTTTGACTAATCAAGTGATGTGGTAAAAAATTACCTTTTCGCTAATCTTTTGTCACTATTTTTTTGCACACGAGACATGAGCGAATACAAAATTTTTTGCTCTTCCTTAGATAAACTTTCATCAAAAAATGAGGATTGAAAGGCAAGTTGGGCATCAAACGCATTATTTAGTTTTTCACGACCCTTATTTGTTAATGAAATGGTTTTAGTTTTCCATTCTTGCCTTCGTTCAATAAGTCCATCTTTCTCAAGACGGGCAAGCATACGTGAAATTCCCCCTTGTGTTACAGTGACTTTCTCAGCTAAATCACATTGTGTTAATGGCTCATAGGTTGAAATTTGCATTAATACATCAAATTGTGCGGTCGTTAAATCAAATTGCTTTAAAAATTCATTGGAAAGTAAATTACTTTGATGGGTGAAACGAGTGAGGCGAAGCCAGATTAATGATCCGCGAGTATTTTTTTGCATAACGATGTGTCACACCCTTTCGTTACATCACTTTACTACTCAATTGATAGAAATGCAAGGATATAACAGTAAAAGAATTTACCAGTAGGTGTTCTTGTATCAATTCCCAAGAATAGGATAATAAAATGTATGTTTCTTACACCAAGCTGCTGAACTAGCTCCAACAACTGAACCGTGTTTCGGCCAAGATGATCCATTCGACTCACAACTAAGGTATCACCAGTTGCAATCTTAATATTGGAATTTTCCTTAACGTTGTAAATCCACGTTTCCTCATGGCACCCCTATTAATGCCTGGCAAATGCTGACGGGAATTGCTTATGTTATAATCGGAGCAATTGGTATGGAAGGAGAATGATATGAATATTACAATCAATGAAGAAGCGGCAGCTTGGTACGAAACCGAAATGGACCTTTCCAACGGGAGCTATTTACACTTTTTTGTACGGTACGGAGGATTCAGTTCAATTCAGACAGGTTTCTCCCTTGGCGTTTCCAAAGAGGAACCCGACCATATCGGCGTGAAAACAGAAAAAAACGGTATCACATATTATATCGAAGAAAAAGACATTTGGTATTTTGACGGCCATGATCTGATTGTCAAACTTCATCCTGTCGGTCACGAACCAGAGTTTACATTCGAAAAAAAATAAGGCAAGCGCTTAGGCGCTTGCCTTATTTTTTGCCAAGAAAATTGTTAATCCCTTCCTTCTCCAAAACCTCCTGCTGTTTCTGGCCAAAGAGGTCAAAGTGCGGGTATTCAGGTTTGCGGTTGTCCATCCATTCAGGGCTAAGTCCATAAGTATTTCCCCATTCTGCCAACTTTTCTATATCTCTGCAACCGACTTTTGTAACTGTTGTACAGCCAGGGAAACGTTCATCTAACCAGTAGTGAGTGAGAAAAGCAATCTCTCCTTTGCGGACATTTTCTTTCCACTCTGCTAGCTCGTGTCTTTTGATCCCGAAAGCCATCCAGACCTACTCCCTTTCATCCTCAGGCTTTTTCATGGCCTTTAGATAAGCTTCATGCCAGTCCGGATACTTCCTTTTTAAAGAAACGGGGCGGAAACTATCCTTTTTCACACAGACATGTTTAGAGCTGCCAGTAAGTGCAAGCTCCCCTTCCCCATTAAAAATTTCATATTTATAGACAGAACGGATGCCATCATATTCTTCTACCCATGTTTTGATTATGGCTGTATCCCCATAACGCAAAGGCCTTTTATAAGAAGCTTGGATATCCAGCACTGGAGAGATAATTCCGTCCTTCTCCATTTCCGCATAATTAAAACCGAGCTCTTTGATTAATTGCGTCCTGCCAAGCTCCATCCAAACCAAATAATTAGCGTGGTAAACAACACCCATCTGGTCCGTTTCTGCATATCTAACCTCTATTTCTCTTGATGAAATTTGCATCCTCATACCCCTTTTGCTACTCTCATTAATAAAACGAGGATCACTGTGTTTTTTTCAACGCCGCTTCAAAATCCTGTTTGTTTAAGTATAGAACATCCTGATCCAAATTCTCTACTGATTCGCTGCTCATCAGGCGATAGGCTTGGAACTGTATGGCCTCGTCCACCAAATTTGTCGCGAATCGTCCATTCCCTTTAATCTCTATTCCCAAAAGCTTTTTGGATAAAAATTCTAAAGTTTGATCGTTGATTTTATACTGATATTTACCTGCATAATTCCTGATAATGAGCAATAATTCATCCACACTGTAATCAGGGAAGTGATAAAATTTTTTGAATCGTGAACGAATGCCAGGATTGCTTTCCAACAGCAAATTCATCTCGGCAGGATAGCCCGCGAGGATAACGACAAGGTTTTCATTATGCTTGGTCATCTCATCCACGAGTGTATCGATCACTTCTTTGCCAAAGTCACCTGAGCTTTGTCCAAGCAAGGAATAAGCCTCATCTATAAAGAGAACCCCACCTAGTGCCTCACGAATCTTTTTCTTTGTCTTGATGGCTGTCTGACCCACAAAACCAGCAACGAAATCCGCTCTGCTGCTGGTGATCAGGTGTCCCCGCTTTAACATTCCGCATTCCTTTAACAGTTCAGCATAAATCTTTGCGACAGTTGTTTTTCCGGTTCCGGGGTTCCCCGTGAAGACCGAATGCAGCTGAATTGGTACAGCAGGCAGCCCTTTTTCCTTGCGAAACTGCTGCATCCTAACGAAAGAAATAAGCGTGGTGACTTCCGATTTTACGGTATCCAAACCAATTAATGCCTGGAGGCTGTCTAGCGGCTTTTCTGTTGAAGGCTTAATAGATGATTCGAAATCTGCTTTTTCCAACAATGTGTATGTTGAAAAATCATCCTCTTCCATCTTTCTTGAGCCTTTTTTAAAAATAGCTTCCAATACAAGGTTACGCACTGTGCGCGCATTGCCAAATGTTTCATCGACTCTTTCTTTTTCGATTCTTTCTCTGAGCTCTTGCTTTGCAGGTTCGGTCATAGCATAATCATTATCCCGTGCTGCCTGCTTGGCGATCTCCAACAGTTCATCTTCTGTATAATCAGGCAGATGAATGAAATTCGATTGCGGGAAACGAGACCTTAATCCAGGATTTGCATCAAGAAATAAACGCATTTCTTCTGGATATCCAGCCAAAATCACCGCGAATTTGCCACCATATTCATTTCCAGTCATTAAAGAAACAAGTGTATCAATTGCAGTTTGGCCATAGTCATTCCCTGTCTGACCTTCACGTTTAAGACTATAAGCTTCATCGATGAACAAGACGCCGCCTAGAGCTTGTTCCACAATTTTGCGGACGTTTTCCTCTGTCTGGCCCACATAAGCACCAACTAACTGTGAGCGGTCTGCTTCGATGATTTCTTCTCGTGGCAAAACACCAAGCTGGTGATAAATTTTTGCAAGCAATCTAGCCAACGACGTTTTTCCAGTGCCTGGATTCCCTGTAAGCACCATATTTAAGCTTTGATCATCCTTAGTTTGCAGTCCAAGCTCCTTGCGTTTTTGCTGATATTTGAGGAAACGATAAAAATCATTCACTCTGGCTTTGACAGACTCAAGACCCACCATCTGTTGAAGTTCCGCCAAAGGATCGATTTCCGTCTTGTTTTGAACCTCCGACTCTCCGGCAAATTCTTCTTGCCATTGAAGGTTGATTTTATCTAGGGTATCCAGTCTTTTTTTCATTTCTTCAAAATGGATTGCTGTATGAAAAACACCGCTTACTGACTCCTCGTACAGCCTTGTTGCTTTTAACAAAGCAGCTGTTTCTTCCATTGCGCTTTCGACTAATTCTGTCAGCCTGCCAAATTTTCCGCTTAAATCAGAATCAGCTATTGCCGTCTGCCCGTTTAGCTCATCCAACACTTCTTCGGCATGTCCAAGAAATTGCTGGGAAATATCGATGTATTGTTCTAATGTTTTCTTTTTCAGCGCCCGATTGTCTGTTTCCCTAATTCGTGGATAGGCGAAATCCTCGAAAAGTTTCCCTTTACTTTTCCACTCGTTTGACGCCAACATGGATTTTGCTAGTTTGTTTGTAGCATCCTGTTCAACCGCTGATTTCAGCCACTCAAGGACAAGCGTATCAAAGCCATTCCTTTTCGCTCTTGATTGAGCTGCCAGCGTCAAAACATGGGACAATTTTTTTTGTTCCCCCGCTTTATATAGACGGAACTAAAGATTTTATAGTTTTAGACATAGGCGATTAACAATTTTCATAGGTTCTTTATTGATTTGTGTAATGAAGGTCTGGACA
>NZ_JAUSUN010000046.1:0-16276 GCF_030814065.1 Mesobacillus stamsii
CTATAATAGAAGCCATGATAATTGATTGTTTGTTGACGCTTGTTTGTTTAGTTTTCAAAGAACAATTTTGTGTGCGCCGCTCAGAAGCGACTTTAATAATATATCACGCTGCTGTCATTTCGTCAACATCTTTTTTTACAAGTTATCAACTGCTGTTCAACAGCAACTTTTATATAATAACAACTTCTGCTTTCCTGGTCAATAGATTTTTTTCAAAAAAATGAATTGTTTTAATCAGAAGCCTTAAAAATGAAAACGCCGCTTTAGAAGAAGCGGCGTTCGTTGCTTATATAATCCAAGTCTGGATTGCAATTAGGGCGAATACACCTGGTATTCCTAGCAATCCCGAGACTGTTGCAGTTGCAATGTTGATTGGCACATAGATTCCAAAATTTGTTCCAAAAGCGTTAAGAAAGAATAGAAAAAGAGCTCCAATTAGGATTTTTACCGCACTCTGTCCGATGAGACGCAACGGCTTTGTCGGCGCGCCGATGATGAGCAGCAGCAGAATCAATCCGCCTAGAACTGAAATGACAACTATAGGATCCATACTTATCCTCCTTATTTCCATGTCTTCTACAAGTTTATGTACAAGTTATAGAAATAAGAACTAATGGCATTTATTCTGATCTGACCGTGATTCTCCTATACCTTGCTTCTTTAAATAGAAAGAAGTATTTCGCTTCAGCAATCTTTGCTTCTGTGATAAATTCTTCTGGTGGATCAAAGCTTCTTTCAACCAGTCGCTTTTGATTACTCCAGTTCGTCTTCATGCTGTTCAGCTGCCCCAAGAGTTTTTGATCAAATTCTTTTCTTAGCCATTTCTTTTTACGAAATAACATGATTGTCCTCCATTAAAGCGCTTCTGAATTAAACTTCCCGGCGTCCTTCGATTGCTTTTGATAGTGTGACTTCGTCTGCGTATTCCAGGTCCCCTCCGACTGGTAGACCATGGGCGATCCTTGTAACCTTGATTCCTGATGGTTTAAGAAGCCTTGAGATGTACATTGCCGTCGCTTCCCCTTCAATGTTGGGGTTCGTGGCAAGAATGACTTCCTGGACAGTTTCATCCTGAAGCCTTTTCAACAAATCAGGTATATTAATGTCTTCTGGTCCAATCCCATCCATTGGAGAAATCGCTCCATGGAGCACATGGTACAGTCCGTTGTATTCCTTCATTTTTTCCATTGCAATGACGTCCTTTGGGTCCTGGACGACGCAGAGGATCGTGCGGTCACGGCGCTGGTCTTCGCAAATATAACATGGGTCCTGGTCCGTAATATGACCGCAGACAGAGCAATAAGACAGATTGCGCTTCGCGCTTACCAAAGCCTTAGCGAAATCCAACACGGTTTCTTCCTTCATGCTTAAGATGAAAAAAGCCAGACGAGCGGCTGTTTTCGGGCCGATACCTGGCAATTTCATAAAGCTGTCGATCAGCTTTGATATTGGTTCAGGATAATGCATTCTAAATCATTCCTCCTAGAACATTCCCCCAGGAAGGTTCATCCCTTTTGTGAATTGCCCCATTGTCTTGCTTGTTAATTCTTCCGCTTTTTTCAATGCATCGTTTGTGGCAGCAAGCACTAGATCCTGAAGCATTTCGACATCATCTGGATCTACGACCTCAGGTTTGATTTGGACATCGACGATTTCTTTATGGCCAGTTACGATAACCGTTACCATTCCACCGCCTGCGGTACCTTCAATTTTTTCTTCACCTAACTGAACCTGTGCTTCTTCCATTTTCTTTTGCATTTTTTGCATTTGCTTCATCATGTTTTGCATATTACCATTTCCTCGCATCATGTAAACATACCTCCAAATTTAATCTTGTATTTGTATTAATTCATCGCCAAATAATTTCTTGGCTTCGGCAATCAGCGGGTCTTCACTGGCAGCAGCTTGCCCTTCTGTTGCTCCATCGCCTCTCTGGCTGATAAAGTTTTCCCTTATTTTAAGCCACTGTTCTTCCGGCACACCGATGACCTGCATTCTTTTCCCTGCATATTCCTGCATCGCGACACTGACGGTTTCCGTGAACCTCGTATTTTCCATTGCCATCTGACAGTGAATCTCATATTTGAATTTGATCACGACCGCCTCATCAGATGCAGCAACCGGTTCGGCTTCATTCAAAAGTGCTGCCTGCGAACGCATTTGCTTTGCAGCCAGCATCTCGAGCAAGTCTCCCCAGCGCACTTTAATGGCTTGAAGATTAGACTTCGTTGCATTTTTCAGCACTTCATTGATTTTTCCGGTTGGTGCCCGGAAGCCCTTTCGGTTCGGACGAGATGCTTTCTTGGCAGCAGCAGGTTCACTTGGTGCAGCAACAGGATTTTGCTGAAAATCGGCCAATTTTTCTTCTAGCTGTTCAATTCTCTTCAATAAAGGTTCAACCTGTACATTGTTTGTCTGCCTCTGTTGATCGAGCTGGCATAGTTTCACGATCGCGACTTCAAGGAATATACGCGGATGGTTCGTCCAGCGCATTTCTTGCTGCGCTTTGTTCAAGACTTCCATCCATTCATATAATTGTGCGGGTTCTATTTGATTCGCAAGTTCCTGAAAATCGTGATCGAGCATGACTCGTTCCATCGCTTCTTCCAATGCTGGTGCTGCCTTATACAGGAGCATGTCGCGGTAAAAGAAAATCATGTCTTCTATAAATCTTCCTGGGTCTTTCCCTTGTAAAAGCAGCTCGTCCAATGCCCTCAGTCCAGCAGCGGCATTTTTTTCATAAATCGCTTTCGCTAGCTGATTCAGGATGTTCTGTGATACCGTTCCTGTTACAGAGAGCGCATCTTCCATCGTTACTCGGTCCTGGCTGAACGAAATGGCCTGGTCTAACAGACTTAAGGCATCACGCATTCCGCCTTCTGCCGCCCTGGCAATGATTTGCAAGGCGGTATCATCGCAATCCACTGCAGATTCCTCAACAATTTGCTTCATTCTGCCGACAATGGCTTGCGCGGTAATTCTCTTGAAATCAAATCGCTGGCATCGCGAAATGATCGTGAGTGGAATCTTATGGGGCTCAGTCGTAGCAAGAATAAAGATGACATGCTTCGGAGGCTCTTCCAGTGTTTTCAGCAAGGCGTTGAAAGCTCCGATGGAAAGCATATGGACCTCATCAATGATATATACTTTATACTTTACGACGTTAGGAGCATATTTTACTTTATCCCGAATATCCCGAATCTCCTCTACTCCATTGTTGGAAGCAGCATCGATTTCCATTACATCGGGAATCGATCCATCGGTTATTCCCCGGCATGCATCGCATTCATTGCATGGCTCTGCTGTCGGTGCTTGTTCACAGTTAACCGCTTTTGCCAGAATTTTCGCAGCACTCGTTTTACCAGTCCCACGCGGACCGGAAAAAAGGTAAGCATGTGATGTTTTTTGTTGAAGAAGAGCGTTTTGGAGTGTCGTTGTGATATGTTCCTGTCCGACTACATCAATGAACTGCTGTGGACGCCAGACACGATATAATGCTTGGTAGGCCAATGACATCGCTCCCTTCGTATAATCCTTCCTATTATAACTCAACTTTTCGGACATTTACACAAAAAACTCATCTCGATAAGAAGAGATGAGTTCGATGAAATCATATGTAACTGCCGTGCACCTTTCATCGACTGAATACCATAAGCGTAACTCAAGCAGTTAGCTCGGCCCAGGCAACCCTGCGGCACATGAGAGCGTCCACTTAATGCTGCTTCCTTCCGGACCTGACATGGTTCATGGATTCCCATTGCGCAGGACCCGGGCGTCAACACCACTTACTTAAGGCAGGCCCTACAGTAAATCAGCCTCAGAAAGGGATTCATCCCCGCTAGAGCGGATTGCGGGTACAGGGCACCGCTACCTCCCCGACTAGCACGGCAAAATTGAAACCAGATTTGGGTGTGCCTCAAGGACACATACATAGTATACTAACTATGCCAATAAAAATCAATGTTTATCAGCTGTCAATTCCTGTATATTATTCTAACTCCTGTCTCGCCTGTTTCCGCTTCTGCTTTTTCTCTTCTCGAAGCTTACGAAAAAAATCAGACAGCAATGCTCCACATTCCGCTTTTAATACACCTGATACCACTTCACTTTGATGATTGAATCGCTCATCCTCGAGAAGATTCATCAGAGTGCCGGCACAACCTCCTTTTGGGTCTGCCGCACCGTATACTACTTTGTTCACTCGCGAGAGCATGATGGCCCCGGCACACATCGGACAAGGCTCCAGAGTGACGTAGAGAGTTGCTTCTTCAAGCCGCCATGTGCCAAGTTTCTTACATGCGGCTTCTATCGCCAGTACCTCAGCGTGGGCAACTGAGCTTTGTCTGGTTTCGCGGAGATTATGCGCCTTGGCGATGACCTCTCCGTTCAAGACGATGACCGCACCGATCGGCACCTCGCCTATCTGCCTTGCTTTTTTTGCTTCTTCCAATGCTGCTAGCATATATTGTTCATCTGGAGTATATTCCATTTTTTCCTCCACTTAGCTGTTTTCTCTTTCCAACTGGTTTAATAATTCCCTTCCGGTAAAAATATAAGGGAAAGGAGAGGATGATTCTATGTCAAATACTGCGCTGTTAATCATCGATATGATTAATGACTTTCATTTTGATGCAGGGACAGCCCTTGCAAAAAATACAAAAAAGATTCTCGATCCGATTGTAAACTTAAAGAAATTTTTCAACGAAAAGGACATGCCCGTCATCTATATTAATGACCATTATAATCTATGGCAGGCTGATTTTGAAAAAATTATCGATTATTGCACGAATGACACAAGCGAGGACATCATCAAAAAAATCAGCCCTGAAAAGAACCATGACTATTTCCTAATCAAGCCGAAGCACTCCGCTTTTTATGGAACCGCATTGCATACTTTGCTTCAGCAGCTGAAAGTAGATACCGTAGTCCTCGCCGGAATCGCCGGGAATATTTGTGTGCTGTTTACTGCGAATGACGCGTATATGCGGGAATACAAGCTCATCATTCCAGAGGACTTCATTGCCTCAAATAATAAAGAGGACAACAAATATGCGCTGACGATGATGAAAAATGTCCTGTCCGCCGATACAAGACCGTCTTATAAGCTTAATTTCTAACATACTGCTTTTTCTTCCTTCATACAATGATGGTAGCGCTAAATCGCCAAGGAGGGAAGAAGATGCAAATCCATGTAGTACAGCAAGGACAAACATTGTCACAGATTGCTCAAATGTACGGGTCAGCTGTTGTCGATATTACGGAGGCAAACCAACTGCCTAACCCAAATAATCTGGTCGTTGGTCAGGCAATAGTCATCCCGATTATCGGTAGTTTCTATTTTGTCCAGCCGGGAGACAGCTTATGGTCCATTTCCCGAAGGTTTCGAACCACCCCCCAGGAGCTTGCCCGAATCAACGCCCTTTCTATGAACCAAATACTCCCAGTTGGTTTCCGGCTCTATCTTCCTCAACAGCCAAAGTCTAATGCAGAATTCAACGCCTATGTAGAACCTCGCGGGAACACGGTCGCCCCCGAACTAGAAACAGCGGCACGGGATGCAGCACCTTATTTGACATACCTTGCTCCCTTCAGCTTTCAAGCGCTGCGTGATGGAACTTTGAAGGAGCCGCTTTTAAACCATTTTCCGGCGATCGCCGAGGCAAACAATACGATATTAATGATGGTCATTACCAATCAGGAAAAGGATCAGTTCAGCGATCAGCTTGGCCGTATCCTGTTGAATGATCTCGCTATTCAGAATAAATTCCTGAACAATATTGTTTCCACAGCAAAAAAATATGGCTTCCGCGATATTCATTTTGATTTTGAATTTCTGCGGCCGGCAGACCGGGAAGCCTACAACACTTTCCTGAGAAAAGCGAGAAATCGTTTTAAACAAGAAGGCTGGTTTATTTCGTCTGCATTAGCTCCTAAAACAAGCGCAGCTCAGACCGGTGCCTGGTACACAGCCCACGACTATAAAGCGCACGGGGAGATAGTCGATTTCGTTGTCATCATGACTTATGAATGGGGATATAGCGGCGGACCTGCACAGGCAGTATCCCCGATTGGCCCAGTTCGCGAAGTGCTGGAATATGCTGCGAGTGAAATACCTCCGCAGAAAATCATGATGGGCCAGAACCTTTATGGTTACGATTGGACACTGCCATTTGCCCAGGGTTCCATTGCCCGAGCTGTCAGTCCGCAGCAAGCGATCCAAATCGCACTCGAACATAAGGTCGCGATCGAGTATAACGCAAAGTCTCAGGCACCGACTTTCCGCTACACTGCAACAGATGGAAAACAGCATGAAGTCTGGTTTGAGGATGCGCGTTCCATTCAGGAAAAATTTGACTTGATCAAAGAATTAAACTTGCGAGGCATGAGCTATTGGAAGCTAGGATTGTCTTTCCCGCAAAATTGGCTGCTCATCGAAGAAAATTTTACCGTTGTAAAAAGATGAATTTCCGATAAAAGAAGACAGGCGCAGGAAGGTTGCGGCTGTCTTCTTTTTTTGACAAAATAGGGAATATCCATTCCGTGTACTAGTGTGATAAAATGGAATCTGCGTGATTCGACTTATAGAAATGAAAAAAGATACAGATGCACCGGAGAGGGAGGACATGTTGTGGAAGGAATACCTTTTATAACGGTTGAAGGACCGATCGGGATTGGCAAAACGTCATTGGCAAAAGCCATTTCCGAACGATTCCAATTTGCACTTTTAAAAGAAATCGTCGATGAAAATCCATTTTTAGGGAAGTTTTATGCCAACATCGAAGAATGGAGTTTTCAGACAGAAATGTTTTTCCTCTGCAATCGATACAAGCAGCTTGGAGATATTAATGAGCATTACCTCAGCCAAAATAAACCTGTAGTAGCTGATTATCATATCATGAAAAATCTAATTTTCGCCCAGCGTACATTGAACGAGCAGGAATACAAAAAATACTTAGATATCTATCGGATTTTAACAAAGGATATGCCAAAACCAAATGTTATCATCTATCTTAATTCCAGCCTTGATACCTTGCTTGAGCGCATCAAATTGCGCGGCCGCGCAGTCGAAAAAAACATCAGTCCTTTATATTTAGAGCAATTATCGCTGGATTATGAGCAAGCAATGATTCAATTTGAGCATGACCATCCCGACATCCCAGTTCTCCGTTTTAGCGGCGATGACCTGGATTTTGTCAATAAGGATACAGATCTTCAGCTGATCATGGACCAACTAAGCGCAACATTAAGCAAAGGGAGCGTACAACCATGAATTTAAGAACAAAATACAATATCCCTGCCAATGCTGTCATCACGATTGCTGGCACAGTCGGTGTCGGCAAATCTACGATGACGAATGCTCTGGCAGATGCCCTCCAGTTTCGTACATCCCTTGAAAAGGTGGATACAAATCCATACCTTGATAAGTTTTATGCGGATTTTGAACGTTGGAGCTTCCACCTGCAAATTTATTTCCTCGCGGAGCGCTTCAAGGAACAAAAAAGAATGTTTGAATATGGTGGCGGTTTTATCCAGGATCGTTCCATTTATGAAGATACCGGCATTTTCGCAAAAATGCATTATGAAAAAGGAACAATGTCTCCGGTAGACTATGAAACATACAAAAGCCTTTTCGACGCAATGGTCATGACTCCGTATTTCCCTCATCCTGACCTGCTCATCTATCTTGAAGGTTCGATCGACGATATTCTTGACCGCATCAAGCTAAGAGGCCGCCCAATGGAACAGCAGACTCCGATTAGTTATTGGGAAGAAATGCATGTTCGCTATGAAGACTGGATCAATAACTTCAACGCATGCCCTGTGCTGCGCTTGAATATAAATGATTACGATCTATTCAACATTCCGGAGTCCATTGAACCAATCGTCGAGAAGATTGCCTCGCACATGAAACAAACACAATTACTAAAAAAATAAACCCGCAAACTGTAGACAACCTCGGATGAAAAATCCGTTTTGTTTACAGTTTTTTTTAAGTATATAAAAAAACCCGCACCATTTAAGGAACGGGTTTTCTTACACAATCTCCAAATTGTTTTATGCGTTAATGCTTAATTGAAAAATAGATGGAGGAGGTAGAGGGATTCGAACCCCCGCGCGGTGTTACCCGCCTGTCGGTTTTCAAGACCGATCCCTTCAGCCGGACTTGGGTATACCTCCGAGACAAGAAATATAATACCACGTATTTAAAAACGAGTCAACTTATCTTTCGAATTTTTTTGGGCAGGTACATGACCTGCCCAAATGGAATGGTTCATTGGTGTTCTATTTAATCATCTTATTCTCTGGAGCGATAACTTCACGGTTGCCCATATATGGACGCAGTGTTTCCGGAATGATGACACTTCCGTCCGCCTGCTGATAGTTCTCGAGAATCGCAGCTACTGTTCGGCCAATCGCAAGGCCAGATCCGTTCAGTGTATGCACGTGTTCAGGTTTTGCCTTTGGCTCACGGCGGAAACGGATATTTGCCCGTCTTGCCTGAAAGCTTTCAAAGTTACTGCAAGAAGAGATTTCTCTGTACGTACCATAACTCGGAATCCATACCTCGATATCATATTTTTTTGCAGCTGTAAATCCAAGGTCTGCCGAGCACATGCTCAATACTCGGTATGGAAGACCTAACAGCTGAAGCACTTTTTCCGCATGTCCAGTCAGCCTTTCCAGCTCGTCATAAGAGTCTTCTGGCTTCACAAACTTCACCAACTCGACTTTGTTGAACTGATGCTGCCGAATTAAACCGCGTGTATCTCGGCCAGCAGATCCGGCTTCTGAACGGAAACATGCACTGTATGCTGCGTAATTTACGGGCAGCTCTTCAGCGCTCAGGATTTCATCTCGATGCATATTCGTGACAGGCACCTCGGCTGTTGGGATTAGGAAGTAATCTTCGCTTTCAATTCGAAAGGCATCCTCTTCAAACTTAGGAAGCTGTCCTGTCCCCACCATACTTGCACGGTTTACCATGTACGGAGGAAGGATTTCCTTGTAGCCATGTTCATCGACATGTAAATCAAGCATAAAACTCATCAATGCGCGCTCCAAGCGTGCTCCCAAGCCTTTGTAAAAAACAAACCGGCTGCCTGTGACTTTTCCTGCCCGGTCAAAGTCAAGAATCTTTAGATGCTCAGCGATCTCCCAATGCGGCTTCGCTTCAAATTCAAAGTCACGGACTTCGCCCCATTTGCGAATTTCGACGTTATCGTCCTCTGTTTCGCCTACTGGAACACTTTCATGCGGGATATTTGGGATGCTCAGCATTAAGGCCTCTAGCTCCTCCTCGACCTCACGCAACTGATCGTCCAGAATCTTGATTTTGTCGCCTACCTCACGCATTTCGGCAATCAAGAAGTCTGCATCCTGTTTTTCACGCTTCAGCTGGGCAACCTGCTGGGAAACTTCATTCCTCCTGCTCTTCAGCTGCTCCGCTTCAAGAATCAGTACCCTGCGCTTGACATCGAGGCCCTCAAACTTTCCAAAATCAGTCATGTCTTCGCCACGGTGCTGCAGCTTCTGTTTCACTTCCTCCAAATTTGCTCGCAAATACTTAATGTCTAACACTATTTTATCCTCCTTATGAAAAAAAAATAAAAAACTCCCGTCCCCAAAAAAGGGACGAGAGTTAACCCGCGTTGCCACCCTAGTTGAAGGCAAAAATGCCCTCCACTCTTAAAATAACGGTTATTACCGAGAGTATTTACTGGCCGATAGGGTGTTCCATACTCTGCTCGAGGGCGGATTCATTTGTTCCAGACACCGGTTCGCACCAACTACCGGTTCTCTTCAGAATGGAGACAAGCTACTATTCCCTCTCATCGCTTAACTATCGAATTTTAATTCATAATTTACTACAATTATGATCAGCATGCAAGCAGTTTATGCAAAATTTTTACGTTTAGACTGTTCCACCATTTTTACAAAGTAATTCATGAGTCGATAATCATCCGTCAATTCCGGATGGAAGGAGCAACCGAGGAATTGACCATCCCGTGCCGCGACAATCCTGTTATTATGCTTTGCGAGTACTTCGACATTCTCGCCCGCTTCCACGATATGCGGAGCCCGAATGAAAACGGCGGAAAAATTGTCTGCTACTCCGGAAATATCGATATCCGCTTCAAAACTCTCCCGCTGGCGGCCAAACGAGTTGCGCTCTACTTTCACATCCATGACACCGATATGAGGCTCATCGTAGCCAACCAGGTCATTGGCAAGTAAAATCAACCCTGCGCAAGTCCCAAACATCGGTTTGCCATCTGCAGCAAATTTTTTCAGCCCGTCCATGAAACGATATTTATCAATCAGACGGCGAATCGCCGTACTCTCTCCGCCAGGAATGATCAATCCGTCTATCTCGTTTAGCTGCTCGGGACGTTTCACAATAACGCCCTCTGCCCCGGAAGCCTCGATTGCCCATATATGCTCACGAATCGCCCCCTGAAGGCCTAGTACCCCAATTTTCACCATATCTTCTCCTTACCAGCCGCGATCCTGCATGCGGGCTTCAGGTGCCAGTGAGGAGATCTCCATGCCCTTCATCGGAATGCCAAGGCCTTTCGAAATGTTGGCAATCAGTTCATAATCCTGATAATGCGTCGTTGCCTCGACAATTGCTTTTGCAAATTTTGCTGGATTATCAGACTTGAAGATACCGGATCCTACAAATACTCCGTCTGCGCCTAACTGCATCATTAATGCAGCGTCTGCTGGCGTTGCTATGCCACCTGCGGCAAAGTTGACGACCGGGAGACGTCCTAACTCCTTGATCTCAAGAAGAAGCTCATATGGCGCTCCTAGAAGCTTAGCTTCCGTCATTAGCTCGTCGATGTCCATGGCGACTACCTTGCGAACCTGTGCATTCACCTTGCGGATATGGCGTACAGCTTCCACGATGTTACCAGTGCCTGGCTCTCCCTTTGTCCGAAGCATCGATGCTCCTTCTCCAATTCTTCTCGTTGCTTCGCCAAGGTCGCGGCAACCACAAACAAAAGGAACGGTGTAATCCTTCTTATACAGATGGTATTCCTCATCTGCTGGCGTCAAAACTTCACTTTCATCAATATAATCAACGCCCATGGCTTCCAGCATACGCGCTTCTACAATATGGCCAATTCTAGTTTTTGCCATAACAGGAATCGTGACGGCATTCATGACTTCTTCCACGATTTTCGGGTCAGCCATTCTTGCTACACCGCCAGCTGCACGAATATCTGAAGGGACTCGCTCAAGTGCCATTACGGCAACCGCACCTGCATCCTCAGCGATCTTCGCCTGCTCGGCATTGACAACATCCATAATTACGCCGCCCTTTTGCATTTCTGCCATCCCGCGTTTCACACGTTCTGTACCTGTCTTCATTTTTTTATTCCCCCTTGTCCCTTTTAAAGGGATTACTATGTTAAGCAAATAAAAAATAACTGGATATTCGGATTTTTTAATCGGAATTACAGCTATCCTCTAAAGAAAATAAACAACAAAAAACGATTCCTGTCAAGACAGGAACCGTTTCTTTGCCATTAAAACCAACCTTTTACCGTATCGGCAACGCCGCCAAACAGATCTCCAAAAAATCCGCCGATTCCGCGCATCGCCAGCACAAACCAGTTCGCTTTTTCGACACTTTCTGCAGCTACAACCGGAACCTGAATCTCTTTTTGGCCAGAATCTGTTAGGAAGCTAATTTTTTCCTCATTATTGGTTTTAACCGTCAGATAGCCGACTTGTTCGCCCTGTTTGATTGGAGCAGTTAACTCGCCATCTTTCGTCAGCTTCTTTTTATCCAAAACAAGAACTGGCTGATATTGATCTTTTTCGCCGTTTCTGATTGTCATGGAAATTGCCTTATCCGTTTGAATCTTCACGCTATCAGCCTTGCCTTTGGTAACCGGAAGAGTTTTTTTATCTTGTATTTGGAAATTCTTTTCCATAAGTTCTTCTTTTGTAAAATTACTGAAAGCATAATCAAAGATTTTCCGAGTCTCCGCAAACCGGCTATCCTTGGAGTCTGCCTTCATAACAACAGAAATGAATCTTTGGCCATTCCTCATTGCCGTAGCAGTAAAACCATATCCTGCAAAATCAGTAGATCCTGTCTTCAGGCCATCAACCCCATCGTATTGATAAATGAGGCCTGGAAGCATCCAGTTAAAGTTCTTATACTCGCGGCCATCACGGAATTTTAAGACGGGTACACTTGCTGTTTTTAAAATATCCGGATAATCCTGCAACAGACGGTAGGCAAGCATGGCCATGGAACGTGCAGACATGACATTTTCTTCTTCAGGACTTCCGGCAGGATACTTCCCTAATAAATCGCTATTATTCAAGCCTGAAGAGTTTACGAATTTATAATCCTTTAAGCCTAACTCGGCCGCTTTTTTATTCATTTTTTCAACATGATTCTTCTCTGTTCCAGAAAGAACCTCCGCAAGTGCAACAGTAGCTGCATTTCCGGAATGAATGGCCATTGCTTCGTACAATTCCTTTACTGTATAATCCTCTCCCTGCGTCAGCCCAACATTCGACAGACCGGGTGCACCAGATAGCTTATAGACATACTCATTGATCTTCACTTTTTGGTCCCATTGCAGTTTTCCCTGCTTGATCGCTTCCAGTACCATATATTCTGTCATCATTTTAGACATGGAGGCGACACCAAGAACCACATCGCTATTTTTCTCATACAATACTCTGCCAGTATCGGCATCAATCAGCATCGCTGCCTCTGCATCGATGCCCAGCTGTCCTTCTGCTGCTTCTGCTTCCATGGAAAAACCTGAAAACATTGTAGTGATCGTTAAAATGAATGCTGCAAAAAACATCGAAAGCTGTTTCTGTTTACGATTCAAAACGAATTTCCCTCCATCATTTAAAAGTTATCTATAAAACTTGCATATTTTTTTGCGTCTAAAAACACACCCGTTTAGTTTACCATAAAAAAATCCAAAAAAATAGACAGAGAATAGTCACTCTGTCTATTGTAAAATCAGGATAAAAGTCTTAGTAAAAGCTTGTTTTTTCCGTTATACTCATGAACCTATAGTTGGTTTCCCTTAAGACATAGAATAATTTGGTGCTTCCTTTGTGATCTGGACATCGTGCGGGTGGCTCTCTCGCAAGCCGGCGCCAGTCATTCGGATGAACTGGGCATTTTCTCTCAATTCCTCAAGATTTGCCGTTCCGCAGTATCCCATGCCCGACCGAATTCCACCGATCAGCTGATAGATTGTATCTGTCAGCGGCCCTTTGTATGGGATTCTTCCTTCAATTCCCTCTGGAACAAACTTTTTGTTATCTTCTTGGAAGTACCGATCTTTTGATCCTTTTTCCATCGCAGCAACGGAGCCCATCCCGCGGTACACTTTGAAGCGTCTTCCCTGGTAAATTTCTGTTTCACCCGGACTCTCCGTTACACCAGCCAGCAAGCTGCCAAGCATGACTGCATGCCCTCCAGCTGCAAGTGCTTTTACGATATCCCCGGAGTATTTAATCCCGCCATCCGCGATAATTGCCTTGCCATGCTTGCGCGCTTCTGTTGCACAGTCATAAACAGCCGTAATCTGCGGGACACCTACTCCAGCAACCACTCGTGTAGTGCAGATCGAACCTGGGCCAATCCCCACCTTAACAATATCTGCGCCCGCGGCAATCAAATCTTTTGTTGCTTCTGCTGTCGCTACATTTCCTGCAATGATATTAAGTTCTGGATACGCTGTGCGGATTTGTTTTACCGTTTCAAGTACACCCTTCGAATGCCCATGAGCTGTATCAATTACAATAACATCAACATGTGATTTCACCAGCATTTCAACACGTTTCATCGTATCGGCTGTAACACCGACTGCAGCACCACACAACAAACGGCCCTTCGAATCCTTAGAAGAATTTGGGAATTCAATTACTTTTTCAATATCTTTTATCGTAATGAGACCTTTCAAAACACCTTCGTCATTTACTAGTGGGAGTTTCTCTATCTTGTGAAGTTGAAGAATGCGTTCAGCTTCCTGAAGGGTAGTGCCTACAGAAGCGGTTACCAGATTCGTCTTCGTCATGACTTCGGCAATTTTGATCGAGTAATCCTGGATAAATCGCATATCACGATTGGTAATAATTCCAACAAGTTTTTGTTCCTGTTCGTTGTTGACAATCGGAACACCAGAAATTCGATATTTCCCCATTAAATGTTCCGCATCATAAACTTGATGCTCCGGAGTTAAAAAGAATGGATCGGTAATAACCCCACTTTCAGAACGCTTTACTTTATCAACCTGATCGGCCTGGGCTTCAATGGACATGTTTTTATGGATAATGCCAAGTCCACCCTGTCTTGCAATGCTAATTGCCAATTCAGCTTCTGTTACCGTATCCATTCCTGCACTGATGATTGGGATGTTCAGTCTCAGCGTCTCCGTCAGGTTTACCTTGAGGCTGACATCCTTTGGCAAAACCTCCGATTTAGCCGGCACCAACAGAACATCATCAAACGTTAATCCTTCTTTTTCAAACTTTCTTTCCCACATAGTAAATGCCCCCCTTTAAGAAAATATTATTTGTAGGTTATCAATTGGTTAAAATACTGTCAAGAACAGTTTTATTTGTTAGATTTTTCAGTTTACTTGGAGGTTTTATTCATGTCTTTTTCTTATAAAGAATGGAGTAGTTATACAATCTTCTTTTCAGCCGAATATTCTCAAAATTATCTTAAAAAATGCTACCGGAAAATCAATCATGATCAGCCTGATTTGAAGAGTTTTGAAAATTGCTATCCCTTTATGTATTATCTCGAACATGGAAAGCTTTATTATGAACAGGCAGAAAAAGCGCCGGTAGAAATTCAGCCGATCCTGCTTTTCTATGGACTCGTCCATCTCATTAAAGCCTGCATCCTGACTGTAGAGCCAGAGTATCCGGAGACGACAGCCGTCCTTGCTCATGGTGTTTCAACCAGAAAGCGCAAAAAGCAACAATACCGGTTCTCAGAAGATGAGGTGAAGTTTCAAAGAAATGGCTTATTTTCACTTATGGCTGAAAAAATGTTTCACATGAAACAATTAGAAGGAGAAAAAGCAACAATGGCTCACGTGATGGAACAGATTCCCGAACTCGCTAGCATCTATGTCTCCCTGAGAGGAAAGCAGAATTTTGAAGCGTTAATACTGGAACAGGAAGGCCTTTATTCCCTGTCAAAATCTATTTTAGATCATTTTCATATGACCGAGAATCGTTTCAAGGAATTTCTTCCGCTAAAATCGACCGTCCCTATCACGTTCCAAGACACAAAGAAAGACACTTTTTTGCTCAAAGCAAACTTTGATGCGGCTGCTGAGCCAATCCCTTTGAAATTCAATTTGGAGGAGCAACAGTATGTCCTTCCCCTAAAGAAAGGGGAATTGTTTTTATTTCCGGAATTGCTGTTGCATTATTTATTGCTATATAATCTTGGAATGATTGCTCGCTATGAAACAGAATGGTGGAGTGAATTAATCAAAATGATGCCAAATGACGATTACTCGCTCATTCAGACGTTTTTACAATCCACTATAAAAAAAGGACCTTACTTAATTTACCAATTTTTAATCCATAAGTGATTTCTCAATAGTTACAAGAAAGGTAACCTTTCACAGATGCAGTTATTATGTTTAAAGATGCTTGTATCGGGAATTTCCTATTATATGGACATAGAAAATTAGAGGAGGTAGAAATATGGATCGAAAAAAACTAATGATGACAACTGTTGCTTTAGGTACAGCATACCTGCTAAAAGACCAAAAGTCACGTACAAAAATCATGGATCAACTTCAATCACTTGGCAAAAAGAAGAAGAATTGATGATACACAAAGCGCAAGCACTTTGTTCAACCCCGACAAGCGCTGTGCGCCTATAAACTGCTATAAGGGCATCTTTCGAGCGGAATGATACCCTTATGCGAGCACTTCCACCTCTATAAGGGCATCTATCAGGCGGAATGATACCCTTATGCGAGTATTCCATAAATTCCCGTTATTTAAAGCATTATCAAAATCTGTTTGGTCTACTTCTGAGGTCAAAGCTAGAAATTACAATGTTAAATGTTAACATTATTCCAGTAGTAACCTCGCTTATTTATATGATTTTGGTTGCTTTTTTCCAGTAACAAAAAAAGAACAGCTATATTAGCTGTTCTTTTTTGTGCCCGGCGGCGTCCTACTCTCACAGGGGGAAACCCCCAACTACCATCGGCGCTGAGAAGCTTAACTTCCGTGTTCGGTATGGGAACGG
>NZ_JAUSUN010000047.1:0-15151 GCF_030814065.1 Mesobacillus stamsii
TTGTCTTGCCAAAGGCATCGCTGGGTAGCTATGTGCGGACGGGATAAGTGCTGAAAGCATCTAAGCATGAAGCCCCCCTCAAGATGAGATTTCCCATAGCGCAAGCTAGTAAGAACCCTGAAAGATGATCAGGTTGATAGGTCAGAGGTGGAAGCGCGGTGACGTGTGGAGCTGACTGATACTAATCGTTCGAGGACTTAACCAAAAATGAAAAGCGAAGGCCAAGAACCGGAGCTGGACAACAATCACTCGTTCTTCTTGAATTCTTCTTACACATTATCTAGTTTTGAGGGAACAAAGTTTTTGCGACAGCAAACAACCGAAAACCTCAAACAAAATAGTCTGGTGGCGATGGCGAGAAGGTCACACCCGTTCCCATACCGAACACGGAAGTTAAGCTTCTCAGCGCCGATGGTAGTTGGGGGTTTCCCCCTGTGAGAGTAGGACGCCGCCGGGCAAACGAAAGAACAGCTAATATGGCTGTTCTTTTTTTTATTATTTTGCGATTGCGGGAAAGTTGAAGTATGAAGCCAAACATTTGGTTAACGCTGTCTTTTCAGGCTGACATGGTTTTAAATTCTGTTTTCCTCTATTAAAATATAATGTTGCTATTCGAATCGGCTGTTATTGATTCTAATGAAATCCTCATCTTCTTCAGGTTCATCTTCCTATGTTTTTACGGCATCATTAGCACTTCTTCTTTCATCACTTCAATGCCGCCCAGCAAAATTCTTATTTGATCTCCTTTGTAAAACTTGACTGTAATCAAGTTAATTGCTGACAGGATAATTTATCATTAGTTTAGTAGGAAAAGGATCATCAGGTTCTAAAAGGAGTGAATGGATGAACACGATAATCGTGTATACCAGTATGACGGGAAATACCGAACTCATTGCAAGGACACTCGCTAAACAATTAACAAATTTTGGGGAAAATGTTGAAATAAAAGATGCGATTGATACTTATGCGGATGAACTTTCTTCATTTGAGAGAATCCTTATCGGCAGCTATACATGGGGAGATGGTGATTTGCCTGATGAACTGCTGGATTTCTATGATGAATTAAAGACAACGGATTTATCCAGTAACATCGGTGCAGTGTTTGGAGCGGGTGATTCATCGTATCAGCATTTTGCCAGAGCGGTTGACCTATTAGAAGATACTCTGACCCAACAAGGCTGTTCTATTTTACAAAAGGGGCTAAAAATCGATCAATCTAAAGATCTCGACCTTCAAGAAGAATGTTTGGCTTTCACCCTTAAATTACTTAAGTAGGAAAATTAGGAGGTTATGACTATGTCAAAAGCAGTAATCCAATTAGAAACATTAACTTGCCCGTCCTGTATAAAAAAAATCAAAAACGTTTTATTAAAAACAACCAAACCCGTTCTTCCTTAAAGGACTTAATGGATTTGGCACCACAGGAAGCAGTTGTCATCCGCAATGCCACTACCGTGACCATTCCCGCAGAGGAGGTTGCCAAGGGAGATACGGTCATCATTCGATCTGGAGGAAAGATTCCTGTTGACGGAAAAATCATCTCAGGCCAGGCTTCCATTAATGAATCAACGGTAACAGGAGAACCTGTTCCGAAGTTCAAACAGACCGATTCCCAAGTTTTCAGCGGAACAATTATAGATGACGGATATATAGAAATGATAGCGGAAAACTAAGAAATGGAAGAGTCATCAAAGGAAAAGGCAACTGTGCTACAAAACACCTATTTCGCCATTAGAATTGTACTCGTTTTGCTCTTAGGTGTATTAAAGGGTTCTGTCCATCTCGCATTAGGCATGTTTGTCCATGAAGCGAGCGTCTTGCTCGTCATCCTAAATGGAATCCGATTAATGAAATTTAAGTTTCGTGGCTTATCGAAAAGAGCAGCTTTTATCCAAGCGGCGCCACTGAAAAGGGAGCAATGTCAATGACCGAAAAGAAACATCAGAGTACTTTCTGCTGCCAACATTCAGGAGGAAATGATCAGGCATGTGTTTCACTCGTACCTATTTTTAATCATCTTGAAAATGACCAATTGAATGAAATTATGCAGACCGTTAAATCAGTTCGCTTTAACAAAGGCGAATTCATTTATACAGCCGACGATGAGGTGGACTCCCTATATATTGTAAGTGAAGGAAAAATTAAAATTTTCCACTTATCAGAATCAGGCAAAGAACTGCTCATACGCGTTTTACAACCCGGAGATTTCACTGGTGAACTTGCTCTATTTCAAGATTCCATCCATAAAGGATTTGCCCAAACGGTAATTGATACCCAAGTTTGTGTGATCAAGCGCTCTATTTTACAGGAGCTTTTACTGAAATACCCTTCCATTTCCTTAAAAATTTTAGCGGAATTTGCAAGTCGTCTTGAAAAATCCGAAAAACAAACCATCCGGTACGCAACGGAGAAAGTGGAAACCAGAATTGCCTTATACCTTGCTGAGTGTATGCACATCACCCCTGCTTCCAATGAGATAAAGCTTCCCGTCAGCTACAAAGATCTAGCATCCTACTTAGGCACAACCCCGGAGAGCATCAGCCGGACATTAACCCGCTTTGAGGAACAAGGTTTTATAAAAAAGGAAAAACAGCACGTGCTTGAAATCCTCGATTTAGACGGATTGCTTCTGGTTTAACTCCACATTATAGTTATAAGAGTCTTATCGAATGATAAGGCTCTTTTGACTGCAGCTGACTATTACTTGAATAATGTTTTTCAGCAGAGAACGCCTTAACATTTTCAAACTTTACCGGCCACAAACAAAATTATCCCAGCAAGATCATAAATTAGCGTGATTCCTGAATGAAACCGCTTTATTAATCGTTCAAAAATGTTCACACTGTTTTCGAGCGAAAATAAGGTAAAATGGAGGTATAAATTTATGTGATTAACTTCACAATCACTGAAACAAAAAGGAGTTCCTCATGGCCTATTTCAAACCTGAAAAAATAATGGAAATCACCATTGGAAACGGTGTAAAGAAAACTAAATATCCTCTGTTGCAAACATACATTCTCGGTTTCGAAGCAGGAGCGTTTATCGCATTGGGGTATCTGCTATATATCAGGATTACTGCCCCACTAATCGGGCCTTTGGAAGGGCTCAGCACCTTAATTGGCGCATCCGTGTTTCCCATCGGTCTTATTCTGACACTGCTCGCTGGCGGAGAGCTGCTGACGGGAAATATGATGACGGTGCCCCTTGCTAAGTTTGCCCACGAAATCAGTGCCGGCAAGGTTTTGAAAAACTGGACTCTGATCACTGTAAGCAATTTTTTCGGGGCGATTTTTATCGCCTATGTGTTTGGCCATTTGACCGGTCTTACGGAAACCGGAATCTTCCTTGAAAAAACCGTTCACATCGTCGAACATAAGTTAGATGCAACCTTTCTTGAAGCATTTCTGTCAGGTATCGGCTGTAATTGGCTTGTCGCAGCAGCCGTTTGGCTTTCCTACGGTGCAGAGGATATGGCTGGCAAGATTTTCG
Source organism: Mesobacillus stamsii (assembly GCF_030814065.1). Taxonomy (NCBI): domain Bacteria; kingdom Bacillati; phylum Bacillota; class Bacilli; order Caryophanales; family Bacillaceae; genus Mesobacillus; species Mesobacillus stamsii. The sequence goes on from NZ_JAUSUN010000047.1 coordinate 3,490, forward strand.
CTATCTGGTTCCCCACGATGGCCTTTGTGGCCATTGGCTTTCAGCACGTGGTTGCAAATATGTTTGTCATCCCAGCAGCAATATTTGCCGGCCATTTCACCTGGCTCGATTACCTCGATAATTTTGTGCCGGTGTTCCTTGGAAATGCGGTGGGTGGTACGATCTTTGTGGCGATGGCCTACTGGTTCGCCTATCAAAAGCAGGAAGGAAAACCGAACATTCAACCTGTACCCCTAAAGAAAGCCAAAATATGATTCGGAATTTTTAACGATTGATCTGGACTGAATTAATCACTTCCATTCAACACATGCCAATGATTCCAGAGAGAACATAGATATTTTTCCACAGCCTTTCTTGAATGCCGGTAAAAAAGCGTCTTTCACTCTCCGCTTCTGCCCTTCAGTTTGCCAGCCCTTTTATGAATCAGTCTTTCAATAGCGGAACCTGGCTTCTGTTGGATTGTCATTTTTCACGAAATACATAATCAGTTTGCCATTCATGAAAGGGATTCACGGCTTTTTCCATTTGCTGTAGATTTAGCACATTTTCGATCTAATGTGTGGTGTGTTGTTAAATGTGTCCCGATACGAGTTTCCACATGTTATAAAATGGGTATAATAACCAACACATCCTCATGTTTAGGCATACATTATTTTAACGAAAATAATTCAGGATGCATTCATTGCATTGAAAACAATTTTTTTATATAATTAAGGTCAAATATAGTCAAAGTCAGAATGGGGGAGGTTTAGTGAGGAATATATCGGACATCATCGAACATTACCTAAAACAGGTTTTAGAAATGAGCGATAAGGATATCGTGGAAATCAAGCGAAATGAAATCGCCGATAAATTTCAGTGCGTGCCGTCCCAGATCAATTATGTTATCAATACAAGGTTCACGATTGAAAGAGGCTATCTTGTTGAGAGCAAACGGGGTGGCGGTGGCTACATCCGGATCATCAAAGTCCAGGCTTATGATCATGCACATTTGATTGATGATTTACTGTCTTTGATTCAGTCACGAATTTCGCAAAGTAGCGCTGAGCATGTTATCTTCCGTCTTGTGGAGGAAGATGTGGTCACCGGCCGTGAGGCAAAGATCATGCTGAGCGTGCTCGATCGGTCCGTCCTGTATATAGAGCTGCCGCAGCGGGATGAGCTGAGAGCGAGAATGTTGAAGGCAATGCTAATGGCAATAAAATATAAATAATTATAAAAAAGCAAACAAAGAGGTGATGGCGTTGATTTGCCAAGAGTGCAATCAAAGGCCGGCTACACTGCACTTTACGAATTACTCAAATGGAGAAAAATCGGAGCTTCATTTGTGTGAACAGTGCGCCCAGGAAAAAGGGGAGTTGTTCATGATGAACAATGGTCCGGCTTTTTCGATCAATAGCTTGCTGGCTGGTTTATTGAATATGGAGCCTGCTTTTGAACAAAAGAAGGAAACGTTTAAGATGGATCAAGTATCTCAGTGTCCACAGTGTTCGATGACTTTTCCGCAGTTTGTGAAGATCGGCCGGTTTGGCTGTGCAACTTGTTACGATGCTTTTCGAGAGCAATTGACACCCATTGTCAGAAGGCTGCAGAGCGGAAATGAAACGCATAATGGAAAAATACCGAAAAGGATCGGCGGTGACCTTCATTTAAGGAAGACACTTGATCATTTAAAGCAAATTTTAAAGCACCAAATTTCAGAGGAAGAATTTGAGCAAGCTGCCGGAACGAGGGATCAGATCAGGGAACTCGAACGGAAATTATCTGCAAGTCAAGAGGGAGGGGAGTAGCATTGTCATTAGAGAAATTCATTAATCAGGCTGTTAGCTCCTGGATGAGCGATGATGGTCCTGATTCCGATATTATTCTAAGCTCTCGCATTCGCTTTGCACGAAACCTTGATGAATTTAATTTTCCTACCTTGTTTACTAATGGAGAGGCAGAGGCGGTTATTGGCACGATCATGGAACGTGCCAGCCAAACTTCTGCCGCTGGCTTTGGACAGCTTGAACTGATTAAAATGGCTGAGATTCCACCTTTGAAGAAAAGGGTTTTAGTTGAGAAGCATTTAATCAGCCCAAATCTAGCGGAAAATTCTGTTCATGGTGCAGTGCTCCTATCGGGAAATGAAAAAATCAGCATCATGATTAATGAAGAGGATCACATCCGAATTCAATGTTTGTTCCCAGGCTTCCAGCTGACGGAAGCTTTAAAGGCCGCCAATGAAATCGATGATTGGCTGGAAGGGTATGTGAATTATGCGTTTGATGAAAAATTCGGCTATTTGACGAGCTGTCCAACGAATGCAGGAACTGGCCTGAGAGCATCGGTAATGATGCACCTGCCAGGGCTCGTTTTAACGCAGCAAATGAATCGGATTGTACCGGCGATTAATCAGCTAGGTTTGGTGGTAAGAGGTATTTACGGAGAGGGCAGTGAAGCGTTAGGAAATATTTTTCAAATATCGAACCAAATCACACTTGGAAAATCAGAAGTCGATATTGTAGATGATTTGCAAAGTGTCGTCAGGCAGATAATATCTCAGGAAAGGTCGGCGCGGGAAGCATTAGCCCAAACTTCGAACATACAATTAGAAGATAGGGTGTTTCGCTCTTACGGAACGCTTGCCTACAGCAGAGTCATTGAGACAAAGGAAGCTGCTCGATGCCTGTCTGACTTAAGGCTTGGGATCGATATGGGGTATATTAAAAATATATCGAAATCCATTTTGAATGAATTGATGATTTTGACTCAGCCGGGCTTTTTGCAATCATATGCGGGAGGGCCGCTAAAACCGAATGAACGCGATATCCGCAGAGCTGCTTTAATAAGAGAACGATTGAAAATGGAGACAAAAGACGAGTTAGGAGGATGATCTTATGATGTTTGGACGATTTACAGAGAGAGCACAAAAGGTATTGGCTCTGGCACAGGAAGAGGCAATCCGCCTTGGACATAACAATATTGGTACAGAACACATCTTACTTGGTCTTGTTCGGGAAGGGGAGGGCATAGCAGCAAAAGCTCTTTACGGTCTCGGCCTTGGCGCTGAGAAGATTCAGACAGAAGTTGAAAACTTGATAGGCCGTGGCCAGGAAACGACGCAGACAATCCACTATACTCCTAGAGCCAAGAAGGTGATTGAACTTTCCATGGACGAGGCGAGAAAGCTTGGGCATTCTTATGTTGGCACAGAGCATATTCTCCTTGGTTTGATTCGGGAGGGAGAGGGCGTTGCAGCCAGAGTATTGAATAATCTTGGCGTCAGCCTCAATAAGGCCCGCCAACAGGTTCTGCAGCTGCTTGGCAGCAATGAAACAACCGGACAGCAGGGAGGCAATGCGACGAACGCCAATACCCCGACGCTAGATAGCTTGGCTAGGGATTTGACGGCTATTGCAAGAGAAGGAAGCCTGGACCCGGTTATTGGGCGAAGCAAGGAAATCCAGCGTGTCATTGAAGTTCTAAGCAGACGGACAAAAAACAATCCTGTATTGATCGGGGAACCTGGTGTCGGGAAAACAGCGATTGCAGAAGGCTTGGCACAGCAAATTGTCCATAATGAGATACCGGAGATCCTTCGTGACAAGCGTGTCATGACGCTTGATATGGGAACGGTTGTTGCGGGCACGAAATATCGCGGTGAGTTTGAGGACCGCTTAAAAAAGGTCATGGATGAAATCCGCCAAGCGGGAAATATTATTCTATTCATCGATGAACTTCACACGCTGATCGGTGCAGGTGGAGCGGAGGGTGCGATTGATGCTTCCAATATCCTTAAGCCTTCATTGGCTCGTGGAGAGCTGCAGTGTATCGGTGCAACCACGCTTGATGAATACCGTAAATACATCGAAAAGGATGCGGCACTAGAGCGACGTTTCCAGCCGATTACAGTGAATGAGCCAACTGCAGAGGAGTCAGTGCAGATTTTAAAAGGCCTTCGTGACCGCTATGAAGCTCACCACAGAGTATCAATCACAGATGAGGCAATCGAAGCGGCGGTAAAACTTTCAGATCGTTATATTTCAGACCGTTTCCTTCCAGATAAAGCGATTGACCTGATTGACGAAGCTGGTTCCAAGGTGCGACTCCGTTCTTATACAACACCGCCAAACCTTAAGGAACTTGAAGTGAAGCTTGAGGAAGTGCGCAAGGAAAAAGATGCTTCTGTTCAAAGCCAGGAGTTTGAAAAAGCGGCATCACTGAGAGACACAGAACAGCGTCTGCGTGAGCAGCTTGAAAATACGAAAAAGACATGGAAAGAAAAACAAGGCAAGGAAAATAGCGAGGTTACCGTAGAAGACATTGCGAGCGTTGTCTCTAGCTGGACGAATATCCCTGTTTCAAAGCTGGCACAAGCGGAAACAGATAGACTGTTGAATCTTGAAGAAATCCTTCACTCACGTGTGATTGGACAGGATGAAGCGGTCAAGGCAGTTTCAAAAGCTGTCAGACGGGCACGTGCTGGCTTGAAGGATCCGAAACGCCCAATTGGTTCATTCATTTTCCTTGGGCCAACAGGGGTAGGGAAAACGGAATTGGCGAGGGCGCTGGCCGAGTCGATGTTTGGTGATGAGGACGCGATGATCCGTGTCGATATGTCTGAGTATATGGAAAAGCATTCGACCTCCCGTCTGGTCGGTTCGCCTCCAGGCTATGTAGGCTATGATGAAGGCGGTCAGCTGACGGAAAAGGTCCGCAGGAAGCCATATTCCGTCATTTTGCTCGACGAAATTGAAAAAGCACATCCTGATGTATTTAATATTTTGTTGCAAGTTCTTGAGGATGGCCGTTTGACAGATTCTAAAGGTCGCGCAGTCGATTTCCGCAATACCATCGTGATTCTGACGTCCAATGTCGGTGCCGAAGCGCTGAAGCGCAATAAATATGTCGGCTTCAATATTCAGGATGGCGAGCAGAGTTACAAGGATATGAAGGGAAAAGTGATGGAAGAATTGAAAAAAGCCTTCCGTCCTGAATTCCTGAACCGGATCGATGAAATTATCGTATTCCATGCTCTTGAGAAACCGCATCTGAAAGAAATCGTGACATTGATGTCCGACCAGCTTGTGAAGCGTTTGAAGGAACAGGAAATCACACTCGAGCTCACCGAAGCGGCAAAAGAGAAGATTTCTGAGGAAGGCTATGATCCGGAATACGGCGCACGGCCATTGCGGAGAGCGATTCAGAAGCATATCGAAGACCAGCTGTCAGAAGAGCTGCTAAAAGGAACCGTTCTGACGGGGCAGAATGTGGTGATTGATGTCGAGGAAGGCAAGTTCGTCGTCAAGACTCCGGAAAAATCTGCAAAGGCTTAATTTCGCATAACATGCGAAATGAAACAGAGGGTATACGTAAAAACATGCGTGTACCCCTTTTTTTTCAAAAAAAAATTTAAAGAGGCTAAAAATATGGCTAAAAGAAAAACAAAATTTATGTGTCAGGAATGCGGCTATGAATCTCCGAAATGGATGGGGAAATGTCCAGGATGCGGACAATGGAATAAAATGGTTGAGGAGGTAGAAAGTGTTGGCTCGACAAGAAGAGGGGCGTTTGCCAACACAGGAAATACCACACTCGCGGCGAAGGCAACCCCGATCACAGCTATCGAAACGATTAGTGAGCCAAGGGTAAAGACAGATCTTAACGAATTGAACCGTGTGCTTGGCGGAGGTGTTGTCAGAGGATCGCTTGTCTTGATTGGCGGGGATCCAGGGATCGGAAAATCCACGCTTCTTCTCCAGGTATCCTATCAACTGGCGAAAAAAGCTCATTCTGTTTTGTATATTTCTGGCGAAGAATCAATGAGGCAGACAAAGCTGCGTGCGGATCGGCTTGGTGTGACATCTGACAATCTGCTGATCTATTCAGAAACGAACCTGCATGAGATCAGCCTGACGATTGATAATAGCAATCCTGATTTTGTGATTGTCGATTCCATTCAGACCATATTTCACCCGGAAGTTACCTCTGCACCAGGAAGTGTGTCACAGGTAAGGGAATGTACGGCGGAGCTGATGCGCATTGCAAAGACAAAAGGCATCGCCATCTTCATCGTCGGGCACGTAACGAAGGAAGGGTCCATTGCTGGTCCAAGACTGCTTGAGCATATAGTGGATACGGTTCTTTATTTTGAGGGAGAAAGGCACCATACATACAGAATTCTCAGGGCGGTAAAAAATCGATTTGGCTCAACGAATGAGATGGGAATTTTTGAGATGAAAGAAGCAGGACTAGAGGAAGTGGCGAACCCATCGGAGATCTTTTTGGAAGAACGGTCGCAAGGGGCTTCCGGTTCAACAGTTGTTGCTTCGATGGAAGGAACGCGGCCGGTCCTAGTTGAAATCCAGGCGCTGATATCGCCAACAAGTTTTGGGAATCCCCGGCGGATGGCAACCGGAATTGACCATAATCGGGTGTCTTTATTAATGGCAGTGCTGGAAAAGCGCGTTGGGTTGTTTTTAGCCAACCAGGATGCATATTTGAAGGTGGCTGGCGGAGTAAAGCTGGATGAACCGGCGATTGATCTTGCCGTCGCAGTGAGCATTGCTTCGAGTTTTCGAGACAAGCCAACTCGCGCCTCCGATTGCATCATTGGTGAGGTTGGTCTTACTGGGGAAGTGCGCAGGGTATCAAGGATCGAGCAGCGTGTTCAAGAAGCGGCGAAGCTTGGCTTTGAACGAATTATTTTACCGGAAAACAATCTTGGCGGCTGGACTCCTCCAAAGGGAGTCGAGTTAATTGGGGTATCATCGGTCAGTCAGGCACTTAAAGTCAGCATAGACGGTTGATCGATTAGAACAAAAGAAGCTGAAAGATAAATGTGTGGGTGAATCCTCCAGTTCAACGACCAATACGCCGCTGAGAGACGTAAACGATATCGTTCTCTTGGAGAGTGAAAATGCGTCTTTAAGTCTGTAATGGGCAAATTAGGTGACGCGATCCTTCTTAACGAGACGAGCAGAGGCCAAATGCAATTCCAACATTGGTGGTTTCCTATTTATTGACACTTGCATTTGCCAATGCTAATTTATAGTAGAGATGACTTTGGCAAATTACCAAGCTTCTTTTTTGAAAATGACGCCAACAAGCAACTTTATAAAAGATTGAAACAGTTAATTAGATTGCATATGAAAAGTTTTCAAAGATGCAGGGTTTCAAATTTTAGAAGTTGTTTATAATGAGTAAAAGGAGGTGAAAGGATGTTAAGACGTATCATTCAAGCCTGCTTCCTGATTATTGGGGGAACGCTTGGTATATTCTTAATTCCTGATTTATTATTTTTGATGAATGCGGGAGAAATGACTCTCATCAACAATCCTTATGTTACAGCTGTTATAGGCGCACTTATTTTTTATCTTCTTACTTTCTGGGCCGTGGATCCAGTGACCAATTTTGTGAAGTGGGCGGAAGAATCGCTGATCAAGGCACCCATTACGGATGTCCTATTCGGCAGTGTCGGGCTTTTCTTTGGGTTGCTCGTGGCATTTTTGGTTGGATTTGCGTTGAATGCCATCCAGGTGCCAGTCGTAAATACGGTTGCCCCGACGCTCTTGACACTTTTATTTGGTTATCTAGGATTCCAGGTCGGCTTTAAAAAACGGGATGAACTGCTTGGTTTATTTTCAAAGTCGAAGAAAAAGGGCACAGAAGAAGAGACGGAAAAAGAAGAACGCTCAAGGGAATGGAAAATTCTCGATACTAGTGTAATTATTGATGGAAGGGTTGCTGACATCTGTCAGACGGGATTCCTTGAAGGAATAATCGTAATCCCGCAGTTTGTCCTCGAAGAACTTCAGCATATTGCCGATTCATCAGATGTGTTGAAGCGTAATCGCGGTCGACGCGGATTGGACAGCCTTAATCGGATTCAAAAGGAATTGAAGGTGAAGGTTGAAATTTATGAAGGGGATTTTGATGACATCCAAGAAGTCGACAGCAAATTGGTCAAACTGGCCAAGCTGACAAACGGCGTCGTCGTCACGAATGATTTCAACTTGAACAAAGTCTGTGAGCTGCAAAAGGTGGCCGTTTTGAATATCAACGATCTCGCCAATGCGGTTAAACCAGTCGTTTTGCCTGGGGAAGAGTTGAACATTCAAGTCATTAAGGATGGAAAAGAGCATAACCAGGGGATCGCCTATCTTGATGATGGCACTATGATCGTTGTCGAAGAAGGCCGTGATTTCATTGGGAAGCGCATTGAAGTGCTTGTGACAAGTGTCCTGCAGACATCAGCAGGAAGAATGATCTTTGCGAAACCTAAGCTTATGGAAAAAAGCGTCATCAGTTGAGTTGTAACAAAAAAAATAGCCTTATGGGCAGTTGATCCCCGCTTCCTTCACCGGTACCATTGAAGGCTGAAGCAGGGCTTCGGCTGCCCCCTTCGTATGTTAAGGATTATTTTTTCAGAAAGAAAATAGATAGGAGTTTCGTTATGTCGTATCACGTCATTATTCCAGCAGCGGGGCTTGGCAAAAGGATGGGTGCAGGGATAAACAAGCTGCTGCTGACTTTGGATGCCATCCCGATTCTCATTCATACGCTTAAGGTGTTTGAAGCCGATCCCCGGTGTTCAGACATTATTCTCGCCGCTCATCCTGATGATGAGCAAGCGTTTAAATCTTTACTCAAAGAGCATGGTATCCAAAAGGTATCTTCCCTTGTTACTGGAGGAAAAGAAAGACAGGACAGTGTATACAACGGGTTGATGGCACTAAATAACTTGGATGAAATCGTCCTTGTCCACGATGGAGCTCGCCCTTTCATTGAAATTGAAACGATCCACAAGCTTGTGGATGCAGCAAATAAGGATGGAGCGGCAATTGTCGCTGTTCCTGTGAAAGATACAATTAAAAAAGCAACCGACAACCAGGTCATAGAAACAATTGAACGCTCCAGTCTGTGGTCAGTCCAGACCCCACAGGCGTTTCGGTCCTCGGTTTTGCTCGAAGCCCATAACAAGGCAGCGAGGGAGCAATTCATCGGTACAGACGAATCAAGCCTCGTTGAACGAATTCCCCATCCCGTCAGCATCATAGAAGGAAATTATGATAATATAAAGCTGACAACGCCAGTAGATTTATATTTTGCCGAAGCCATTCTGCGCAAGTGGAAGGAATCGGGAATTTGATAGCAGCGGGAAAAATAGCGTTTTTTAAAAGGAGTTATCATTATGTTTCGAATAGGGCAAGGTTTTGATGTGCATCAACTGACGGAAGGCCGGCCGCTGATCATTGGAGGAATCACGATTCCATATGAAAAAGGGCTGCTTGGCCATTCGGATGCTGATGTGCTTTTGCATACGGTAGCAGATGCATGCCTGGGAGCAATCGGCGCTGGAGATATAGGCCGTCATTTTCCGGATACTGACCCTGAATTCAAGGACGCCGATTCAGCAAAATTACTGGAGCATGTTTGGCAGCTTGTGAAGGAAAGAGGCTATGAACTCGTTAATATCGACTGTACCATCATCGCCCAGCAGCCAAAAATGGCGCCGCATATTCAAGCGATGCGTGAAAGGATCGCAGCATTGCTTGAGGGAAGTCTGGAACAGGTGAACGTTAAGGCGACGACAACTGAAAAGCTTGGATTCCCGGGTAGGGGAGAAGGGATCGCTTCCCAGGCAACCATATTGTTGAAGCTGTCAGAGAAATAAACTCACCGTTTCTAGCGCTTTATCTAGCGAAAAGGATACAATAATCGACAGCAATATTAGAGGAGGATTCACTATGTCATCAGCTATTCGAGTGCGTTACGCGCCGAGTCCGACTGGACATTTACATATTGGGAATGCCCGTACCGCATTATTCAATTATCTATTCGCACGCAACAAAGGTGGAAAGTTCATTATCCGTATAGAAGATACAGATAAAAAACGCAATATCGAAGGCGGAGAGCAGAGTCAGCTGAAATACCTTCAGTGGCTAGGAATCGACTGGGACGAGAGCGTCGATGTTGGCGGCGAATATGGACCATACCGCCAGTCAGAACGAAACCATATTTATGAAAAGTACAATCAAGAGCTTTTGGATAATGGTCATGCCTATAAATGCTACTGCACCGAAGAGGAGCTGGAGGCAGAGCGCGAGGAGCAGACTGCACGAAATGAGACGCCTCATTATTCAGGGCGATGCCGCAATCTAACTTCGGAACAGCGCAAGCAGTTAGAACAGGAAGGACGCCAGCCAAGCCTTCGCTTCAAAATGCCTGCAGATAAAATTTTAAAGTTCGATGATCTGGTAAAAGGCAATGTGAGCTTTGAATCAGACGGCATGGGTGATTTTGTCATCGTTAAAAAGGATGGCACACCTACCTATAACTATGCGGTTGTTGTGGATGATCACTTGATGAAAATTTCTCATGTTCTTCGCGGAGATGATCATATTTCTAACACACCAAAGCAGCTTGTGATTTATGAAGCCCTTGGCTGGGAACCGCCTGTATTTGGCCATATGACTCTGATTGTCAACGAAAGCCGCAAAAAGCTGAGCAAGCGCGATGAATCGATTATTCAGTTCATTGAGCAGTACGAGGAGCTTGGCTATTTGCCTGAAGCGTTGTTCAACTTTATCACTCTGCTTGGATGGTCTCCATCGGGTGAAGAAGAAATTTATTCAAAGGAAGAGTTTATCGAGATTTTTGATCCCGCCAGACTTTCCAAATCTCCTGCTCTTTTTGACCAGCAAAAACTTGCCTGGATGAACAATCAATATATGAAAAAGGCGGAGTTGGATCGGGTTGTCGAACTTGCACTCCCGCACCTCGTTAAAGCTGGAAAAGTGAATAAGGATCGCACTCCAGAACAGGAAGTCTGGGTACGCAATCTCATTTCGCTGTATCATGATAAAATGAGCTATGGTGCAGAAATCGTCGAGATGGCTGATTTATTTTTCCGCGAAGAGGTAAACTATGATGCGGAAGCGAAAGAAGTACTTGCGGGCGAGCAGGTTCCTGAAGTGCTGCAAGCGTTTCTTAGTGAAATCGACCAGCTTGAAGAATTCAAGGCCGATGGGATCAAGGCAGTGGTAAAAGCAGTCCAAAAAGGAACTGGCCATAAAGGTCAGAAGCTGTTCATGCCAATCCGCGCCGCTGCAACAGGACAGACACATGGACCGGACCTAATGCTGGCGATGGAACTAATCGGAAAAGACAAGGTAAAACAACGGGTTCAAAAGCTTTTAAGCTAATAACTATTTTAAGCCATTTTAGTTAACAGAAATGGAAAAATGTTATATAGTAAGAGTAATTGTATATAACCAAAGTGTAGAAGAGGAAAAGTAGAAGGATGACGCTTATTAGAGAGAACCATCACCGGCTGAAAGTGGTTCAGGCCTCTCGTTTTTTGAAATGCACCTCAGAGTCCCAATGCGAAAGGGTAGCATGCCTTAGTAGTATCGGGCGGGACCTCCCGTTACCAGATGAAAGTTGAGGCTACGCTGTTTCAAGGCGGCCTAAACAGAGTGGAACCGCGCATACAAAGCGTCTCTGTCGTCTACGACAGGGGCGCTTTTTATATGGTGTACTAGCAGGCGGGTTGGACGGTGCCCGAAAAAGCTGGATTCAGGAGAGTTCGGTCACAAAAACAAAGATTATGTGCCCGAAAAAGCCGGAGGAGCAAGAGATGGGTCACAAAAATAAGGAATATGTGCCCGAAAAAGCT
>NZ_JAUSUN010000048.1:0-14807 GCF_030814065.1 Mesobacillus stamsii
AGTAAGAAATAGATTGGTAAGCATAGGTAATTCCAGTTCTCTTGTCGGTTTGATAAACAATTGCAGCCATAGTCAGTCCCCCTGTACCTCGTTATGTTAACTATAAAACATAACGAGGTAAAAGTCAATCAAAAAAGCTAATAAACCGTTGAAACACAGGGGCTTATTAGCTTTCATCGTTACAGATTCTCGGGAATGCAGGATTTATGTGAAGGAGTTACGTGAAAAGTATTCCATTCCTAAAACAGAAGAAAAGCGTGTTTATGAGGCTATTCCAGATCCACCAATGGGGCAACAAGCACAGGTTGATTTTGGACAAACCATACAGAAGACGACAAATGGAAAAGAGATAAAGTTATATTTTATTAGTTTCGTCCTTTCGCACTCACGTTATAAATATGTGGAGTGGCTAGATAGACCTTTTACAACAAAAGATGTCATACGGACCCATGAAAATGCGTTTCAATACTTAGGAGGTATTCCTTACGAACTTGTTTATGATCAAGACTCCTTAATGGTAGTCAGCGAAAATGCGGGTGATCTTATTCTTACAGGTGAATTTCAAGCTTATCGTGAAGAAAGGAAATTAACTCTATTTGTGTGCAGAAAAGCGGATCCTGAAAGCAAAGGGAGAATTGAAAATGTGGTCGGATTTATAAAGAAAAACTTCGCTAAGAACCGTGTCTTTCACAACATTGAAACGTGGAATGAGTTGGGCATGGCGTGGCTTGAGAGAACGGGAAACGGGAAAGTTCACAATACAACAAAGAAGAGACCGGTCGAAGTGTTTGCCCTCGAAAAACAGCACTTGAGACCAGTCGTTACAAAAATTACTCTTTCGAGTGTTGATTCAAGTATAACAAGATCAGTTCGGAAGGACAATACCATCATTTATCTATCCAATCGTTATTCCGTCCCTCTCGGCACATATAAGAAAGATAAAGAGGTTTATATCGAGACAACGGATGAAAATCGCTTAATTGTTCGAGAGGAAAAGGCAGGACCAGTGATAGCCGATCATAAAATTAGTCATGAAAAAGGAAAATTGATTCAAGACCGCCAACATAAACGGGATCGCAATAAAGGAATTCCTGCTTATATCGCTAGTGTTGCCGAGAAGTTTGAAGATGTAGGATTGGATCATGATTATCTGGAGGAAGTTCACCGAAGGTATCCCCGATATATTCGTGATCAGCTTCAACTTATATCAAAAGCGCTTGAATCCGAACCAGACATTGGAAATGATGCCTTAAAGGAATGTGTTCATAAAGGGATCTATAGTGCAACTGAATTTAGCGATGTCGTTCAGCATGTCAAACGCCAACGACAAGCCAACCACGAATCCCTGGAGCAGAAAAAGGAACAAATAAAGCTACTTAATGTAGTGGACAGGTCCGTCATTCTCACGAAGCCATATATTCGAGACGTGAATGAATACATAGCCATATTAGAAGGAGGAGCAGCCAAATGAGCGATTCGTTGGAACAGTTACAACAGCAATTACGTTCATTGAGGGTGTCGGAAGGTGCAAACTACCTTCCAACACTCCTTCAACAAGCGGAAACAGAGGACTGGACCTATCAAACGTTTCTCCGTCAATTAATAGGTTATGAGCAAAAGCAGCGCGACGAGAAGCAAATAGAAAAACGCCTTAAATGGGCGGCATTTCCGTTCTATCGAACATTGGAAACATTTAATCTCGAGGAGCAGCGAACACTCAGCAAGAAGCAACTTAACCAATTAAAAGAATTCACATGGTTAGACCAACTATACAATCTCATTCTCTTAGGACCGACAGGGGTAGGCAAAACACTTCTGTCAACGGGACTAGGAATTGAAGCCATTCATCAAGGATACAAAGTGTCTTTTATCAGTATGGGTGAACTCGTTCACACCTTAAAAACCGAGGAGTTTTCAAGAAAGTCTCAGACAAGAATGAAGCGCATTAGGGATTCACACTTAGTTATTATTGATGATTTGATGTATATGGCGATGGACACTCGTGAAGCCAATCTATTCTTTCACTTGATCAATGACCTCTATGACAAATGTTCTATCATTCTAACATCAAACAAAGCCCCGCAAGAATGGGGCGAATTATTAGGGGATCCTGGCATCACCACGGCTATTTTGGATAGGCTTATCCATCGGGCAGAAGTAATCCATTTTAAAGAGGATGATAGCTATAGAATGAGGCATCGATCTTCCATTTTTGAGGGAGAAAGTGTCCAAAATTAATTAGCAAAAAGTGTTCATTTTCACTTGACGGTTACACCCCCTCTTGTTCCAATGCTTTCTTAAATTCCTTTTCATCTTTATACATTTTTTTAATTTCTTTTAACTGCTTATTTATCTCATCCTTAGATGCTGTATATCCCTTTTGATTAACTTCCTGAAGTAGGATCTTATTTTCTACTAAACTATAGAAGATAGATCTTGCCTCATTTCCTTCATTTTTAACAGAGATGTAGATAATATTCGATTATATTCACTACCTAATATTTTTTCCCCATTGATAATAGCTACAGTTTTTTTGTCATTAATAATTTGTTTTGAAACCTCTTTAGGTAACTCATTTATTTGTTCACTTTTTTCGTCTTTACTACTTGCTGTTCTTTCATTTCCTCCGCAAGCAGTCAATACTAGAGCTATTAATCCAATATAAAACAAATACATTAATTTTTTCATATATTTCTCCTTATATTTGTTACAATCTAATAGGAGCAAAATTGCCTATTTAATCTTTAGCTTCAATCACAATATTTTCGTAAAATTTTTTGTCTATATAAATAAATAGTTTCCATATTCCTTCTGATGGGAATTCCAAATTGGAAGGCATATTTACACTACCGGGACCCACCTGTGCATCCTTATAAAACATTCCAGAAAATACTTCAATAGGTTCAGCTTCACTATCCTTTTTTAAAGCAAAAATTTTAACTGGTTTATTATAAATATTTACATTTCCCCAATAAAACCAGATAACCTTTTCCCTTTTATTAGCAATAATAGGTGATTTAGTAAAGCCTATTCTCCCTTCTTTTCCAATTATTTTATATGATATGTCCTCACCATTTATATCTTTAACAGTATGCTCGAATGTTGGAGACAATTCCCAGCTATCACCAGAATGATTCTTAATATCCTCTTTTATAATTTCTGTATTTTCTATCTCTTTTGATTGTTGATACTGTTTATCTTGTTCTCCTTCATTTAAAGTACAGGCAGATAAACCACTCAAAAGGAGAAATATACCTAAAAAAATAAATGCTTTTTTCATTCCTAACCTCCACGTATACTTTAATTAAAATATCTTTTATTAACAAAAAAACAAAATTTATTTGTAACCATTACCCAAATTTCATACCTTTTAAGCCCCTGCATCCTTGCTTGTGGATATATTGTTAATTTTCCGGTATATAATATCAGATAAAAGTATACTTAATGTATATAACTCTCCTCGTATATCCGGACACCTTAAAGCGTGTCCGGACAGTTTTTGTGATTTTTTTCAACAATAATTCCTATAATAGACATTAAAATTATCAGTATAGATGAAGTCTTCCTTATCAAGGACAGCTGAGTGAAGTTTTTATGGCTTACCGAAACAAACTCTAAGATCCTCTTTCTTATATAAGGAAAATTCGTTACAGCAGATCGAGTAAAACCATATACTACACCTGCCATAATAGATAACCACCAATTGTCCGAAAAAATGGATAATAGGAGATACAAATGGAATAGAGTCCCCGCCTGGTATGTTATGAAACCCATCCCTAAAATGAATCCCCAAAGAATGGAACTTTTATCTCCTGATTCCTAAACCCATTTTGCAGGAACTGCAACATGAGAATGAAGGTCTTGTTGGTAGATTGTGAGAAGGAATACGACTAGCATCCCATATGTGATATTTCATTTCTCCATTTTCTTTATATCGGTCAGAATAGAAATATTAATTGCAAGCTCAAATTGCACTTTCACTTCATCAGTAATATTAATACCAACCTGATACTCGTTGTCTATATTTACTTTTCTAGGTCGACCTACTTTTTCTTTTGTTAAATCTTTTGCTTTCCCTTTGCCTCCAGAATTTGAGTAATCGGGTAATAAGGCATTCTTTGTCATACCTCGCTGCCAATAACGACTTAATAACTTTTTTATCTTAAATGGACTTAGATTAGTCTTTTCTGCAATCTCTCGAATTTTCATTTCTCTACCTTGCTTTTGAAGCAGCATCTCCATGTGTTGCAAACAATGTTGCTGGATGATTTCCCAGTCTTCCTCACGTTTACGGATTTGTACTTCTGTTAAGTCAATATCTGAAACAACTTTTGCATATGGATCACTAACAACAAGTAGTTCACTTTGCTGAATTTCCGTTGCTAGGTTCGAATATATTTCTTTCTTAGGCATCGAACTTGTCGCATCAATATCTACAATAAACACATACGGTTCATCCATTTCGATAATACGTATTCGCTTAGAATCGGCAGAATATTGAAGCACCTGATTAATATAAATCATCCGTATTTCTCCTTCTTCAGCGTGCTTTCATCAATGGATTTAATATCAATCTGTTGCTCTAAATTTGGTGGCTTAAGCATATCAATAACGATGACTTTTTGAGCAAGCAAATGATAAAAGAGTGTTACACCACTACCAAAAGGTAAATGGGTATCGGTATCAAATTCATTCGTAATTATACGGATACTATTTTTATTATTTAGTAACCTTTGCATTAAAGATAAGGATAAATCTTCAATATGTTGTGAACACATTTCCTGAAATACATCATAATCTCG
The DNA here is from genome assembly GCF_030814065.1 of Mesobacillus stamsii. NCBI lineage: Bacteria > Bacillati > Bacillota > Bacilli > Caryophanales > Bacillaceae > Mesobacillus > Mesobacillus stamsii. The sequence continues at coordinate 4,803 of NZ_JAUSUN010000048.1, forward strand.
AATATCAAAATAGTCATGAATGTAGCTAATGTTTCGTGCCATTGTTTTAGGAATCTCTTCCTCTGTAACAATGACCCAATCAATATCCTTCCGTTGCCAATACTCTCGTTCAATCTCAAACTTTTCGAGTACTCGTTCCTTCAGTAATTCGTCCTTCATTTTGATTGTACGAGCTACTTCAAACACACCTTGTCCTTTATCAACTGTTAATAAAAAATCCGTTGTCATCACAATCGGATCACCAGTTTTAGGATCAGTAGGATGTTTAATACCTAACTCATCTGCAATAACAATGGTTTCTTCTAATGGTAGTAAAGGAAATTGTTCCCGGATATCAACAATATAATTTGAATACTCAGTTAAATAAAAATAATTGCTTTCCAAATCCGACAGAAATTCATGCTGTCTGTTTGTTTTTATTCCTTTTAAACGAGTAGAACGACCCTTTGAAGATACATCTTGAATCTTCAACCAAGGTTTATAATCTACTCCTATACCGGTGCCTCGACCTTGTTTAATCCACTGTTCAATTTCAGATGTTCTTTTTCTTTTCGACATAAAAACACCCCTTTAGATAATCATATCCAAAGGGGTAAAACGGTGCAACTTTTTTATAAACGGTATAACTTTATTTTAAACGGTACATCTTTTTTACAAACGGTGCAACTTTATTTAAAACCTACAACCACATTTACAAAACTTTATTGTTATTCAACTGTAACTGATTTAGCCAGGTTGCGCGGCTTATCAACGTCACAGTTACGGTGCAGCGCGGCATAGTAAGAGATTAACTGCATCGGAATTACTGAGATAAGAGGTGTTAGTAGGCTATTTACTTCTGGGAGGACGAAGCGGTCTTCGTCTGTTTCCAGTCCACTCATTGAAATGATGCAAGGATTAGCTCCACGGGCAGCGACTTCTTTGACATTTCCGCGGATGCTTAGGTTGACAAATTCTTGTGTTGCAAGAGCGATGACCGGTGTGCCTTCTTCAATCAAAGCGATTGTCCCGTGCTTCAGTTCTCCGCCAGCAAAGCCTTCTGCCTGGATATAAGAGATTTCCTTCAACTTCAAAGCACCTTCAAGGCCCACGTAAAAATCGATTCCGCGGCCAATGAAAAATGCATTTCTTGTCACAGTCAAGTATTCGTGCGCAATGCTTTCGAATTCTTCCTTGTCGTCGCAAAGAGTTTCCATTGCACTCGCAACGATGCCAAGTTCCTGAACAAGATCAAAGTCCACTTCATGGCCAATGCCACGAGCAGTTACTTCCGCTAAAATTGCAAGAACTGCAAGCTGTGCCGTATATGCTTTTGTAGAGGCAACCGCAATTTCAGGCCCGGCATGAAGAAGAAGCGTATAATCTGCTTCACGGGAAAGCGTTGATCCAGATACGTTTGTAATCGTCAATGCTTTGTAGCCCATCTCCTTTACTTGGACAAGAACTTGGCGGCTGTCCGCAGTTTCTCCACTCTGGGAAATGAAGATGAACAATGGCTTTTCAGATAGCAGCGGCATATTGTAGCCGAATTCACTGGAAATGTGAACTTCCACAGGAATCTTTGTTAATTTTTCGATAAACTGCTTGCCAACGAGACCTGCGTGATAGGAAGTACCAGCAGCGATGATATAAATACGGTCCGCTTCTTGCATAGTGGCAACGATGTCAGAGTCCATTTCAAGCGCACCTTCTCCATCTTGATAGCTCTGAATGATTTTGCGAATAACAAGCGGCTGTTCGTCGATTTCCTTGAGCATATAGTGTGGGTATGTTCCCTTTTCAATGTCACCAGCATCAAGTTCAGCGGTATATGGTTCTCGTGAAACCACTGCTCCGGCAAGGTTCTTGATTGTCACCTCATTTTTCGTGACAATGACCATTTCCTCGTCCATCAGTTCCACATACTGGTTCGTTACTTGGATCATCGCCATCGCATCACTTGCGACTACATTAAAGCCATCGCCAAGTCCCACAAGAAGCGGGCTCTTGTTTTTCGCTACAAGGATGGTGTCCACGTTTTGCTCATCGATCAATGCAAGTGCATAGGAACCATGTAACAGTGTCAGCGTTTTGCGGAACGCTTCCTCCGTATTTAGACCTTCGTTAACAAATAGTTCCATTAACTGTACGATGATTTCCGTATCTGTTTCACTATTCAATTCGACATTTGGCAAATACTCTCGCTTCAAGCGATCGTAATTTTCAATTACCCCATTATGGACAAGAGTCAGCCTGGCTGCTGAGCCCTGGTGAGGATGAGCATTCCCCTTGCTTGGAGGACCATGGGTCGCCCAGCGAGTATGCCCGATTCCAGCATTCGCCTTAACACTGTGATCCACTGCGTTGCGAAGGTCCGCAATACGTCCTTTTTCCTTAAAAATATGCACTCCATTGCTGTTGATAACTGCAATTCCCGCAGAATCATATCCTCTATATTCCAGTTTTTCAAGGCCTTTTAATAAAATCTCTTTCGAGTCATTATTTCCAATATACCCAACGATTCCACACATAACTTCTTTTCCTCCTGTACGACAGGGGGCAAGAAGCCTCTTAGTTAGGGGCGGCTTGCCCCCTTATCTCAAATAATTGATTTTTAGATCAGACTGTGTTCTGTTTATTTTTAGCATCCCCATCTGTTTGTGCATTAAGTTGCCCTAATGTTTTGAAGATGGAATTTGCGGCTGCGCTTTCAGCCGGGAGGCATCCGCCGAAACTTCGATAAACCTCCACCTCGTCAACTAACCCATATTTCCGGTCACGGATTAGTCCTGGCGCTTTCGTTTTCCATTGATCTACCTCTGCCCACCTTTCGATAAATTGGTTTCAAGGTAAAAATGAACCATTTACAAAAACAGGATCATCATACATCATACAGTTGCATCCGTCAATAAAAAACAAAGGAAATCAGCTTTCTCGTACAAATACCCTTTACAAAAAAGCTAAAACTCCCTTGCTAAATAAATATGCATAAAGGCTTTTCTATGTGCCGAAACCCTTATGCATATCACCTGTTATCCTTATTCTGTTAAACCCATTTCCTCTTCCACAACTTTTGCTATTCGGGTAACGTATTCTTGGCAAAGCTCTGCTGTTGCAGCTTCTGCCATTACGCGAACCAACGGCTCTGTACCGGAAGGGCGAACTAAGATTCTGCCATCGCCGTTCATTTCCGCTTCTACCTGTTCGATTACCGCCTTTACCTTCTCATTATCCGTTACATGGTGCTTATCCGTCACACGAATGTTCACAAGCACCTGCGGGAATTTCTTCATTTCCTTAGCCAGTTCAGAAAGCGGCTTATTTGTTGCTTTCATGATATTCGCGAGCTGAAGCCCTGTCAGAAGTCCATCACCAGTTGTATTGTAGTCCAGGAAGATAATATGGCCAGATTGCTCTCCGCCGAGATTATAGCCGTTCTTCTTCATTTCCTCTACTACATAACGGTCTCCGACAGCTGTTTGTACACTTTGAATGCCGTTTTCCTCAAGACCTTTGTAAAAACCAAGATTGCTCATCACAGTGGATACTACCGTACCTTGCTTTAACTGACCACGTTCCTTCATGAACTTTGCGCAGATGTACATAATTTGGTCCCCATCCACGATGTTTCCCTTTTCATCAATCGCAATCAGGCGGTCGCCATCTCCATCAAAAGCAAGACCGAAATCGGCTCCTTTTTCCTTCACGAAAACCGCAAGAGCTTCTGGGTGTGTCGATCCTACGCCGTCATTGATATTCAAGCCGTTGGGAGATGCTCCCATCGTTGAAGTATCTGCATCCAAATCAGCAAACAAGTGGGTTGCCAACGAAAACGTTGCTCCATGTGCGCAATCCAGGGCGATATGAAGACCCGTGAATTCTTCGTCAACAGATTGTTTTAAATATTGAAGGTATTTCTGACCACCTTCGAAGTAATCATTTACCTGACCAAGATCAGCACCTACAGGACGAGGGAGCTCATCACCTTCCATGTCCATCAATTGCTCTATTTCGTTTTCCTGATCATCAGAGAGCTTAAATCCGTCTGGGCCAAAGAATTTGATCCCGTTATCCGCTACCGGATTATGCGATGCAGAGATCATAACTCCTGCCTGCGCACCAAGTGCCTTAGTTAAATACGCTACTCCGGGAGTCGAGATCACACCTAGTCTCATGACTTCTGCCCCTATTGATAGCAGACCGGCAACAAGTGCTCCCTCTAGCATATGTCCGGAAATCCGAGTGTCGCGGCCAATCAGCACCTTAGGTCGATTATGCTCCTTTGTGAGGACATAGCCTCCGAACCGGCCAAGCTTGAACGCCAATTCCGGCGTTAGTTCGCTGTTCGCAACACCACGTACTCCGTCTGTACCGAAATATTTACCCATTCTTAAAATCTCTCCTTGTAAAAAAAATTACAGTCCGTTAAGCTTCTTTTTTCGCAATCGATATACTAGCTTTTTCTTTTGCCAGTTTCCACGTTATGTTTTGAGGTGCGGTAACCTTGATATCTACTTCGTGAGTTCCTTCCTTCAACGTCGAAACATCAATTAAAACTTGAAAATCTTCGACCGTTAGTGCAGAAATGAGATCATTTGGTCCTGAGACCGTCAGCTTTGTCTCGCCATCCGTAGGGTCAAGGAATGCTAATTCATAACCCGCCTCGATTCCATTCACTCCAATCGGGACTTTAGAAATGGTCCTCTCGGAGTCCTTCGTGACGTTTACATTCACTTTTACCAATTTTGGTGTTACTTCGACGATTCCTTCGCCAATGATGACCGGAAGGGTAAGTTCCGTATCTTCATTGATTTTGCTAACATCCACTTCCACCCTGACACCTTCCACCTTCTCAAGTACATCGGGTGCAGCGAGAATCTCCGTTTCCTTTGTTTCCAAAGTAATGGAATCAATGGTTACTCCACTTGGAGGATTGCCTTTACGGACGATGTCGATTGGGACCTTTTTACTGGAGCTTTTTACTGGGATGGTCACATCAACCACCGCTGGCTCTACAATAACATCCAATTTATTCATGTCTTTATCCAGAGCAAGGACACTCGCTTCTCGCGTGATTGTATCCGTTATTTTCCCAGAAGAATTCACTGTTGCTTTTACATAGGTGATTCTGTCGACAACATCCTTGGCACCGGTTATTTGCACTTTATTCGGTTTGACAGTCGGCTGCTCTGCAATATAGCCACTTTCCACGATACTTTCGCTGAATTCAGGTTCAACACTGAACTCCTTTGTCACTTTTTCCTGTATGGAAATATTTGCATATCCAGGATCGATGGTGACCGTTATCCTTTCTGATACATCTTTGATTGTGATGGGTACTCGCTGGTCTCCCATGTCAGCATTCGTCAAATCAACGAAAACTTCAAAATTTCTGAGTGTTTTTGCCTGCTGCACCAGGTTTTTCGGGCCCTGCAGCGTTACAGTAACTGTTTCCGGAACACCTGATACAACTAATGTATCGGTATCGTAAATCCTTTTTACCGGAACGTCTTTTACTGTTTCTACGGTTTCATCTGATGGTACGTATACATCTCCAGGCTTATTCGAATCGTTTGTTGAAACAGATCCAAATAGCAACACGGCAAGAACAAGGGCAACTACTCTTATGAACCACGGATTATCCATCCATCTATCCATTTTTCTTCCCCCTCCAGTTCCAGCGGGCAGAAGCTGCTTGCTTGATTCTTGATGGTGAAATCAGTTCGGCAGAGAGTAGTTCTCTTAGCGTATCCCCGCTCAAGTCCCTGTATAGTTCGCCATTCCGAGCAACCGACACACTCCCTGTTTCCTCGGAAACGACAATCGTGATGCTATCCGTTACTTCACTAATTCCGAGTGCGGCCCTGTGCCTAGTGCCCAGCTCCTTCGAAATGAACGGACTTTCTGATAACGGCAAATAGCACGCTGCTGCTGCAACAATGTTTTTCTGTATGACAACTGCTCCATCATGAAGCGGTGTATTCGGGATAAAAAGGTTAATTAACAGTTCAGAGGATATTCTTGATTGCAGCTGTATGCCTGTTTCTATGTAATCACTCATTCCTGTTTCTCTTTCAATGGAAATCAAGGCCCCGATTCGACGCTTGGCCATATAATCGGTTGACTTGACAATAGCCTCTACCATCTTTTCTTCATCTTCTTCCTCCTGCAGCCCTGATCTGGAAAAAAGTCTTCCTCTGCCAAGCTGTTCAAGTGCCCGACGCAATTCAGGCTGGAAGATAATGATAATGGCTAGGAATCCCCAGGTTAATACTTGTTCCATCATCCAACTAAGCGTATTTAACCCGAAAAAATCACTGACAAACTTTACGATCAGGATAACAAAAATCCCTTTCAAAAGCTGGACAGCCTTCGTCCCTCGAATAATCGCGATCAACCGATAGATGACGAACCAGACAAGGAGAATGTCAACAATATTAGCTAGATAAGTCAAGAAATCGAAATCCGCAAACGACATTGCACTTCCTCCAGTAGATTAGTAAGGCTCTTTTGCGAAGTTATTCTCTAGCCTCCAAACGAACCGATTGTAAAAGGGCTCTTTTCGTAGTTTGATGTTGCAAATGTATTTTCCGCTCGAAGATTGGAGCATGTTCGGGAAGCAACAAAAAATGCGAAAACAGCGATTGAAAAAAAGCGGAAGATAACCAATACTCTTCAGCGTTTAACTTAAGATAACTTAACTATTATAACATAAGCTCTGCTCAAACCAATAATGAGAACATTTGCAAACGATTTGATCTTTAGCCATGTCGACAAAAAATCCTCTTTAAAAAACAGCCATCCCTACTGGAATGACTGTTCTTTGTTATTATTTTCAAATAAATCCGCCGCGTTTTTCACAGTATTTTTAATTTGATACCATACCCATTCGAAAATTTTATTGACCTCGGTAATTTCCCCCGTGACATTTCCCGCTGAAGCCATATAGTTTTCACCGTTGAGGATTTCCCCGTTGATGACGGTAACATTCCCCTGGACTTCCCCTTCAATTTTCACCTTTCCGTTCTTGACCACCACATCTCCCTTGACTACTTCCCCTTTCGGTACAATTACCGTATCATTTTGAACCAATAAATTAGGCTGTTTTGAAACCGAAAACTGGTATCCTTCATTCCATGTCGATAAAATACTGCCCGTCATTAGCGCAAGGAAAAGAGAGGCAGCAGTCAACAAAGGATGGCTCCTGAACCAACGCTGGATTTCTGTCTTTTTCTTTTCTTTGGGTAAATTCGCCATTACTTTTGATGTAAAATCAGCAGGCGTCTGGATATGGGAGGTGCTTTGCACTAGAGCAATCGCTTTATTCATTTCCCTGTAATATTCCTGGCATTCGGTACAGCTCTGCAAATGCTCTCTTAAAATCTTTTCATTTTGTTCAGTAATTTCGCCATCTAAATAATCGTGCATATGCTCAATAACCTGTTCGGGACATTTCAATTTCATTCACCTCATTTTATACGTGTCGCAATTGCTTTCTTAACGTCTCTCTGCCTCGATGAACCCTCGTCTTCACCGTTCCAAGAGGCAAATCAAGAATTTCACTGATTTCATTCAGGCTAAGCTCCTCAATATATTTTAATACGATTACCGATCTGTATTTATCGGGTAATTTTGAAATCTCTTTTTGAATCGCGTCCTGTAATTCTAGACTTTCAACCTCATCCTCTGGCAAAGGGGTTGCAGAAGGGATTTGAGAGTACATCGTCAAACCTTCCGTTCCCGGCACTTCTGCATCCAAAAAATAATCTGGTTTCTTTTTGCGAATCCGGTCAATACAAAGATTGGTAGCAATCCGGTACAGCCATGTAGAAAACTTCAGATTTTGATTGAAGCTATTAATATTTATAAATGCGCGGATGAAAGCCTCCTGTGCAATATCCTCTGCCTCATGCCGATTTCCGAGCATACGGTAGCAAAGCTGAAATACTTTGTCCTTGTATACCTCAACAATCTCTCCAAAGGCGTTCTGGTCTCCCTTGATTACTTGTTTGATTCTGTGCTTAACAATTGTTTCCATTATTTTACCTCCGCGCATCCTGCGGCTAATCGATATACGAATCGATCCCGTTAAAGGTTTCGTTTTTTCTATAAAAAAAATTTAAGTATGTAATGCTGCCTATTCTATTTAGCAGACAGTTTTCGAAAAAAAGCCTATATGTTAATACTAACAAATTTTTACCATTTCCGTTTAAAAGTTTTTGTTTAGGGTATAAAAAGACTATATTGTACGAAAGCGAGGGTTATCAATGGGTGCAGAAACACTGTTGAAGGATATTGAAAATTGCCGTAATGAAATGGTTGATCTAGCTGCGAAAACCTCGCTCTCCAACCAACGCGTGGTAGACATAAGCACGAAACTCGACCATTTACTAAATAAATATTATCACGTATCCTCAAAAAAGCCAGTTCTCTATTAACAATAAAGAGCAGCAGCTATCTTTTAGCTACTGCTCTTCCTTTTTATTATAAAAGTTTCTCCCCAAATAAAGACCCCATTAGTGCAACTGCCACAAAAGCTGTCTTATTCTTTTCATCGAGAATTGGATTCACTTCAACGAATTCAGCAGAAGTAATAATTTTCGCTTCGGCAAGCATTTCCATCGCCAGGTGGCTTTCACGATAGCTGATGCCTCCTATTACTGGAGTTCCAACACCAGGGGCATCGGTTGGATCCAATCCATCCAAATCTAGCGAAAGATGGACCCCATCTGTTTTTTCTTTAAGATGCTGGACCGTTTCCTCAATGACCGCAGCCATTCCTAAGCGATCAATTTCATGCATGGTAAACACTTTAATCCCCATTTTCTTGATCAAGTCTTTCTCCCCGTCATCAAGCGAACGCGCACCAATAATGACAATATTCTTCGGTTTTATCTTTGGAGAATACCCACCTATTTGCGTCAGTTTTTCATGCCCTAAACCAAGACTGGCTGCTAGTGGCATGCCATGGATATTTCCAGACGGTGAAGTTTCCGCCGTGTTCAGATCCCCATGTGCATCATACCAAATCACACCCAGATTCTTATAATGTTTAGACACACCAGCCAATGTACCAATTGCAATGCTATGATCCCCACCTAATACTAACGGAAAAGACCCTGATTCAATAATCTTGTCTACCTCTTCAGCAAGCAAGCTATTCTTCTCTGCCACAAGCTCCAGGTTTCTTAAATTGCTATTAGGGTCAATCTTCACCTCAGGCCTGCCAACCGTAATGTCACCCAAATCCTCTATCCAATCAAAAAGCACCGCTAATCTCTCATTGATCCCTGCATAACGGATCGCACTCGGACCCATGTCTACTCCCCTTCGTGTCTGACCCAAATCCATCGGCATTCCAATAATTGAAAGTTTCTTCATTCTTGATTCCCCCTTACTTTCCCTCCTCTATATTTTAAACGTTTTCATTCAATTGACTCAACCGGACAATTTAATGAATATATATACAGCTTGAAATAGCCTAAATTAACAAGATGCTCGCAAGGATTCTATGGGCGGATGGCATATTTTTGAGAGATATTGCGGATTCTTCAGGAAACGCCTAAATAACCGCGGTTTTTTGACAACTTTGGCTCAGTTCCCGGCAAACCTGTCAAAATAACCGCACTTTCTTGACAACTTTGGCCTCTTCCACTGTAAACCTGTCAAAATAACCGCGCTTTCTTGACAACTTTGACCTCTTCCACCGTAAACCTGTCAAAATAACTCCGCTTTCTTGACAACTTTGACCACTTCCACAATAAACCTGTCAAATAACTCCGCTTTCTTGACAACTTTGACCTCTTCCACCGTAAACCTGTCAAAATAACCGCACTTTCTTGACAACTTTGCCTAAACCTTTACGAAAACCAGTGAACTACTCCCACCACTTACCACCCTTACAGGTCGCTTGAAGTGGGGGCTTCTCCCTTTATCGTTGCTTTTGCTAGCCAACGAAAACTGACCGAGCTAACCCTCTTGTTCCAAGAGTTTTTGTTTCTATGCTAACGCTAATAATCTTAATCC
>NZ_JAUSUN010000049.1:0-10700 GCF_030814065.1 Mesobacillus stamsii
TAAAGCCAACCAAAATTCATCTCCCACCTACTCATTGGGCTTTAGCCCTTCCCATTCCTTGAGGATGGGAGACTTCTTTCGGAAATCCGTTAAATAGATCTCTTGAATCGGGAGCACATTCACTATCCCAGTACTTGCTCCAGTGCCAATGACGGTCAGCACTTGGCTGTCGGGCCTTGCGAGATGTCGGGCTAAGATGGCACTTTAGGCGCCGGTTCTCAATCGTGTCAGATAAGAAGCGGACAGTAAGCTTCTATGTCTTCCTGTTTGTAGTTCTGTGAGTAAAATGGCTCCTTGTGTGGTGGGAAGATCAGCTGAACTCTTATCAGGAAAAATCGAGACAATTTTGGTCGCGCCCTTGCAGTCATTATCTTGTCAACTATAATTTCGACGACACACTCCCTCGCTCGATGAACAAATGTTCAACCGTGATGTTCTGACTGGTTTTTTCACCATTCATAATCTTTTGGAGCAACAGTGCCGTTTGCTTTCCCATTTCAAAAAAATCCTGCTGGATTGTTGTAAGTGGAGGCTGGGTAAACTCACTAATTAAAATTCCATCGAATCCAGTAACGGAAATATCTTCGGGGATTTTAAGCCCTTGCTCCTTGACAGCTTTCATGACCCCCAGTGCCATAAGGTCACTGAAACATAAAAACGCCGATGGAGTTTTATGCTTTAACAGTTCTTTAGTCAGTTGGTACGCCTTATCCTCGAAAAAATCACCATAAATGATATCTTCTTCAGATAGTTCCTTTCCTTGTTCACGAAATGCTTCCCTAACACCGGACAGCCGTTCCGCGTTCACCCACGCTTCTGCCTTGCCAGCGACAATGACGATGTCTTTATGGTTCCGCTCCAACAAGTAAAGAGCTATTCCTTTGCTTGCTTCGAAATTGTTGATCGACACAGAACCGACTAATGCGCTCTCTTTCTCTAATTTCACATCCAATACAACACATGGGATATTAGAATCGATCAGTTCAAGAAAGAAGGGGTCATCAATGCGAATTCCTGACAAGACTGCCCCGCCTATATTTCTTTCCTTACAAAAGGCTGCATAGCTCTTCTGCTTCTGCTTTTGCGAATCAATCATGTATATCGCAAGTTCATGCTGGGATTGTTCCACCGCTGCATAAACACCCTTAAAAAGCTGGAAGGAGTTTGTGTTGTCTTTGATGCCACTTTCAAAAAAACCTGAGGTAATCAAGCCAATAGTGTTCTGTTTTTTGGATGACAAATTTTTTGCAACCAGATTAGGAGAATAGTCCATCTCCTTCGCAACATTTAAAATTAGCTTTTTTGTTTTTTCACTAATATCAGGGTAATCATTAAATGCCTTTGAGACCATGCTGATCGATACCCCTGCTTTTTTAGCCACATCTTTAATAGTAGCCATCTACAACCATCTCCTGCTGAGCCTTTTTCCTGTATTATCAAAGAAGCCTATCTCCCTGTCAATAATCACTCGCATGGATGTTGAACATACCATTCAATCGTTCCAGCGTTAATTCTGCTGTGCTTTCAAGTACTAAATTTGCTCCAGCCTCCTTCATGATATCCAAAGTACCTACCCCAATAGAAAACATTCCTGCGTACCGAATAGATTGCAATCCGGCAATGGAATCTTCAATACCAACACAATTACGTGGATTGACTAATAACTTCTCAGCTGCTGAAAGGAAAATATCAGGTGCCGGCTTTCCTTTTGCTATCTTTTCAGGATCGACAACGACCTGGAAAAATTCCGTTATCTGCAATGCATCTAGAATCGATGGGGCATTCTTGCTAGCAGAAGCCAGGCCAATCTTAATATGATTCTTTTTTAGTTCCTCGAGAAACTTTCTGATACCGGGAAAAATATTCTCGGGTGTCATCTGTGTCAAAAGCTGGACATAGTACTTATTTTTACGCTGTGCAAGCTCCACTTTCTCTTTTTCAGTAAAAGTATGTGCGATTCCTCCCATGTCAAGAATCCGTTCAAGGCTTTCCATCCGGCTAATACCCTTTAATTCCTCATTGAATTCTTTGTTGATGTGAATCCCGATGCTTTTGGCCAATTCGCTCCATGCTAGGAAATGCCACTCTGCTGTATCAGTGATCACTCCATCTAAATCGAAAATAACTGCTTTTAAATTCAATTTCTGTTCTCCTTTATCCATTTATTTTACGCCTGCTGTCTGATTATTTGTCTGAATGAAGTATTTGTTCAGAATGATATAGATAATGAAAATTGGGATGATGGAAATCAGTGACCCTGCCATAATAACATCCCATGCAGTAGCATTCTTGAATTGTTTTGCCAGTGCGTTCAATCCCTGTGTCAGCATGTAACGGTCTGGACTGGAAATGAACAGGAGCGGTTTCATAAATTCATTCCATACTCCCATAAAAACAAATACTGCCTGGGTTGCAACCGCTGCCTTAGCATTTGGAAGGACAACCCGAAAGAACGTTCCGATCCTCGACAGCCCGTCCATCGTTGCAGCTTCCTCCACATCTCTCGGAAAGTTGACAAAGAACTGGCGCATCATGAAAATATAGCCAATATTAAACATTGTTGTGAGGATTATCGACCAATGACTGTCCACCAAGCCTAATTTTGAAACAACTATATACAATGGAATCATGGTTACCTGTGAGGGAATCATAATCAAGGCTAATAGCGCACTGAACAGAACTTTTTGGCCTTTGAAATCAATTCTTGCAAGTGCATATCCTGCCATCGTGTTAACCACCAGATTAATTAGCGTGGTTACGAGCGCTACGAACAAGGAATTCATCACCCACGTTGGGAGCTGAGAATCAAAAACTTTTTCATATCCAGCAGTACTCCACTCTTGTGGAAAAAAAGTACCGCCACTGGCAATTTCCGCTGTGGTCTTAAATGAAGTCAAGATACTCCAAAGAAACGGGACAAGGGTCAAAAGTGAATACCCTATAAGCAAAGCATACACAATCGCCTTCATTTTACTGCTCTTACCATTTCTCATTACCCATTCACCTCATCTGCTTTGAGTAGTTTGTTTACAATGTATGTTACGGTGAAAATAATAGCTCCCAAGACAAACGCCAGTGCTGTGGCGCGTCCCATATCATTACTGTTGAATGCCAATTGATAAATATATAGGGAGAATGTCAGGGTTGAATTTTGCGGTCCACCTGTACCATTCGAGATTATAAATGCCTGGTCAAAAATCTGGAAACATCCAACCAAGCCCATTGTAACAACATAAAAAGTGATTGGCATTATCTGTGGGACAGTTACATGACGGAATTGTTTAAAAGCTGAAGCACCATCAAGTGAGGCTGCCTCATACAAACTGTCAGGGATATCCTGTAAGCCTGATAAGAATACGATCATAAAGTGTGGGACAGTTGAAAAGATATTCATAATCATAATGACGGTCAGTGCCAGACTGGGATCAGTCAGGAATTCCAACCTTATGCCAAATAGATCGTCAATTGTATTGACAACAAGCCCGTTATTGTTGAAGAGCCACATAAAAATCAACGTCATAGCCGAAGATGAGGTCAAAGTAGGAATGAACATGACCGTCAGAAATCCACGGCTGAATTTTACCTTATTATTCAATAATGCGGCAAGAGCCAATGCGATGATCGTTTGTATTGGAACGACAACCAATACATACTTGAATGTATTATAGAATGAAGCCCAAAATTTTGGGTCTTCGAATATTTTTCCAAAGTTATCCAAGCCAATGAAATTCCTTGTCCCCGCCAGCATATCCACCTTAAAAAACATCAGGAAAAAGGCATAAACAACTGGGACGATCGTAAAGAAAAGGATGGCTAGCAAAGCAGGCATCATAAATGAATACCCTTGAAGATTTTGATGGCGTTTGTTGTTCACTTCGTTCACCTCGTTTAAGTAGGCATTATTCTTTCATTAAATATCTGTAGTTTCATTCTTCGCTGTTGAACCATCCCAGCCATTCTATAGGGATTTTAAAGTTACCTCAAACAGCAACCATTCATGCCAAGCAGCTAAAATCAAATACTCACTAAAAACATTTATATTAAGGACGACCAATTATAAGAAAAGCGCAAGCGCCTTGGTCAGCCCCGACAAGCGCTGGAGGGCCTGACAGTGAAGTCGTTCTTTGACTTCATTGGCAGGACCGAAGCGTCTCGAGGGGCTAGGCGCTGGAGCTAGACAATTCTCGAAGTGGATTATACTTTCTTATTCTATAAAAGAAAGAGGGCACTAAAGCCCTCTGCTTAGTACAATTTAAACTTTTCTGCTAAAAATGATATCTTTTTTATTCCTGGCGTGCGATTTCATCATTTGCTTCTTGTTCCGCATCTTTCATCGCCTGCTCAACTGACTTATCGCCATTCAGTGCAGCCATGAACTGGTTATCGAATGCCTGTGAAATAACTGGCAGGTTCACACCTGAAGACCAAACGGTTCCATACTCGGCACCTTCAACATGCGCCTTCAGAACTGGGTCTTCATTAACCTTCATTTCTTCAGATGTAGAGATGCGTGAAGGAAGAGTTCCAGAACCTTCACTCCATTGTTTGAGGCCATCACCAGTCATATAGTTAATGAATTCAACTGCTGTTTCTTTATTCTCTGAATCTTTGGCAATTGCATAACCAACAGTGAAGGTCATTGTTTGCTCTTTCCCATTAACCTTAGGTGCTGGAAAAACTTGATATTTTACGTCACTGTAATCTGTTTTCAAGGCGCTCAATACCCAGTTTCCTTCAATCATAAAGACAGCTTTATTCGCGCCAAACGCTGCCCCTGCCCAGTCAACACCAAGATCCGTTTTTGGGTTTGCAAGATAACCTTTATCCTGTCCTTCCACAAGAGATTCAAGATATGAAATTGCTTCGGGGCTAGAAGTGAAATCTGCTTTTCCATCTTCTGTTACCGGATTCAAGTCACTTGCAATCATAGCACTAAGGTGGCGTGCCATTGTATTATCGAATACCATTGCAGCCTGGCCTTTATCCAATTTTGCCTGTACTTTCTCGGAAAATTCGAGAAGTCCATTCCAGTCAGAAGGGATATCTTCAACCTTGAAGCCTGCTTTTGTCAGTAGGTCAGTATTCACATAAAGTGATAAAGTAGAATAGTCTTTTGGTAAAGCGTATAGCTTTCCATCTTCCCCTTTGAAGGAATCAATCAGGGGCTCATAGAAATCTTCCTGGTTTTTTGCTTCATTTGAAATGTCTGCGAGGACACCACTTTTGATGAACTTAGGTGCAGCGTATGCTTCCATATAAAAAACATCCGGAGCATTTTTCGCTGCAAAACGTGCAGTTAGGGCATCCTGGAAATTATCCTGGATCACTTCCACTTTCACATTTTTTCCTGAAGCTTTTTCAAAGCTGTCAATTGTTGCTTCGAGCGCCTTTGTCTCAGCTGGAGAAGAACCCCATACTGCAAGGGTAATTTCATTTCCACCTTTAGCATTATCAGTCTTTTCGGACGAAGAACTACAAGCTGAAAGTCCAACCATCAAGGATGTTGCTAGTGCAAATGCCGCTATTTTTTTCATGCTTTTAAACCTCCACATTTTGTTTTTTATAATTTATTTTTGTTTCACCAGTTACTTCATACTTCTGTCCAAACACTTCAATAATTAGAGAGACTTCTTTTTCTGTAGTTATCGTCAATGTAGAATGATCCATGTGCAGCTGTAGCTTACTTCCCTGCCAATTGATGGTAAAACTTAAGTCCTTCCAGTGCTTTGGCAATCTTGGATTGATTCTCAGCTTTCCATCCACCATTCTTACTCCGCCAAATCCTAGAACTACAGATTGCCAAATGCCCCCAAGTGATGCGGCGTGGACTCCATGGTCAGATGAATTCATTGCAGGACCTAAATCAATTTCTGTTGCTCTCCTGAACAAGGAGTATGCCAATTCTTCTCTGCCAAGGTCATTTGCAAGAATGGCATGTGTGGAAAGGCTAAGCGATGAATCATGCAGCGTTTTTGGCTCATAGTAATCAAAGTTTGCCTGTTTCACTTCAGGGCTGAATCTATTTGCAAGTATCAGAAACAGGATCATGATGTCTGCCTGCTTGGAAACCTGGATTTCATTCACCTGCTCAAGATTATAATCATTGAAAAGTGTTCCTACTTTTGACTGGTTCTTATATTTTTCAAGATCGATTACCCTTTTGTTCAGGTACGTATCATCCTGTGGGATCACCATATCTTCCTTTCGTGGCTGTGGCAGATAAATCTTTTCGAGCTTTTCTTCCCATGATTTATACGAATCTGTCAATTTAAGCTTGGATTCAAGACCTTCGAGAATTTCCGGATTTTTTCCTTTCAATTCTTCATAATATTTCATCGCAAGGCTGATATTGAAATGAGCCATATGATTCGTAAATGCATTGTTGTCCACATGCTCTTTATATTCATCCGGTCCAACGACGTTATTGATCTGGTACTCTTGCTTCTGCTCGTTCCACTCCAGTCGGCTTGCCCAGAAACTAGCAGTATCAAAAATGATTTCATAGCCGTATAGATTCATGAACTCCTGGTCATTCGTGATTTTATAATATTGCCAAACAGCAAAGGCAATATCCGCCGTAATATGCTGTTCAATAAATCCTGACCAGATTTTGGTCTGCTTACCTGTCACGATATCCACAGCTCCCCAGATCGGCGTTACTTCGCCATCTGTCGGCCAGGCCGCTTCCCATGGATACATAGTTCCTTCATACCCGTTCTCTGCTGCTTTTTTCCTAGCCCCTACAAGGCCGTGGTAGCGGTATTTCAGCAGTGATTTTGCCACTTCTGGATTAGAGTAGATAAAGAATGGAAGGATGAACACTTCTGTATCCCAGAATGAATGTCCTTTATAGCCCTCACCGCTTAAAGCTTTTGCCCCGATGCCCATTCGCTCATCATGGGCCGGTGTCATGACAGTTAAATGATAAATGGCAAACCTTAAAGCCAATGCATCAAATGGATCCTCACTGTTCACCGTAAAGTTGTACTTGTTCCAAACTTTTGCATCCCAAGCAGCAACATGCTCCTTATATACATTTTCATATCCTTTTAAAGAAGCTGTGCGAAGATTTTCCATCGACTTTTCACGCAATAACTCTAGTTGATATTCTTGTGCGGCATATTCTTTATCGCGACTGGTATGGATGGTTGTCAGTTTCTCCATGGCCAGAGTGTCACCGGGCTGCAAATCCAGGCTGTATTGAAGCCAAACTTTCCGGCGATCCATTCCCATTATTGGCTCAACATCTACTTTAATGCCATTTACAGAAAGTTCATGGGCAGTGTTCAGCACAACATCTACTTTTGATTCAGTTGTGGTTTGCACCAGCTGGATGAATTTCTTATCAAATATTCTCTTGTCGCCTTCATGGAAGTGCTGGACACCCGAATTTGTCATTTGTGAGTCGATGCCTGAATCAAATCCAATGGAAACAGGATGTGTAAGCGACTCTACTTCCATTTTCATCCCGATCAAGTGAAGATTATCGAGTGATACAAATCTTCGGAAGTTAAAACGCAACTCTTTTCCTTTAGGTGACTTCCATTCGAAGCTTCTTATCAGTTCGGCAGTTTTTAAGTTTAGTTGTTTTACATAATTTTTTACGGAGCCAAATTCCAAGCTGAAACGCTCACCGTCAATCGTGATATTAACGCGTGTAATATCCGCGATATTTGGCAATTCTGTTACTTCATTCCTATCAAACTTATTAAACGTTCCTGCTACAAATAGGTTTCTTGTCTCCTCAAGGTAGGGCTCCTCAGCCACAGACCTCAAGCCCATGTATCCATTCCCAAGATACATAATGGATTCTGTCTTTCCCAGGGTGTCAGCAGAAAAGGAAACATCTGAAACAACCCAGTTTGCATATTTTCCTTTTCCTAAATCATAATTCATCATTACCCAACAAAACCTCCTTCGAAAACGTTTTAGTATAGGTGAAAAAAATAAAACGTTCTCTGTTCGATATGTTTACTTCTTGCAGTCAGAAATGACAGCGGTTTCTGAAAACGTTTTCGGTCATCTCTAAAAAAATATAGACATGCGTATCTCATTTTTGAACGTTTTCCGAAAACGTTTTAGGTTTATTACACTTTTAAGTATATTTCGTTACTTTTGTAAAGTCAATTTTAATTTTGTGAACTTTTTGTTGAGCGGTTCTCGTAACAACTGTTGTGTTGCCACAAGAACTGCTCCAATAAGGACCTGTTTTTTATAGAATAAGAAAGAAATTTAACTTCGAGAATTGTCCAGCTCCAGCGCTTGTCGGGGCTGACCAAGGCGCTTGCGCTTTAACTTATTATCCCTTCCCTGCCTGGAATCCTGGATATTGGGTCATTCCGCCGTCTGCAAAAAGGGTTATCCCTGTGACGTAGCTTGCTTCGCTAGAGGCAAGCCATACGGCACAGGCCGCGATTTCTTCTGGCTTGCCGATATAGCCCATTGGGACTAAATCTACGACACCTTTTTTCAGCTCAGGGTCTGCAAATTTCTCAGCATTAATAGGTGTGTTAATCGCACCTGGTGCGATGCAGTTCACTCGTATCCCATGAGGAGCAAATTCGAGTGCGAGCGTTTCGGTTAAGAGCTTAACCCCTCCTTTGCTGGCTGCATAATGGACGAAGTGTGGCCACGGTATTTCCTGATGGACGGATGACATGTTAATGATCGAACCCTTGATGTTATTTTGTAGCATATAATCAACCGCTTCCCTGCAGCCAAGGAATTGCCCTGTTAAATTAGTGGAAATAACCCTGTTCCAGTCCTCGAGAGATAGGTCTTCCGAAGGCACCTCGTTTTCAATGCCCGCGTTATTCACCATGACATCCAATGTACCGAATGTCTTCACCGCATGGGAGATCATCCTTTTTACATCAGCTTCCTTCGTGACATCCCCTTGAATCGCAGTCGCATTTCCGCCTGCTCTTTCTACCGTCTCTATAATCTCTTGCACTTCTTGCTCCTCGTTAAAATAGTTGATGACAACTTTGGCTTTCTCTGCCCCGAATCTCTCCGCCATTGCCTTCCCGAGACCAGTGGCAGCACCTGTAATGACCACGACTTTTCCTTCAAGATTTGGATACATTATGTCAGCTCCTTTTATCTTTTCGTTACTCCCATTACCACACCACCTGCAATAATAAACAGGCAGCCCAGTAACACTCGCCAAACTTGCTTTTTACTTTTTCGTTCATTTAAAAAGAAAAGACCGCCAATCGTTGAGATGACAATTCCAGTTTGTGAGAGCGAGAAACTTGTAGCAACCCCGATCCTCGGCAGTGCCAGCAATAGTCCTAGATTTCCCGTGCTCCAAAGGATTCCCGTTAATATGTTACGGATAGCATACTTGTTATATGGCTTGTCGCGTAAGGTCATCAGAAATGCACCAGTCACCATTCCAATCGCCTGTGGAAGAACCGCAGCCCATCCATCAATATTAAACCAGCGGATTAATACCACGTATCCGACAAACCCAACCGTCGAAATGAGCAAGACAAGCAGACCCTTTTTTAGGTTCTTCGTCTGTCCTCTTTCACCTTCCTGATTGAGTGAAGTAAGCAATGCACCTGCAATAATTAAGACAAGCGCAGCAATACCGACAATAATATTCATTTTTGTTTGCCATTCCTTAAAAATAAACACTCCGAAAAAAGTGGTCCCAATCAACTGCAAGCCAGTTGACATGGGTGCCGTTTTCGCAACGCCCAAGTAGCGAACGGCCCCAAACTGATTTTTCTGGCCCAGTGACCAAAACAGGCCGGAAATAAAACCTACCACCCATACAAGCGTCGACAAGTCCGGTCTCTTATAAAGAAATACCACTATCGCAAATAACAAGGCTCCCCCCGTTGTACCAAGCGTTTGGCTGTCCTCGTCACCGCCCAGCTTATTGCTGATAAACACAATGCTGCCCCACGACACCGCTGCAAGCAAAGCCAATAAAATCCCAGTCATAGCCTCATACCCCAATCTCATCATTACTGACATGTTACTATTAGACTGAGATATAAAGTCGAATCTTATTCCGCAAGAGTACAACATTCACATTCACGGCAAAAATTAAAGAGGATAGCGAATATGCTATCCTCTGAAAAGTCTTTTTTATGAAATGTTCTTCCCTGAATAGAGACCTTCTGCAAGGGAGCACCATGATTGAATCTGGATATTTTCCATCTGGCAGTACTCTAGCGTTCCTTCCGGGAAAGTGTTTTGGCGTGCCGCTTCCTGATTGACATGTACACCTGTATCGATCCAGCAAATTTTATGTAAGCTCATTTCCAATTAGTTGACCATAATTTTTTCGTCGGTATGCTTCTGCAGTAAGCGCATTGGACCTGCACTCATATGGAAACACGAACGAACGCACTTTGCAGATGCCTTGAGCTGGTGGAACGCTTCTCCAACTTCAAACTTCACTAGGGTCCATTAACGGATCGGGACGGTGCAGTAACAAAATGTTAAGGTATTCAATACCAAGCCTTGAAAGAATCCCATCCACACTGTCGAGAATATCCGATTTTGAAAAATCATATCTTGTTGGCAGACCTGCTTCCTGATCCCCAAAACGAATGCCACACTTCGATTGGATGATGATTATGTTGTTATTTACAGATTTTCCGAACGAGAAAGCCCACGCAGGTGCGATAGCACCCTCTTTAGAGGTGGGATGAAAGTTCGGTCAGACAAGGGGCAGCTTTTGC
>NZ_JAUSUN010000050.1:0-9226 GCF_030814065.1 Mesobacillus stamsii
AAAATAAAATATGAGAACAAACGCCAACAAACAAAAATCCAAGATAGAGATAACACATCTACTATCATTGACGTGAAAAAGACCGTCATAGCAAACCTAATTGCTCCCAATTGCCTTACACGACAAAATGAAACATTCGAATGAAGAAACGACCGTGTTGATTAAAAGAATCACTTTAAGTTTTTGTGTCCTATCAACGATCTTCCCCCAAAAAGTTGCGATAAAATCGCAATAAAAGGGCCAAGGAAGAAATTATGCAATTTGAGTACCTGTTAATCCAATTCCCAACTAGATACTGAGGTAATAACGAAAAAAAAGACCAAGTGCATAATAGGAAAATAAGTAATTCCCAATAAAATCATAGTATTCTTTAGTGGTCACCCTAATGTAAATCCTATACCGCTCCTGCCATTTCTCGTTTTATGATTTTTAAGTTTATTTTATTTTCTGTTTTTGCATCAAAAAAGTATATACTTTCCGTTTTAAAGCTAATATCTATTTGTACACCTGATTCTATTGTCATTTCGGAATGGAACCTTGCAATAATCGTTTCATTGTTTAATTGTAAATGGACATATTTCTCTGCCCCTGTTAATTCGATTAATCCTACTTTTGCTGAAGTATTCTTCTCTTCTCCGGAGTTGACAATGCTAATATTTTCCGGTCGAATTCCTAAGATTACTTCTTTATTTAAATACCCTTGTTCTTTTAATTGCTCACTAAGTACAGCAGGTAACTTAATTTGGTCCCTAACGGTATTCAAATAATGCTCATTTTGTTGCTTCTGTAGCGTTCCTTGAATGAAATTCATCGCAGGTGACCCGATAAAGCTAGCAACAAACTTATTTCTAGGATTCTCATATACTTCTTTGGGAGTTCCTACTTGTTGTATTTTCCCATCTTTCATGATGACAATTCTTGTTGCCATCGTCATCGCTTCTGTTTGATCATGAGTCACATAAATGAATGTCGCTCCAAGTCGTTGATGAAGCTTCAAAATTTCCCTCCTCATTTGAACTCTCAATTTTGCATCTAGGTTAGATAATGGCTCATCTAGTAGGAATACTTTTGGGTCTCTAACCATTGCTCGGCCAAGAGCAACACGTTGACGTTGTCCTCCTGATAATTCTTTTGGCTTTCTTTTCAATAATTCTGATAATCCAAGTATTTCAGCAGCCTGTATTACTTTTTCCTTTATAATCTCTTTTGGTACCTTTCGCAACTTCAATCCAAATGCCATATTGTCATAAACCGTCATATGTGGGTACAATGCATAATTTTGAAATACCATTGCAATATTTCGTTCTTTAGGCGGTACGTAGTTTACAATTGTGTCATCAATCGATATGTCACCTTTAGAAATATCTTCAAGCCCTGCAATCATTCGCAAGGTCGTTGATTTACCACAACCAGAAGGGCCAACAAACACGATAAACTCCTTATCATCAATATCTAAGGTGAAATTTTTCACTGCATGAAAACCATCTTCATAATGTTTGTCTAAGTTCTTAATCGATAATTTTGCCATTGTAGGAACCCTTCCCTTCATGATTTGAAAAGAGAGAGAACAGTATTCGTTCTCTCCATCTTTTCATAATTCTAATATTGCACTATTATTTGTATTTATTTAATGATTCTTGTGCATCCATATTCATTTTCTTTAATGCATCTTCTCCGTTTGCATTGTTATTTAAATGTAAACTTACTGCTGTCGCTACAGCATCATTCACAGCTCGAATAGCAGCTGTTGGAGCTGTGATACGAGCATACGGAACTACATTTTCAAAAGCTTGACGTTTTTGTGGGTTCGCACTATAGTCTTGTGACAATAAATCTGTGTCTTGAGCAGACTTTACAGCAGGAAAATACCCTGTCTTTGCAGCATAGATAGATTGTGCTTCTGGACTAGCGAAATACTTCATAAATACCCAACTAGCTAATTCTTCTTCAGGGGTAGATTTAAACATAACATGGTTCCCACCCCATAGCGCAGTAGATTTGTTAGATTCATCTCCTTGTGGAATTAAATCTATAGCCCAGTCAAACTTATTTTCTATTAAATCAATCTTAGTTGTTGAACGAGCAGTCGTTCCAATCTCCATAGCAGCTCTTTCATTCGTAAATTCTTGTTCAGTATCTTGTGCTATAACAGCAGCTCCCGTATCTACTAAGTTTTTAATAATGGTAATTAATTCAAGGGCCTGTTCATTGTCATAGTTTACGGTATGGTCTGAGAGATTCACAGGCTCTATACCATATGTTCTTAACCAGATTCCAAAGTTAGCTCCTAGATTTTCAGGAAGAGTTAAAGCTGGAACGCCTGTTTTTTCAAAAATTTCAATTGCTTGTTGTTCAAACTCTTTCCATGTAGTTGCTGGTTTATCAAATCCTGCTTGCTTTAAGATTTCTTTATTATAGTAAATTCCCATTGCACTATTACCATGGATCCAAGACATCGTTTTCCCATCATATTGAGGGATCGATTGACGCGCTAATACACCTGGAACAATATCATCTAATTCAGCTTGTGAATATCCATATTTCTCACTTTTTAAAAATGAATCTAGTGAAACAATTTTGTTAGCCTTCATGTACTCTAACGCATCACCTTCATATGCCATCGAAACATTTGGCAACCCTCCACCTTGAATGGAAGCTCTAATTTTTTTATTCAGTGCATCATATTCTCCTTGAAATACATTATTAACTTTGATCTTTCCTTCGTATTTCTTGTTAAATTTATCAACAATTTCATTTACAGCTTCTCCATAAATTGTTGCTTGAATATGCCAAAAATCAATTTCTACCGGACCATTTTCTCCAAGTTCCATTTTATCCCACTCATTATCACTAGTAGCAGATTCTTCTTTTTGATTCCAATTTGATGTATTTGAAGAATTCGAGCTATTTGACTGACTTAGTGTCGAAGACTCCGTATTATTACAAGCTGCTAGAACAATTGTGAAAAACAAAAGTATGACGATTGACAGTAATTTTTTCATTGATAATCCTCCTAAATTTGAATTAATTCATACTATCTTTTACATTATTTCTTAAAGTTGAAAGTAACTCAGTTACTACCACTTTTTCCCCGTAGGCAGGACAATATTTTGGCACACCTTTACTATCTACAAGAGATGGGTGTAAACTATGCAAGGGTATTACTACTTTCGGTTTGATTTCTGAGATAATTCGTGAAATCTCCTTTGGTGTAGCGTGACCTCCTGTAGCATAGTAATGATATTTCACACAAAATTCTTTAAGCCAGGCCTCTAAGACAGGATCTCGATTTGTTAGCGGATTACCATCCGCATGTATATAATGAGACTGCCCAACTTGCTCTCCTTGTCTTTCTAATTGTGAAATTAGCGGTGTATTTTCTTGAATTAAATAAATCGTATAATTGCTTTTATTAGATACAATTTCATTAATACATATTGTTTCATACGGTAGATCCTTAGTGATATTGATATCCGATTCTAATACACGGATGGTATCTTTTTCTGCTAAGGAAGGATGACCATTAAGTGACTTGATTCCTTGTGTAATAGATTCATGCCAAAGTGCCGCTGTTCGTCCATCCATGACTAGCTTCCGTCCTAGCTCTTTTGTCTTCATAATAAAATCAGCAACTCTTTCTACGTTTCTAGCAAGGATATTTACATAAACTAGACTAGTAGCTTCTTTTACTATCCTTGCATAATGGTCTGCGACTTCTACCTCTTGTACCATAACTGGATCGTCAAAGGCGCTTTCTTTTCTAAGGCTCGTTCCTTCTGTTAGTAAGATATCTACATTCGCTTCCTTACATAACGTAATAAAACGCTCCATTCGCTCGCTATTTCTTCCATGAGTTCTCCAGTCACCGGTAAAGGCAATCGTATGCTCCTTACTCTTAATTAAAAAACCAGATGCCCCAGGTGTATCATGATCGACTTCGACTAATTGCAATGTGAAATCTTCAAACTGAACGGTTTCTAAATCTTGTAATGAATGGATCGTTGCCGATGTGTCTTTATATTCACCAGATACGACGACACCACGATACACAGCATGCGCATCTTGATGCATATAAACCGTCGTCTCTTCATTGACATATGGTAGTAATGCCATATGGTCTTGGTGGATATGACTAATAAAAACACTTATATTTATATTGTCTGTCGCAGGCATCTTATCTTTGCCCCATAAATCAAAAACCGCTTGATACTCAAGCCCTTCAAGTTCCCTCTTATCATAAATAGGGAGAACTGGGGGAGCCATTCTTGTTAATATGTATTGCTGTAAGCCATGACTAGGGTGCGCTTGAACTTTTATATCAAATAATCCTCTCAACTGAAGACCTAAATCAAAAATAAGACTATGATTACCGTTAGAATATAAGATGTGTACCCCACCGATCGTATTTAATCCTCCGTAGAAAATAAGAGATTCCTGAGTCATTACTGTTCCTCCTTTTAATTCGTTGTCATTGTAGATAGTTCATTAAAAGATTTGAGTAGATCTGTTAGTTCATCAATCGTCTTTACGGTTCTATCCCAGTTAGAACTGTCCTCTGATGGATAAGGACTAATGTGAATTGTCCTACATCCTGCTATCTTAGCTGGCAATAAGTCATTGTACGCATGGTCTCCTATCGATAAAATTTCACTCGTTTCTAATCCTTCTCTAATTTGAATGGAACGAATCACCTCCGCTATTCCTATTGGTTTTTTTGAATCATAATGAATCTCATCAAAGAGCTTTGAAACCCCTAAATAATCCACAAAAGCTTGGGCAGATTGTGTATATGTATTTGTCATTAATACCTTCTTATATACATTCAGCTTTTCAATTTCATTAAAGAGAGTTGATTTTTTTTCAATTGCATAAGGCTCTTGTAGCATTTCCTCTCTCACGCGGTTAAATGATTCTTTTCTCTTGTCAGGAGAGATGTTCAAACGGCTAGAAATGATATTCATTACACTCCATGCATCACCACCATATAAATATCCCACAGATAATTGAGTTGTATCAGTTGTGCCAGAAAATTCGATTAATTCATCAATTGTATTAATTTTCTCCGGCGGTATGCAGTAATAAGAGCCTACACGAAACGAATGATGACCAGAAAAAATATTTTCTACTGTATCAACAATTGTTTCGTAATGTGGTTCCCATTTTGATTCCTCAACTAAATAGCGTAAGTATCTACGATAAAACGTTAATTCTTGATACATTGTTCCATCTAAATCCCAAATAACCGCTTTAATATCTTTCATCCATTCCAAAACAAATCCGCTCCTCTGCACTATTTTAATCCTGTACCAGCAATTCCATTGTTGAACCATTTTTGTGTAACAAAATATAAAAGGACAATTGGTAAAACAGTAAATGTGGCTGCTGCCATAAGTAAATGGTAGTAATGCCCCTCCTCGCTAATGAAATATAAAAGTCCAACTTGTAATGGCCTTAAGTGCTCACTTGAAGTAATGAGCAGTGGCCATAGTACTCCATTCCATTTACCAATGAAGCTTAACAATCCGGCTGTAATAATCGTTGGCCAAGAAATAGGAACTAACACGCGCCAGAGATACCCAAAGTGCGACATCCCATCTACTTGAGCTGCTAGCCAATAATCCTTTGAAACCGTTAAGAACGCCTGTCTTAAAAGGAACACAGTAAACGCGTCAGCAATAAATGGTAAGACCATCCCTGAATAAGAGTCGTATAATCCTTGACCACCTTGACCAAAGATGTCATTCCCTCCCATTAATGGCATATGACGTATCGTAATAAAGTTTGGTATTAACGTGACATCGTAGGGAATCATCATTGTAGCTAGAACTAAAATAAAAATAAAATTTCTTCCCGGAAAGCGAAAGTGGGTAATCGCAAATGCAATTGGGATGCATATCACTAATTGAACAAGTGTACCAAAGCCAGCGATGATTAACGTATTAATAAAATAACGTCCAAAAGTTGATTCCGGTTTCATCCAAGCATTCGTATAGTTCTCGATCACATTCCAAGTCTCTGGTATGAATGTTGGTGGCATCAAATTAATTTCGGCTTGAGTCTTAAATGAAGTTAACACCATCCAAATAAATGGAAATAAACTACTTAATGCAAGAATGACAATGACTACAATAACACTTAGTTTAAATAAGCGAGCTGACTGTTTAGGATCTTTAAACATGGAAACCTCCTTTCTAACGGTCGTAATGAACGCGTTTTTCTAACATGCGACGTTGAAGTAGTGTTAATAGGAAAATAATCATAAACAAAAGTACAGAAAGGGCAGAAGCATAGCCTACTTGGCCGTAAGCGTAGAAGTTTCTAAATATATATAATGGTAGTGACATCGTTGTTCCTAAAGGCCCACCTTCTCCACCTGAAAATACATAGAACGCATTGAATGATTCAAATGAACCGATAACCGAAACAATTAACAGTAAAAACAACATCGGCGACACTAATGGTAATGTAACATTTCGCATCAGTTGAAACATATTCGCTCCGTCAACTTTAGCTGCATCGTACAATTCTTTCGGGATACTACTTAATCCAGCTAATAAAATGACAATGTTAAATCCAATACTGCTCCAAATCGCAAAGAGCATAATAATGAGTAGTGCTAGACTAGGACCACCTAATTCAATCGGAATCGTACTGGGCCACTCCAAACCAATAAGTGTTAATAGCTTACTAAGTATCGGTTCAGGGTCAGATGTCCAATTTTGGGCAGGTAATCCAACAGCAGTTAATCCCGCGTTAGCCACACCAACATTCTGATGAAATATCCATTTAAATACCATAATGGCTGCTACTTGTGATGTTATATATGGTAGGAAGAAAATTGTTCGAAAAACACCTTGTCCCCTTTTCTTAAAATAATGAAAAAGAAAATAAGAGATAAGAAATGATAGAACAAGCGAAATTGGAATCGTTCCAACCCCATAGTAAATTGTAACAAGTAAACTTTGACCTAGATTGCCAATTTTCAAACCGAAAATTGGGTCTATGTAGACAATATCTCTTGTAAACATTTGAACATAATTTTGAAATCCAATGAATTCCTCTGGGAAATACCCCCACTTCCAAAAACTAATATATACTCCAAAGAACATTGGCCAAAATCGAAATAACAATAATAATGCTAATGCTGGTAATGAATAAAGAATACCCAGCTTGATTTGCTGTTTCTTAATGGAATATTCCCGTTGTTGATTCCTGAATAAATTTTTAAATAAGTCCTGGCACTTCATGAAACTTCGTGAACAAATTTTACCTATCAAACAACTCCACCTCACTTTTCAACAAATGTTTAATGTACCAACAATCGTTATATTACTCTCATTTTATTAAGCTCGTATTAAAGCGTTGTAAATTTACTGCTAATTCATGGCTTGCTGAATAAAAAGAACATGAGATAAAGGGATGGTTCTTTTAGAGGACAATCGGAAGTTTTGCGCGAAAAAAGGCACGATAAGCGGTTTTAACTGCTCGTCGTGCCTTTTGCTTTTTTAAGGTTTTTCTCTCCCCCGCAAAATTTTTGATTGCCTGAGAAGAATGAAGTCGCGCCATGGCGTGAGGACGATCTATGGGGTTTCAATCTTGGATTTCCTCTTTATTTCTGGAGTTTTTTTGATTGCTTGAAGGGATCAAGGGTATTCGAACATCAAATAGCTCATCTGGATATAGCTCCCCCTTACTTGAGGCAGATGGCATCAAGAATGGTGCCGGGCGAGACAAATGGCACACCAGCAACATAAATCAAATCCTCCGGAATGAAAAATATATCGGGGATGCACTCATTCAGAAAACTTACACCGTGGACTTCCTCACAAAAGAGCGAGTTAAAAACAACGGTCTTGTCCTCCAGTACTATGTAGAAAACAGTCATGAAGCCATCATCCCGCGTGAAATTTTCATGCTGGTCCAAGAGGAACTGATCAGACGACGCATTGTCCACACCAGCCCAAATGGTAAAAAGAGAACCTACAGCAGCAAACATTGTTTCTCTCAAATGATTATCTGCGGCACCTGCGGCGAGGTTTTCCGAAGGGTCCACTGGAACAATCGCGGCAAGAAGTCCATCGTTTGGCGCTGCGTCAGCCGCCTTGAAAACACTGGCCTATTCTGCGACGCTCGCACAGTTCAGGAGAGTAGCCTTGAGCAGGTTCTTATCAAAGCCATTAATGAAACCTTAAGTGAGAAGGACTCCTTCCTATCCATTCTAGAAAACAATATCGCCACAGTGATAAGCCAGGATAACAATCAAGCTCTAGCCGATATCGACAAGAGATTAGGAAAACTACAGGCAGAGCTTCTCAAACTGGCCAGCACAAAATCTGATTATGAGGATGTAGCTGATGAAATTTACACATTTAGTGAACAGAAGCAAAAAGTTCAAGTGGACAGCGCTAGCAAGGATGAAATCAAGAAGCGGATCGCTGACATGAGCGCCTTCCTAAATAAGCAACCCACCTCCATTACCGAATACGATGAGGCGCTGGTAAGGAGGCTAATTGAAAAGGTTACTATCCATGAGGACAAGTTCACTGTTGAATTTAAATCTGGGCTGATAGTTGATATAGAAGAATAAAAACAGCAAGGCACTCTACAATTAAACGTGTAGGGTGCCTTAAATGCTATGGCTAATATATTAATAGTAATGCGATAAAATCTTTTTACAGATAGTCCGGGAGTTTTGCATATTCTACAGTACTTAAAATATACTCCATATGCCTTGCCCACAAACTATAACATTCAATATTTCTTGGTTCGAGGTCAAATACTCCTTTATAAGTTTCATCTTCAGCAATCATCCATGGGGCGTACATCGGTGCGCCACCAGAACTGATTCCACGTGTAATAACTTTAATGTTATACTGTCTTTCAATTGAAAAATCGCCATATGCACTATCAATCTTCTTCTTTCTCAGACTACTTAAATGCCACGGATGTCTTTCCTCAATTTTTATATACTCTCCATCTATCATCATATTTCTTAAATCATTTAGGCATAGATCCCTATCAGAGCAACGATAATAATGATTTCTCTTTAATGCATATTCAAAAGCTTCATAACTAAACGTTTTAGAAGTTTTAATATTATCCCTGAATTATTCATACCTTCTTTAAATCCGTACACTTACTTGGAAATCAATTACATTTCTTTCATCTTTTTAAGGAAAAATCGTCTTTTCGCTTGAGGATGCAAGTCTTACCTAAATTAAAGAAA
>NZ_JAUSUN010000051.1:0-8050 GCF_030814065.1 Mesobacillus stamsii
TCGAAATGTTTCGAATTATATATGGACATTATAATCGACTAATTCTGGACAGGCAATACCGTCAACTTTCGGAAATTTAAGAGTGTCATAAACAGCTCGTGACAGTCATAAATTAAGTTTGGATGCTGTTCTAAAATCTGATATTGTTATTACTCACTTCCTAACTGTTTATAAAAATAGGTTTTTAATAGTATCTAAAAAAATACTCTTGTCAAAATTTTTTGTCGAAATATTTTTATTTTAAGACATTGATTCGTTCAATGAATAAAGTTATTATAAAAGTGTACCAAGTGTCACAAAAAAATTCTTGGAACAAAAAATTTTTATAAAGTTTATTCGCTCATTGAAGGAATAAACTTAGCTGGAGGAGGAATATGAACCAAATAATCAGAAGGGGAAACAAGGATTTCATTAAGGAATTAAACAGATCTCTGGTAATAGATGAAATTAGGCTGAAGGGGCCAATATCCAGGACGGATTTATCCGTCAATACAGAATTGGGTTTATCAACAATTACAAACATTATCAGTGAACTCATGAACGAAGGGTTGATTTGTGAGGTAGGATCCGGTAATTCCAATGGTGGAAGAAAGCCAGTATTACTAACACTAAAGGGAATGTCCAAAAAAGCAATTGGCATCAAGATTGAAAACACACGTCTACTCATAAGCACCTCAGACTTGAATGGCAAGTTAGATTATAAACAGACCATTCTCTTTCCGCAGAAATTAACCGCACAAGATATCACTTCATTGATTATCACCGAAATAGAAAAAATTTATGAACTTTATACTGGTATTGAGTTTTTGGGAATTGGGATAGCTGCATCCGGTTTGGTGGATTCAGGAAAACTTACTATTATCGATTCGCCAATAGTAGGTTGGGAGAATATCAAATTTAAGGTTTTAGAGGAAAAATTCAATATCCCAGTCTTTTTGGAAAATGATGCAAACGTCTTTACTCTTGCTCATCTTTGGAGAGGAATCGGGAAGGAAAACCATACAATTATTGGAGTAACGGTGGGTATAGGGATAGGGGCAGGCATTGTCATAGACAGGCGAATTTATCGCGGAGAGTTTGGAGGAGCCGGAGAACTGGGTCATCTCATTATCCAGAGAGAAGGGACTCCATGTTATTGCGGCCAACGAGGATGCTTGGAAATGTACGCATCAGACCACTATCTAGTAAGTGAAATTGCCCGGTTAAAATCACTTGGGGCAGACTCCCAACTTGTCAAATATAAGAATATCAACTTGTCGTCTGTATCCCGTGAAGCAGAAGCTGGAGATTATTATGCAAAGGAAATATTAATTAGACAAGGTGAAAACCTTGGTATCGGTTTAAAAAATATGGTCAATCTATTTAATCCTGGCGCCATCATTTTGGGTATGGAAGGATTGGATCACTCTGAATATCTGATAAGAGGGATCAAGAGAGAACTGAATACTCATTTCTTTGTTAAGCACCCGAAACAGTTGGATTTATTTTTTTCTGATCTTGGAGATGATGCATGGTTAATTGGAGCCTGTGCACTTGTTCTGGATGAATTCTTTAAAATTCCAATCTATAAATAAATGAATTTATTAGGAGGAGTTATTGAATGTTTAGTAAGCGTTTACATTTGTTAAGTTTAATTATGGTACTTCTGCTCCTTTTTGTAACTGCATGTTCTGGCGAAAAAACTACTAACGAAACACAGAAGGAAGCGGACGCACAAAAAAAAGAGGTCACACTCACATTCTGGCACGGCTATAATCCTGTGGAAGCAAAGCATTTTGAAGAAAATGTTATCCCGAATTTTGAGGAGGAACATCCAGGAGTAAAAATCAAGTCAGTAGCTGTTCCGTACGATCAATTCTATCAAAAGTTGATTACGTCTATTTCGGGTGGTACGGCCCCTGATATGATCAGGGCAGACTTGGCATGGGTTCCTCAGCTTGCAAAGCTGGATGCTCTTGAGCCTCTTGACCAATTGATGGATGATTTCAACACTTATAAAGATAGTGTTTTTCCAGGTACATTGAGCCCGAATAAATGGAAGGACCATTATTATGGCCTGCCGCTTGATACGAATACACGTGTTCTTATGTGGAATAAAAAAATGTTCGATGATGCAGGTATAACTGCTCCTCCAAAAACGCTGGATGAATTTTATACAACTATCGAAAAGCTCTCTAAAGAGGGAAAAGAATGGGGATATGCAGAGGGAGGAACAGGAGGATGGAATGTACTGCCCCTATTATGGAGCGCTGGAGGGGGAGTTACTGACGAAAACATGACCAAATCTACAGGCTATTTGAATAGCCCGGAGAGTGTGCAATTCCTTGAAAAATTGGTTGAGTTGAATAAAAAAGGTAATTTGGGTCCTTCAATCCTTGGAGGAGGATTAGGTACTGCCGATGGATATGCGCAAGGGAAATATGGAATGATCCTAGATGGACCTTGGATGGTACCGATTTTCAAGGATCAATACCCAGACTTTGAGGTTCAAATGTCCTTAATACCAGAAGGCAAGGGTGGGTCTGTATCGGTAGTTGGCGGAGAAGACATTGTGCTGTTTAAGCAATCTAAAAATAAACAGGAAGCTGCTGACTTCATTCGTTTCATGCTTTCCAAGGACACACAGCTTTCAATGGCTGATGTAGGACAAATTCCA
Source organism: Mesobacillus stamsii (assembly GCF_030814065.1). NCBI lineage: Bacteria > Bacillati > Bacillota > Bacilli > Caryophanales > Bacillaceae > Mesobacillus > Mesobacillus stamsii. Next base: position 2,657 of record NZ_JAUSUN010000051.1, read on the forward strand.
GTCCTGCAGGATTTGGCAGAAAGTGATTATATGAAAAATCACGAATATTATGGAATTTTTATGGAACAGTTGAAAACAGCAAAAGCTCGCACACCGCATCCTGAGTGGAACAAAATTGATACTGCGATTTCCGAGGCGGTTCAATATGCTTTGCGAGGCGATAAATCTCCAAAAGATGCCTTGGATGAAGCAACTGTGAAAGTTGATGCCATCTTGGCCCAATAAGACTGGTGGGGAGAGATTCTCTTTACAAGGCTCTCCCCTGTAGTTTAAAGATAAAGAAAGGGACTGGAATACATGGAGAAAGATTTATATCGTTCAAAACAAGTTATTTTCTTTATTCTCCCGGCTATGTTTTTCTTTTTAGCCTTCAATACTTACCCAATACTGAAGGCACTGCAAATGAGCTTCTACCAATGGAATATCTTAATGCCAAGTGAAAGCGAGTTTATCGGCTTTGATAATTATTTACAGGCAATGAAAGATCCGGTTTTCTGGACGTCTTTAAAAAACAGCATCATTTATACCACAGTAACCGTTCCATCCCAAATGGTACTAGGGTTATTCGTTGCGGTGCTACTTGACCAGAGTATTAAAGGCAAAGCTTTTTTTCGTACACTGTATTATTTACCGGTCATCACTTCCTGGGTAGTTGTATCACTATTATTCAAGTACCTGTTCAACAGCCAGGCAGGGTTAATCAATTATATATTAAAAGATTTCCTGCATATTATTCCTTCCTATATCAACTGGCTTCAGGAGCCGGGTACTGCATTGGCAGTCATAATGCTTTTAGGTATCTGGAAAGGAGTGGGATGGTCAATGGTAATTTTCCTGGCGGCCCTACAGAATATTCCGGAGGATTTGAAGGAGGCAGCCACAATAGACGGCGCTAGTCCTATACACTTCTTTTTCAAGGTGACTCTACCGCTTTTAAAGCCGACCATAGCATTTATTTCCATCATGCTAATCATCGGGGGATTTAATGTCTTTATCTCCGTTCTCCTCATCACTGGTGGGGGACCGCTCCAGAAGACCGAGGTGCTACTAACCTATATGTATAATCAGGGCTTTGGAAATCTTAACTTTGGTTATGGAGCTGCTTTATCCTATATTTTGGGAGCGATTATATTCATTATTAGTGCCGTGCAAATGAAAATATTTAATAAACCTGTAGATATGTAGGAGGAGAAGATGAGAAAACAAAAATTTTTATTAAAAACCGTTGTATATGTCCTCCTTTTACTTGGTGCTACAATTACAACTATCCCATTTCTTTATATGGTGTCGACTTCCCTAAAAGGACAAACATATGTATTTGAAGTACCGCCAAAGTTTATACCTACTGATCCGACATTGCAAAACTTTTCAGATGCCTGGAATTCGAATAATTTCCAAGGATATTTTATGAATAGTGTTTTTGTATCGGTTTTAACAACTGTTATCGTCCTGATATCATCTTCCATGCTTGCCTTTGCTTTTGCTAGATTTCATTTTAGGGGCAAAAGGTTTCTGTTCATGATCATCTTGCTTACTCTCATGATTCCGGGAATGATGTTGATTATTCCGCAATTTATCTTAGCAAAAAATCTTGGGTTGTTGAATAATTTGTGGGGACTTGTATTTGTTTATGTGGCCATGAATATAGCGGTCAATACATTTTTGCTTCGTGGTTTTTTTGAAGGGATTCCTAGGGAACTTGAGGATGCTACGAGGATTGATGGCGGCGGATTCTTTACTATTTTCTTCAAAGTAGTGCTACCACTTTCGAAGCCGGCACTGGCAACAGTCGCTATTTTCACTTTTCTTTTTGGCTGGGATGAATTTGTGTGGGCAGTCATTTCGATTAATGAACCAGAAAAATATACTTTGCCCGTTGCGATTGCTACTTTCCATGGCGCTCATCAAACCCAATGGGGATTGGTCTTTGCTGCCTCTTTATTTGCGATTTTTCCAGTTATTTTAGCATTCGTTTTGCTTCAAAAGCATTTTATTAAAGGACTTACAGCAGGGTCGGTCAAAGGCTGATCCACGGAAAGGCGGGTAAATGTTTTGAAAGTACAGAAAATTCTGGATTTATATCCCTTAAAAGCACAATTCAAGCCAGGTGAGAAACCGATGTTTAGGGTTGAACTGGAAGAAATTCATCCAGGGTCAGTGTTGGATGTGGAAATTTCTCACTTAAATAATATAATTTTTCATGAAAAATATTCAATTCAAGGAGAGGAGATCATAGATTTTGAACTTGAAAAGCAGGATTTTGAACAAACAGGATTTGGAATAAAGGTGGATTTACTCGATTTGGAAGGCTTGACCAGTGATTCAAAGTCTTCTGCATTCGATGTAGCCTCCCATTGGAACAAGTCACCAAGATACGGATTCCTATGTGAATTTCATCCCGAAGAAAATGGAAAACTCAAAGATTTGGACATTCTTAATAAACTCCATATTAACATTGTTCAATTTTATGACTGGATGTACAGACATGACCAATTAGTGCCGGAAGATAATAACTTTACTGATCCGCTTGGAAGAAAGCTGTCTTCGGATGTTATAAAGGAAAAGATTTTTAACGCCAATCAAAAAGGTATGGCCACAATTGCTTATGGTGCAATCTACGCTTCTCTTAAAGATTTCTTTGAAAAGCATTCCGAATGGGGGCTTTACCAAAATGATGGGATTCCCTATTCCTTGGTGGATATCTTTTACATTATGGATATTTCCTCTGACTCAAAATGGAATGATCATATCATAAATGAGTTCAAAAGAGTAATAGAATATGGCTTTGATGGGATACATATGGACCAATATGGTTTCCCAAAAAAGGCATGGAACCAGCAAGGTAATCTAGTTGATATGTCAGAAACTTTCGCCCCGTTCATTAACAGAACAAGAGAAGAATTATCTGAAATTAACCCGGATGTTGGTCTCATTTTCAACAACGTCGGGAACTTTCCCACCTATGCGACTGCAGATGCCAAGCACGATGCTATTTATATTGAAGTTTGGTCGCCAATCAACTCCTACCCTGAACTAAAAGTCCTCATTGATCAAACAAAACAGTACTCTGGAGACAAACAAGTTATTCTCGCGGCTTATCTTGCACCCTTTAATCATCGCAAAGAAGGGTTCAACCAGCAAGCAGCTGAGAACGGAGCTCTTACTGCCATGGCAACAATATTCGCAAATGGCGCCTACCATTTGCTCATTGGAGAAGAATATAAGGTCCTTACCGAAGGGTACTACCCGAATTACGGGGAAATGAGTGAGACATTTAAAAGGAAAGTAAGGTCCTACTACGATTTTATCGTGCAATACCAGGAGCTTTTGTTCGGGAAATTCGTCGATATCTCCTATACGCATACAGGAGGATACAACAATGAGATAGGCCGCGATAATGAAATTGAATTTCAAGGGAAGAATATTCGATTTTCCCCTTCAGGTGAAGCAGGAACTGTATGGACGATTGTAAAGGAAAACAAACGTTTCCTGGTTATCCACCTCCTTAACCTCAGCAATTATAAGGATAACTTGTGGAACACAGCGAAAGAAAGTCCGCCAGTTCCGATTTCAAATGTAAAAGTGAGAGTTCTAATGGAAGAAAATGTCCAGGGAGTATTCTTTGTAACACCGGATTCAAATGAATGCCAGCCAATCGAACTCAAACCTAAAAAAGTAAAGGGTTCAAATGGGTTTATGCTCGAAGTAAATATCGAAAAGCTTGAGGTCTGGTCGGTTCTTTGTTTTTCGAAATCAAAAAATTAAAAAGGATTACAAAAGGTTGGTAACCTTTTTGCCTCTTGTTACAAAATTTATTTGAGGAGCATTTTAAATGGATGTACTGTGCAATGAAATTGAGTGGTGGAAAAAGAGTGTAGTCTACCAAATATATCCGAGAAGTTTTTTGGACTCGAATGGGGATGGAATAGGGGATATTGCTGGTATCACCATGAAACTTGATTATCTTAAAAACCTGGGGATTGATGTAATATGGCTAAGCCCGATTTATGATTCACCGAACGACGACAATGGATACGATATCCGTGATTACTATAAGGTCATGGCCGAGTTCGGATCGATGGCTGACTTTGAGAATCTCCTATACGAAGCACATAAACGCAACTTGAAAATAATTATGGATCTTGTTGTTAATCATACTTCGGATGAACATGAATGGTTTATCCAATCAAAAATGAGCCCTGGTAACCCATACAGGAATTTTTATTTTTGGAGAGATGGGAAAATGGCGAGTTACCTAATAATGGGGGCTCGATTTTTAGCGGCCCAGCGTGGGAATTTGATGAAGAGTCGCGGCAATATTACCTTCATATCTTTTCAAGGAAGCAGCCTGATCTAAATTGGGATCATCCTGAATTAAGAAAAGAAATATACAGGATGATGAAGTTCTGGCTTGATAAAGGGATCGATGGCTTCAGGATGGACGTGATAAACTTCATTTCCAAGGCACCTGGTCTTCTGGATGGGGAAATGAAAGAAGGCAGGCTCTATGGGGACGGGGGACCCTATTTTATAAATGGACCTCAAATCCATGAATATCTTCAGGAAATGAACAAGGAAGTCTTATCGAAATATGACATTCTTACCGTAGGGGAAATGCCAGGCGCAAGCCCCGAGGATGCAGTAATTTACACGAATCCGATAAATAAAGAATTAAATATGGTTTTTACATTCGAGCATATGGATCTTGATAGCGGACCGAAGGAGAAATGGGATATTAGACCCCTAAACCTAGTTAAGCTTAAGGAACATATTGAAAAATGGCAAACAAAATTATATGGAAATGGCTGGAATAGTCTATATTGGAATAATCATGATCAACCAAGAATCGTCTCCCGTTTTGGGGATGATCAAAAATATCGGATAGAATCTGTCAAGATGCTTGCCACCTGTTTACATATGCTTCAGGGAACACCTTATATTTATCAAGGCGAAGAAATAGGGATGACAAATGTGAAATTTCAAACAATTGAGGATTATAGGGATATTGAAACATTGAATATGTACAATGAAAAACATTCGATGGGAATACCAGATAATGAGATAATGAAGGCAATCTATGCCAAAGGGAGAGATAATGCCAGGACTCCAATGCAGTGGAGTAATCAATTAAACGCTGGATTTACCCATGGGAAGTCCTGGATTAAGGCAAATCCGCGATATCGGGAAATCAATGTAGCGCAGGCATTAACTGATCAACATTCCATCTATTATCATTATCAACAGCTTATCTTCCTAAGGAAAAAACTCGGCATCATTACAACAGGTGATTTTAATCTCCTTTTAACGGATTTCCGAAAGAAGTCTCCCATCCTCAAGGAATGGGAAGGGCTAAAGCCCAATGAGTAGGTGGGAGATGAATTTTGGTTGGCTTTA
>NZ_JAUSUN010000052.1:0-6657 GCF_030814065.1 Mesobacillus stamsii
TCGAAATGTTTCGAATTATATATGGACATTATAATCGACTAATTCTGGACAGGCAATACCGTCAACTTTCGGAAATTTAAGAGTGTCATAAACAAAAAGATGAATATAAAGAACATGAGAATGCTTCTTATAGTATAAGACGAAAATTATCTTATAAAGAAGTACCTGATGCAGTTATGACTTTTGAAAAGAAGACAGGAAGATATATGTGCCAACCAAAAGATAAACTTTCTCCTGCTATTCATCCGGAACGTCAAGTATATTTCTTCGCTTCTTTTGTTCAAACTAAAGATGAAGAGTTTTGGAAACATACGGTGATTGATGCAGAAACCAAGCGACAACTTGAAGGTGGAGACTCTTATCACCATTATGATAATCCCTATATGAAAAATAATACCTCAAATTAAGCCACCACTTTTTGGTGGTTTTTTACTTCAAAATAATTCTATCGAATTTGTATTATTACTCAACCGCTACAGGAAAAAACAAAAACTCGTATGAGTTTCCTTCCATATCTTCTAGATAGACAGTGATACAATCGTTATTGTTATAGATGTTAGTACCTATTCCAGTGTAATGATTCACCTTGTAAGGTATGCCGTCTATAACCATGTCGGGTTTAGCACCCAGCTTCTTGAATACTTCTTTAATTCTATCCCTTGGTACTTTAGATAATGAATAATCCCCGTCAGGGAAAACGGTAAAGACTTCAATCATTCTTCTTCCCCCTCCGTTAGATAGGAAATATCCGCTTGAATTATCTTCCGCTTCCTACCCTCTTCCAGTTCTTCTCCACCGATAACAAAGACGGTCTTATTTTGGTCTATCGTGTGTCTGATATTAAAGTCACCGTCAATCTTACTCATTAACTCAATGGCTTTAATTTTGTCACTGGCATTCACTGGGGCTTTTATGATTTCACCAGTCTTAAAATTTGGATAATAATTGTAGTCCTCACCCTTTGCTATGTTAGTTAGAAGTTCCATTTTCTTAGTGGTTTGGATAACTAACGGTTTAATGTGTGTCTCCTGAATCTGCTGTATTTTGGCCTGTACCAGTGGATTGTTTAAATACTTATAACCAGTGGTACGGGATTTAATTCCGACTTCTTCTATAGCCTTCTGTAAGTTCTGTCCATATGCTATATATGCATAACAAAAAGCTTCCTGCTGTTCTGATAGATAATCAGGTTTACTTTTACCGTTTCGTGTATCATGTTTCTTTAGCTGCTTTTCCACTTTTATCTATCCCTTTCTTTATATGATTTTTAAAAAAGAAGCAGGGATTTATTCCCCACTTCCTACCTCTGAATCTATTTCCTTAATCTTTCCTTGAAGTTCGCTGATACGGTTTTGTCTTTCGATTCGACCCTCTACCGAATTATCTTGACGGTATGTCTTGAGTTCCTTTGTTAACCCTTGCTTATAGTCCTCAAATGAATCATAAGCGGTGGATACTTCCAAGTTCTGATGATACTCAAACTCATTAACAACCGTTGGACGGTTAAGGTATAATTCCAGTTCCATATAGTCTGTGTTGATTGCTACTACTGCACCCTCAAAGAACTCCTTTGATAAATCCTGTTTGAAAGAACCGTACTCTATTGCCATGTACTCAGCAGGGAAATTTTCCTTAAACCTCATTTGGTCTAACTTATCCATTGATTGGAATGTCTCCATTGTTAGCGGTTTAAGGTCTTTAACCGTTCCAGTGTCGGATACTGAATAGAAGCTTAGTACACCTTCCATATTCACAAAACGTGTTTCCCCTCTATTTTGTGCTATGTTTGTTCTTGTTCCACCTTTGGCTAGTAACTGGCTTAACTCTTCTTGGTAACCCTGCCTTTCTGTCTGGCGTTCTGCTACATGCTTTTCTGCCATTGCCTTCATTTGTCTTCCTACTGCTGTATTTAAGAATGCTTGCATATCCATGTTAAATTCTCCCCTTGTCATATCGTTTAATTATTTTTGTTAACCGTTTGTATTCCAGGTCTAGCTTTTCGTTTTCTTCCAGTGATTCCTTAAGCCATTTGTTTAACTGGTAATTATCTTTTGTAGCAAAGAAGTATTTCCTTTTTAATCTTTCATTCTCTTTTGAAAGAACGGTAATTGTATCCTCTTGTAACTGGTTCATATCACTTCCTAACCTCCCTGATTAAAATAACTATTGGACTAACCTCCGAAGAGATTAGCCCTAAGTGACATTAATCATGTTAATGCCAGCGTGATTCACTAAAACTTCTCGAAATGATTCGAGTACTTATTGGTTGATCCAAACTGGATACCTCTAACCAGTTAGGAATCAAATACACTCAAGACTTATTCTCAACCCTTCCAAGGAAAAGAACAGTATCGAAAGAAAATCCTGACTTTGAATGATAAAGTCTAAATGGCGGGCTGGTGTTAGTTTGTATTTATTAGCTTCTGTTAACGGAATAACTAGAGTATCCACATACACCGTATGCCCATGATATTAGAAAGGCGGTAGGACTACCCCACACAATAGCCCCACCTGCTAAACAAAGAAATACTAGTCTGTTCCTAGCAGTCAAATGAATATGTCAACGTTTTACAGATAGGCTGACGACAACCTACCCAACCTGATACGGAACAGAATAAAAAGCAATGTACTAAATGCTAGGGTTATAGCCCTTCATTAAGTATTTTTAGAAAGTGTTTCCCACTCTCCATAAATCCCACTAACCAAAATTAGTGGAATCTAGCAAAGGAGGAATATGTCAGTGATTAGCTTGATAACAAGCTTATTGAAGCCACTAGGGGAGGTAATAGACCCTAATGACTTCTAAAGCAGGTCAATCTCTCGACTGCCCTTCTATATTTATAAGAGGAATTAATTCTTAAAATCGTACATTTTTAGCAAACTTTCTTAAACAGTCTTTATCGTTTTCTAGGTGTTTACCAATCTCCTTTAATAGTCTTGCTATCGTTCTAGGATTCATTAAAATTTCTTCCCCATTTCCTTCAAGGTGGATAGTACCGTTATCCTTTACCGTTCCAGTACGTTCCATAGCATGTCCTTTCTTTTTCCATTTCTGAGTGAATGCGATTCCTTCCAGGACAATAGTGTATTTTTCATATTTGTTACTACTCACTTTATCTTCCAATAGCATTAGGATTTCATCCACCAAATCTATGATGCTGTTATCGGTAGTTGATTTGTCAGTATTCGGTAATGGGTTATTTACTGCAATTGCTTCGTGTATGGTTCTGCTACCCTCTTCACCTTCCTTATGCTTCTTATCCATTGAATCCCTTCTAATGCTTAGTTCTTCGGTGTAACAGTCATCAAGATTTAAAACGTCTTGCTTTTTCATATGTTTATAGAAGTCCTTCACAAGCCAGTCCATCCCATAATTTAACCAGTGTTCTAGTGGTGCGGTACGTTCCTCCTTAGGTCGGTTTACAAAGCTTATAGCCCGTGTGGTAGCCCTTAAGAATAAATAGGATTCTAGTTCATTCGCTTTCCAGTGAGAACCTTCCCATTTCCCTTTAACTCTTGCTGTTCCCCAGTTCTTACTGTTAGCCAGTAATTCCTTCCTTACTCTTGCCTTTACCAGTCTGTTGATTAGTTGTCCTTCTGCTTCTGTTAGTCTTCTCATGTTGATTCTCCCCTTTTAATTTTTAGCTATATTCTTAATAACAAGACAGATGACTCTTCTGTCCCCATCCAATTTAAAAAGCCTTATATTCCAATTAACGAGACAGGCGACTCTTTTGAACCCCTACTTCTTAATAAAGTAAAACTGGAAATCTGTAACCCTCTTCCTAAAAATAAAAAAACCCTTCAAATTAATTGAAAGGTTTCAGGTATTTTTGTTCGGTTTTCAAGATTCTTGTCTCTTAAATATATAGAGTAATTATTCTTCAACTTAATTTGTTCTTGGTTAATAAGAGATATAGAATTAGAAGAAAACACTGCCGAAGGCAATCAGTGTTAATAAAAACAGTGCAGGTTATTTACTAGCTTGTACTTTCTACCCTGCTTCCTTCCAGTCAGCTTCCCTATCAAGGGAATATATAACGGTAAACCTAACTTATAATAGAAAGGTTATGAAGAAGGTAGACTGTCGGTAAAGGGTTTATATTAGAAAAATAATAAAAGCCCCTTGTTCACTATTTGTTCACTGTTTACACCCCTTATGTTTTATGCCATTTCCAACAAATCCCTTTATAGCAGCGTTTGTGAGAATCCATCGGGTCAAAATATGTCCAACCTAACCATCATTCTGACAGAGGTATGTCAATAGAAATTATTGGTAAAAACACTGGAAATTAGAGGAAAATAAATTGTGTCAAAATTGTAAATAATTCATTTTGTCAACTACCAATTATCCCCACCCTAACTGCCACACTTATCCAAATTAACCACATGGTACACCCTGGATTTATTACCTATTACTACCAATAAACAAACGGTAAAAATAATATCCTACTGGTAAAGTCAATTGGTAATGTCATCCTCTAATGTTAAATGATGATTGTGTCTATAAGTGCATTTAATGTAGCAAATGAAACTTGAATAACACTGCATAGTATATACACTGTATAACGGTTAGTGAGAATCTAATATAATAGCTTTTACCATTAATTATTATACAAATTTACGTATTAATATAATTAATTACTTACAATAATTAACACTAACCAACAGATGCTAATGTGTTGTTACTGTCAATGTTACTTCTTTCCATACGGTTTCTATTGGTAAAAGGTAACGCAATTGGAAGGTAGTGGTAGGGGGTGCTTTAAAGGTGGAAATTTATGGGTTGGGGCATTAGTATCTAATACATTTTCAAAATTAACTTGGGGCATCAGTTTTGATTTTTTTCTCAAAACAAACTTGGGTGGACTGCCCGTATTGAACAATCGCACCCGTTAGCTTCATAAGCTGGTATCAAAAAAATCAATTGCAATCTTGTTTATTTCAATCGGCTTTTCCACAACTGTCCAATGACCACACTCTTCAACTTCAATTAGTACCGCATGAGGAATATGTTCTAACAAAAGCCCTTTTACTAAATTAGGTGTTAAAATATCATGGCTACCTTGTGCAATGAGAATAGGAATATTACTAATTTTATCTAACTTCATTGTCAAGTCATAATTTTCCATAATATCTTTTCCAATTGCATCGTTAACGGTAGTATTAATCGTTGTTTTCTTTTTTCTTTTTAATGATTCTTCAGAATAAACGTAATATCTATCTAAAACTCCAAGAATTTCTTCTATTGTTGTATCTCCTCTCTTGTATTTCTCTTCCAAAATAGATAGTTTTATTTTATCTTCTTCCGACAATCTTTTTTCTAATTCTTCTGAAAAGGTAGTAAAACCTTCAGCAGTAACTCCAATTACAGCAGTTAGAAATATCCTATTTACTCTTTCTGGATAAGAAGTTGCATATAGTAATGCAAGCATTGAACCCCAAGATTCCCCAAATAAATTGATTTTTTCAACATCTAATTCTTTGCGTAGTAATTCCAACGCTTCAACTTCATCTTTCATAGAGTATTGAGTATTTTTTAATGTTTCTGACTTTCCACAGCCTCTTTGGTCATAAAAGACTAACTTGAATCTTTGGGATAATGGTAAAACATGAGGAAGAAAAAAACGATGTTCGCTTCCAGGTCCACCATGGAGGAAAACAATAACTTCTCCCTCACCAATAATATTAGTATGTAAGCCTTGACAATTTACAGTATGAAAATTAACTAAATCCTTTTGTTGATTAGTCATAATTCCTCCTAAAAAGCCTTTTAATTATTTATTCTTCATAATTAAGGTTGCTTCCTTCTTCAACTCTGCTTCGTTAGCGGAACAAGAAAAGCGATTGCAATCCCTATTCTTTATAATTTTTCAGGTTGGATCGACGAAAGTCGATTCGACTGATAATTAATTTTAAAGGAAAAATTCCAGTAAAAAAACCGCCTTTCGACGGTTCTTATTGAAGTAAAAACACTCGTTTGTTGAACAAGACCTATGTTCTTCAAAATTTAGATAAAACTTCCTCAATATTATTCCATTCATATACCAGAAGATTCAATTCTGTACCTGCAACTTTTATTTTTTCTGATTTAAGTAATTTAGCACCATAATACTCATAGAAATAACGAGTTTTATTGGCTTCTAATACCTCAACAAACACTTTTTTAAAACCCAAACCATCAAATTGTACAAAAAGTTGTTTCAATAATTGTTTTCCAATCCCTTTTCCTTGATATTCTTCCAGGAGGTAAATAGATGTTAAGTCACCCGAATCATCCACATCATTACTCTCTCTTTTCCCACAATCTGCAAAACCTACAATTTCTCCATCATTATTTACTGCAACAAAAACATAATTATCCTCTTTAGAGATATTACGTTTCCACAAGTCTGTTCTTTGGTCGTATGACAATTTCTCCAAAAACTCATTTGGCATTACGTTTCTATATGTAGATTTCCAGCTATCAACGTGTACTTTTGCAATGCCTTTTGCATCGGTTAAAATAGCGTTTCTTATGTCCATCTAATCCACCTCTAAACTAAAGTTAGATATATATTCTATCACTAGTGTTGCACTAATTAATATTCAATATTAAAAAGACTCACAATCTTCAATATTTTTGTTTTACGCAAAGAAAAAGTCCTTTATAATAGA
>NZ_JAUSUN010000053.1:0-4626 GCF_030814065.1 Mesobacillus stamsii
AGGCTATCGCCTAACCGACATTCATCTCCCACCTATCGTTGGGCTTCGCCCTTCACACGATTGAGGTGGGAGTCTTCTGTCGGAAAACGATAAAACATGGTGATTTCGTAACCTGTTTCTTTTTCCTTATGCATCTGTCAATGGCATTTCCACCAGCTAGTCTTGTTTCTATAGAAAAGTCTTTGCCTTCTTTGATGTATTTATTTACAGATCTTATGACTTCTTTCCCAGCAGTAACCCTCTTTGATTCTGGGTTTTCAGGGTCAATTCTTCTTGCAATTGCATCTGGGTCAAGGTTAATGTCAACGCCAATTTTGTCGATAAGTAGGTTCCTGATAGTGCTTTTTCCACTTCCATTATTACCGGCAAATACATAGAACATAGGTTGGTGACTATGCTTCATGATTGATCCTCATTAGGAAGAGGGACAACATTTCCATTCGGGAATTCTTTAACCAGTTTTCCGTTCTTTTCGTACACAATATACGTGTTATTTACCTTTGCATCAATTCTTGCCCGTTCTCCCGTCATCTTTACCCATTTATCTGCCCAAGCAAATTTTCTCCTTGGCGCACTGTTTTGGTCTTCTAACATCAGTCAACACCACCTTATTAGAAATAATAGCAGATTAGAGCTGCACCATACATCAAACCAAAATCCCCTCTATTACGAAAAATATGAAATTGAAAAGCGGGTGCTATGTCTTTCTTATCCAGTCGATCTACTAGTCGAAAGGAATTCAGGATGTCTAACGAAAAAGATGTTCGGGTTCACCATGCGCCTTATAGTTTTTTTGCTTTTCTCTATCTGCCACAGTAAGCTAGCATCTACTTTTATTTTTGCCTCATTAGTAACGAACTCAAAGATCCTATTGAAACACTTGAAATTTATCCCAACAAGGATCTTGTTGAAAAGGCATTCGACAACCTGAAAGAACGATTAAACTTACGTCGCTTATCGGTTTCTTCTGATGCAAGTCTGGATGGCAAACTATTTGTAGAATTCATTGCACTAATGCGCTCAATAGGAGTAAAAGAACAAGGGAAGGATGCCCTGTGGCTGGAAGACCGTAGAAAAGTTGTGGAGGTTATTCCAAGCGGCTCGATTATCGGCATTTTGTGTGCCCTTTGACACACAATTAATTATTATTTGAGACAATAAATTCAGCAGTTAAAGAAAAAATTGAAGTGAGGGGATGCTAAAGACCGATCCCGCTTGCTGCATTATTTTCAAACATGTTCACTTTTTGTATGTAGCGTTGCAATGAATCACTTCTTTTATGCCTCGTCTGTTTCATGATTTGATGCTCGGCCTTACCCGTTTTTGCTGCTGTACTGCAAAAGCCACTCCGCAGGCTATGCGCACCGTATTTTTCGGAAGGCATTCCAACTGACTGGCAACATCTTTTTACGATTAATCGGAAAGATTGAGGGGTCATTCTACCAAGGATTCCATGATGATCAATTCTTCTGAAAAGAGGCCCATCCTCAAGGCCGGTCGCTTCAATCCAGGCTTCCAACAATCGGACAGGGCAGGTAAGCAGGCTGCTGCCAAATGGTAATGCCACTATTTGCCCTTCTCCTTTTTGATCCGTCTTACTTCGTACTAGATTCAGCAAAAGTCCTTCCCGTGTATTCTCCAAATGTTCAATACCCAAAGAAACTAGTTCACTTCTACGTAAGGCAGCTGCCCAACCAATAACCAGAAGAGCGCGATTTCGGTATGAATCTAAAAAACAATGTGTAAAAGCTGTGTAAAATAAATGAACTTGTGTATTTTTGAGTGTAAAAACCCTATCGTTTTCTATCGTAACCCTTAAAAAGCAGAAATCCCGAAAACATTGATAAATCAACGTTTTCGGGATTTCTAATTGCTTTAAAATGAACTTAAAAAGTTCTCATGATACCGGTGGACCGTATCATACACACAATTAATTTATACAATTCTTTAAGATATGGGAATTATTTATGTTGATTTCTTATTGCTGAAATTCTTTTAATAGCCTCCATAATTTCTTGAGTTAGCTTCGAAAATTGTAATCCCTTCTCTATCGATATGATTTTTTAACTTCACATTAGAGATACCTTCATAATGGATTAGATCAAAAAAATACGGAAGTGGGTATTCCTCGTTAAGCAAATCAGACAACTTATAAATTGTCTTTGAAGTAATGTCTTTTCCTTTTATAGCAAGATCTACATCAGAACCTTTTTTATAGTTTCCCATTGCTCGACTTCCAAATATAATACCAATTTCTATCTCATTAAATTGTGCTAATGCAGAATTTATATACCGTATATCACTCTCAATTAATCCGAACATATTATATTTCCTTTAAAAATTTTTCATATAATTTCCTTAGTAAAGGCTGGAATTTCTCTTGTATTTCTTTAACTAAATTCTCTGCTAGTTCTTGGTCATAAGTATGGGCTGATAAATTCCTCTTCGAAAGTGCATCCATCCAGAGGTGTCCATCTTCTATTATCTCAACCTGAAATGCTTGTTTAATGGATTCCCTTTGACTTTTAGCAGCATAGCCCTCTGCTTCCAAATAATCTTTTATTACTTTCCAAGCTAATTCAAAGGTTGTTTCAAAAAAATGGATAATACCAGCTCGCTCTAATTCAGTTGATATTGGTTCATTTGAGTATTTTTCTAGGAGTTTAAAAGACTTTTCAAAGTTTTCAAATCTTTGTTTCCAGCGAACATCATTCATTTGGTCCATTTTTTTCACTCCTAATTCTTTTATTTCCATTTATTTATATATTAGCACATGAATTTTTATTTATTCATTTATAATACAATATTATACTAAATAGCCCGAGTTCCATTTTAAATGTACAAAAAAAGACAGAAGTTTAGACTCTGTCCCATTTTTTTAGATAGAATTATTTAATTAATTGTTTGCTTAGGGTTGGTTGATACCGGTGGTCGGGGTCGAACCGACACTCCAGAAGGAACACGATTTTGAGTCGTGCGCGTCTGCCAATTCCGCCACACCGGCATATGAATTTCAAGTATTGCTATTCCCACTAAAAAATTAGTGAAGGCGGCAACCGGATTTGAACCGGTGAATAAAGGTTTTGCAGACCTTTGCCTTACCACTTGGCTATGCCGCCATATTAAATTGGAGCGGAAGACGGGATTCGAACCCGCGACCCCAACCTTGGCAAGGTTGTATTCTACCACTGAACTACTTCCGCAAATGGCTGGGCTAGCTGGATTCGAACCAACGCATGACGGAGTCAAAGTCCGTTGCCTTACCGCTTGGCTATAGCCCAATAACGATTCTATACAGGTTGAGTATGTGATTAAAATGGGGCGACTGATGGGAATCGAACCCACGAATGTCGGAACCACAATCCGATGCGTTAACCACTTCGCCACAATCGCCATAATAAATTGGCAGGGGTAGCAGGAATCGAACCCACACCAAAGGTTTTGGAGACCTTCGTTCTACCTTTAAACTATACCCCTATAAATGGTGGAGGGGGACGGATTCGAACCGCCGAACCCTGAGGGAGCGGATTTACAGTCCGCCGCGTTTAGCCACTTCGCTACCCCTCCATTATAACATCATTTTCATGTACAAAAAAACCAATTCATTCAATTTCCAAATAACCAGAACCTTTAATGGTGGCTCAGGACGGAATCGAACCGCCGACACAAGGATTTTCAGTCCTTTGCTCTACCGACTGAGCTACTGAGCCAATATGGTATGGCGGTCCCGACCGGGATCGAACCGGCGATCTCCTGCGTGACAGGCAGGCATGTTAACCGCTACACCACGGGACCAAATCTCTTCAAGTGAGTAACTTGAAAAGGAATTAATGATTGCGGGGGCAGGATTTGAACCTGCGACCTTCGGGTTATGAGCCCGACGAGCTACCGAACTGCTCCACCCCGCGACGGTAATAAATGGTGATGAAATTTTCATTCAGGACGATTATTTTCGCTACGCGAAAAATTAAGGAAGATTATTTTCGCTACGCGAAACACTAAGGAAGATTATTTTCGCTACGCGAAAAAATCTTGGTGGAGGATGACGGGATCGAACCGCCGACCCTCTGCTTGTAAGGCAGATGCTCTCCCAGCTGAGCTAATCCTCCATTTGTAATCGTTACTTCGATAAAGTTAAGGATGATTATTTTCGCTTACGCGAAAAATTAAGGACGATTATTTTCCCTTACGCGAAAAAATCTTAGTGACCCCTACGGGATTCGAACCCGTGTTACCGCCGTGAAAGGGCGGTGTCTTAACCGCTTGACCAAGGGGCCATTTGTACAAATTTCTATGGCGGAGAGCAAGGGATTCGAACCCTTGAGACAGCGTTGACCGTCTACACGATTTCCAATCGTGCTCCTTCGACCTCTCGGACAGCTCTCCAAATTGGCTCCGCAGGTAGGATTCGAACCTACGACCGCTCGGTTAACAGCCGAGTGCTCTACCACTGAGCTACTGCGGAATACTAATAATTTCTTCGATTTGGATACACAATCCTTATCTTTGAAACAAGATGTAAAATGCATCTTGCCCGGCGGCGTCCTACTCTCACAGGGGGAGACCCCCAACTACCATCGGCGCTGAGAAGCTTAACTTCCGTGTTCGGTATGGGAACGGGTGTGA
>NZ_JAUSUN010000054.1:0-4564 GCF_030814065.1 Mesobacillus stamsii
CTATTATAAAGGACTTTTTCTTTGCGTAAAACAAAAATATTGAAGATTGTGAGTCTTTTTAATATTGAATATTAATTAGTGCAACACTAGTGATATAGGTTTAGTAAAAAACTCTTTAAAAAGCAAATTAAGCACGAATTAAAACGTTTTAAATTGTGATTCTGATAATTACTATCAAAGATAGTTTTTATATAAAAAATTAGGGGGAAAATATTATGTTCACAGGTGTAACACTTCCATTCACGCCAGCTGATTTAGTCGGCGCAGGTAATGAACTTTTAGGATTGATAGGAACTTTTGTACTGCTTGGAATGGCTTTTGTATTCGTTCCAAAAATCATCCGTGTTATTAGGGAGGCTTTCCAGCCGGGAAGCACAGCAAGTCGAGATGAATACGGAAATAGAAATCATTATCAAAGCGCAGAAGCAAAAGCTCACCGAGATAAATTCTATAAGGAAAAAGGCTGGAAGATTTAGAAACAGCGTTTAAAGAAAAATAGTCAAAAAAGGTCGTTAATGATAAAACTTTTTAAAAATGTAGATCGACGGAAATACCGTCGATTTCTTTTTCCTTTTCTATTATCAAAATCAAATTACCTTTTATAATCACAAAATACCTTTTTGAAAAGATTTGGAGGATTTAAAAATGATTGTTGGCTATGCAAGAGTATCTACCCAGGATCAGAACTTGCAGCTACAGATCGATGCGCTGCAAAATGCAGGCTGCTTTGAAATATTCGAAGAAAAGATCACAGGAACAAAGAAAGATCGTCCAGCATTGAATGAAATGCTCAAAATGCTTAGATCTGGTGATCGGGTAGTCGTCTATAAACTGGATAGGATCAGCAGGAGTACAAAGCATCTGATTGAGCTTGCAGAACTATTTGAAGAAAAGGGAGTGGAGTTTGTATCGATTAGCGACAGCATTGATACCTCAACGTCTACAGGACGATTTTTCTTTCGGATGTTGGCCAGCCTGGCCGAATTAGAAAGAGATATCATCAGTGAAAGAACGAAAGCTGGCCTACAGTCTGCCAGAGCCAGGGGAAGAAAAGGTGGACGGCCTACAGTTGACAAAAAGAAAGTGGATCTCGCTTTGAAAATGTATAATTCCAAGCAATATTCAATAAGTGAGATAGTCAAAGCTACAGGGATCAGTCAGGCGACCCTTTACAGAAAAGTGAAAATGTGAAATGGAGCGCCTGAAATTGGTGCTTTTTTCTTTGCCTTTGATTCGCTACAATAGTGTTATATGTACCAATTACAAAGGGTGATTTTATGAATTATGCAGTGTATGGACGGGTTTCCACTGAAAAAGATGAACAACTATCCTCAATTGAAAATCAAATTGATATATGCAGAAACTGGCTGGAACGTAATGGATTCAAATGGGATGAAAATCAGGTTTATGTTGATGAAGGGATTACCGGAACAGTCTTTCTTGATCGGCCGGCCATTCAATTGATCCTGGATAAAGCAAAGAAGAAGGAAATTGAAATGGTGTTATTCAAATCCATTCATCGTATGGCTCGTGATTTGAAAGATGCTCTTGAGATCCGGGAAGTTTTTACGGCTCATAATGTAAGAGTCATATCTATTGAAGAAGGCTATGATAGTTTCATAGTCGGGAAAAATGACATGCAATTTGAGATGTGGAGCTTATTTGCTGCCCAATACCCTAGAACTCTTTCTATTTCTATATCAGCTGCACTTGCTGCTAAGGTTAGGCGGGGAGAACATATAGGAAAAGTTCCATATGGTTACAATCGAAAAGATAAAAAGCTGGAGATTAACGATGAAGAAGCAGAAGTCATTCGCAGGATTTATTCCTGGTATAATCAGGATAAATGGGGATTTAAAAGAATTACTCATTATCTAAATGATTTAGGCATTAAACCGAAGCTGAAGGATAAATGGCAAGTCACATCAGTTCAGCGAATACTAAGTAATCCAATATACTATGGGACATTTATTCACAATCAATATACGACAGTAAAAATCGGAGGACGAAAAAAACAAATTCGTAATCCAAAGGAAAAGTGGCTAGTCTACGAAGATCAGCATCCAGCGATCATATCCAAGGCAGAATATGAAAAAGCTAATAATAGAGAACATAAAAATAATAAGAAAAAAATTACACCGTGGAATGAATTCCGGGATATTTTAAGGTGCGCCCACTGTGGATCCAACATGGTTATTATGCAAAGCTATAAGACGAAGAAAGACGGGACCAGGACAGAGTGGAAATATTTAAAATGCAGCAAGTATCGGAGAGGGGGAAAACACGGCTGCGTAAATCATGAGCCGATAAGGTACGAAAAGTTTCGTGAATTCATTATGCAGCTGCTCCTTGAAAAAGGCGAAAGCATCAGGCTGAATTTTGAAAATGAAATTAAGAAAAAACAAAAAGAAGATATTAAAGGAATGCAGCAAAATATATTAAGATTAGAAAAGCAAAAAAAGAAGCTACTAGATCTGTATCTTGATGAAAATAGTCCTCTAAACAAAGAGGAATTCGAAGAAAAACGAAAAGAAATAGAAATCTCTATTAATAAGAGCAAGGAAAAAGCACTTTTATTAGCTCATGAAGATACGGCTGCAGCTAACGTTGAATCCATAAAGCAAGCTTTTAGCCAATTACAATATTATGATCAAGATCTTCACTATGCGTTCCAACAGCTGATAACGTCAGCTGATATTAGCCAGGACGGAACTGTAGATATTAAGTACACCTTCGAAAAAATGATGTAGTCTAATCATTACTTGCAAAGGGTACGCAGTACAAATGCCATGCAAAAGCTTGGTGTAAAAGGGCGCTCCCAAGCTGTTGTAGAGCTCCTGCGAATGGGAGAACTAGAACTTTAATCATGACCGGCCAACCCTAAATGGTGGGCCGGTTAAGATGTTTATAGGGGGAAAACAGGCGGAAATCGGAATTCTATCTTGAAATTTGTGCGGAAAAAGTAGAAAATAAGGGCAATAGTAAATTTCATCTCTGCTTGGATACCATAAGAGAACTAGATACTTTTTAGGAGTGTTTCTAATGAAACCTGTAGGGGCGGATAAAAATCAAGGGCTGGAGACAGTTGCTAAAATTGAAAAGGATTTAAGGTACATATCAGGAATTATAAAGCAGAAGGGCCGGGAAATTCTCAGCCATTACACGATTACACCCCCTCAGTTCATTGCTTTGCAATGGCTGTTTGAAGACGGGGATATGACGATCGGGGAATTGTCGAACAAGATGTTTCTCGCCTGCAGCACGACGACGGATCTCGTTGACAGAATGGAAAAAAATCAGCTCGTTGTTAGAGTAAAGGACCCGAATGACAGGCGTGTAGTGCGCATCCATCTTCTCGACGAAGGGGAAAGGATCATCGATGAGGTGATTAAGAAACGACAGCTGTACCTTCAGGAGGTTTTGAAGGATTTCTCCGATAACGAAATCGAATCGCTTAGGGAACGCCTGTCAAAATTACATCAAGAAATGCGTGGAGAATGAGGCGAGTTTTTTGAATCGATCAATTGGAATCATTGATTCAGGAGTAGGCGGGTTAACTGTTGCCAAGGAGGTAATGAGGCAGCTACCTTACGAACAGATCATCTATGTCGGTGATACGGCTCGTTGCCCCTACGGACCAAGGCCTGTCGAAGAAGTGAAAAAATTCACTTGGCAAATGACCCAGTTCCTGCTTCAGAAAAATATTAAAATGCTTGTCATTGCATGTAATACAGCGACAGCAGTGGTTTTGGAGGAGATCAGGGAAGAGCTTTCCATTCCTGTATTGGGGGTCATCCAGCCGGGTGCAAGAACAGCCATCAAGGTAACGGAAAATTACAAGATCGGGATTATCGGCACGGAAGGCACAGTGAAAAGCCAGGCGTATGAGCATGCTTTGAAATCGATCAACCGAAAGACTAAGATTGAAGCACTCGCCTGTCCAAAATTCGTACCGCTGGTAGAGAGCGGAGAATTCGATGGCCATGTTGCCAAGAAAGTTGTAACGGAAACGCTGAAACCATTGCTGGGACAAGGACTCGACACATTGATTCTCGGCTGCACCCACTATCCATTGCTTGAGCCGCTGATCAAAGAAGTAATGGGAGCGGAAGTGAAGGTCATCAGTTCAGGGGAAGAAACAGCAAGGGAAATAAGTACGATCCTTGGCCACAATGATATGTTTGCCGATCGTGACGAGCTGCCTGAGCATTCTTTTTACATGACGGGGTCCAAGAAAATCTTTACTACGATCGCTTCACAATGGCTTGAAAGACCAATCGAGATTGCAGAGAAAATCAAATTAGGATGATGATCGAGACCTCTAGTGATGGAGGTCTTTTTAGCTAGAATAAGAAAGCATAAATTCACTTCGAGAAAAAGGGAATTATCTACTAGATAATGTTAACATTTCACATTGCATATTCCCTAAATTTTACTTCAGAAGTTGACCAAACAGATTTTGATAATGCTTTAACGGATTTCCGAAAGAAGTCTCCCATCCTCAAGGAATGGGAAGGGCTAAAGCCCAATGAGTAGGTGGGAGATGAATTTCGGTTGGCTTTAG
>NZ_JAUSUN010000055.1:0-4488 GCF_030814065.1 Mesobacillus stamsii
AGGCTATCGCCTAACCGACATTCATCTCCCACCTATCGTTGGGCTTCGCCCTTCACACGATTGAGGTGGGAGTCTTCTGTCGGAAAACGATAAAAGATAGGAAAAATGACATTTAATTTGCCCTCCTTTTGAGGATTTCCTTCACTAATCCACTTCAAGTGGTTAAGTGGGAGAGGTATAAGGTGTGAGCAATGAACCCAGAGATGCTCCGTTTGTGGCAACGCTCTTCTACATGGCATAGGTATTGTCGATGGGAATAAGAAAGATAAATTGTTTGAGGAAACTGTGGGATATTTAAGAGATGGTGTAAGGCGAAATATTACTGTTGTTTTTCGTTCAGTATCTCCAAAACATCCTGGTGCAGCTTCTGCACATTTGAAACATGCTTGATTTCGCTAGAAAGATCTATTTTTGTTTCATCAAGCTTCTTCATCAGACTACCGTAATAAAATGCCACTTCCTTCCGCATTTCACTTTGTTCTGACAAAATGGATTGCTGGCCATTCAATAAATTATTTTGTTCTAACTGCAAGGATTGCTGGCCATTTAATAAAGCATTCAGTTCTAACCCCATGGATTGCTGGCCTTTCAATAAATCATTTTGTTCTAGCTGCAAGGATTGCTGGCCATTCAATAAATCATTCAGTTCTAACCCCATGGATTGCTGGCCATTCAATAAATTATTTTGTTCTAACTGCAAGGATTGCTGGCCATTCAATAAATCATTCAGTTCTAACCCCATGGATTGCTGGCCATCCAATAAATTATTTTGTTCTAACTGCAAGGATTGCTGGCCTTTCAATAAATCGTTCAGTTCTAACCGCATTGATTGCTGGCCATCCAATAAATTATTTTGTTCTAACTGCAAGGATTGCTGGCCTTTCAATAAATCGTTCAGTTCTAACCCCATGGATTGCTGGCCATTCAATAAATCATTTTGTTCTAGCTGCAAGGATTGCTGGCCATTCAATAAAGCATTCAGTTCTAACCCCATGGATTGCTGGCCATTCAATAAATTATTTTGTTCTAACTGCAAGGATTGCTGGCCATTCAATAAAGCATTCAGTTCTAACCCCATGGATTGCTGGCCTTTCAATAAATCATTTTGTTCTAGCTGCAAGGATTGCTGGCCATTCAATAAATCATTTAATTCTAACTGCAAGGATTGCTGGCCATTCAATAAATCATTTAATTCTAACCGCATTGATTGCTGGCCATTCTCTAAATTGATTAAATTATTTTTGATAGATTCAAACCGTGCATCAACAGATTCAAACTGTGCATCAACAGCATCAAATCGCTTGTCCATGGAATCCAGCCGCTCTAATATCTTGTTCAATATTCTCTCCATCTCATTCACCTCCTTCTGTATGAATTAATTATACCCAGGCATGTAAAACAAGTCACTATTTTTATATTGACGAAAACAAATAAGACCAAAGCGACTGGCTTTGGACATGGCATTCTCGTTAAGGAAGGGACTTAAGGAAGCAAAAAGAAATACAGGAATAATTCAGGAGAATCCTTGACTAATAAATTGCTCGTATTTCCGAAAATCGAATCGAAAACGTCTTTTGTTTTTCATCTTTCAGTGAAAGAATTTGCTCCTTTACATTTAGCCCATAGACGCGGCCTTTAAAAACGGCTAATGAACCATTTGCGTTGTACTGAATCGTGATCGGGTTTTTGTCAATCAGTTTTTTTTAAAAACATAGGATTCACCTCACTTTATTTGATTTACAGGATTGATTATAATATGGAATTTTTAATAAAGAGTGAATGGAATGTTAAACGTTGTTTAATAAATATTAAGTATGTAAGACAATGGAACTTATTTTTGTTTTAGATGAAACAACAATAAGTAAACACGCTTTTTTTACTCGAAAAAGTAAATATATCTAAGCTTTAACATTCACTTTAGGAGAAGGCAATGGAACTCTGATTTTTGAGATATAACCTAGAATTAAGTACCGGTTTCATTGAGTTTGTTTGTTTTAGAAGATAGGGAATGTATTAGTTCATAGGGCTTTATAAATATATTTATAGCCAGAAGTTTGGCAGTGAAAGAAACAAGGATTATAGGTTCGTTTTCCGTTCTTAAAAGTTGCTTTAATGGTTAAAATTCCATCATAATTAGATACATAAGGAATGGAGGGATAAAGATGAAAATACTTATTATTGGTGGCGATGCAGCGGGAATGAGTGCTGCGATGCAAATGGTTCGGAACAGCTCTGGAAATGAGATTACGGTATTGGAAAAGGGTGACGTGTATTCATACGGTCAATGTGGCCTGCCTTATGTAATCAGCGGGAAGATTGAGTCTACCGATCGATTAATTGCGCGCACTCCAGCTGCTTTTAGAGAAAAATATGGCATTGATGCACGAGAATTTCATGAAGTCCAAAAAGTGGACACGAAAAATAAACTTGTTAGTGGAATAAACCACGAAAATGGGGATACGTTTAATCTTCCTTATGACCGCTTGCTAATTGCCACTGGTGTAAGTTCGGTCGTTCCAAAATGGGAAGGCGTGACACTTCCGGGTATTTTCTCTTTAAAGACCATCCATGATGCCAAAGAAATTATCGATTATTTGCAGAATGATAGAAAGAATGTGACCGTGATCGGCGGCGGATACATCGGACTGGAAATGGCGGAAAGTTTTGCAGAGCTTGGCAAGAAGGTAACAATCATCGAAAGAAAGGACCAATTAGCGCAAATTTTTGATGCGGATATGGCAGAACTGATTCACGATGAAGCAGTGAAGCAGAATATTGTTTTGAAGATTAGTGAATCCGTGGAAGCATTCGGCGGAAGGGAGCATGTCGAATTTGTGAAAACTGACAAAGGCGAATATGAAACGGATTTGGTGCTTATCGCTGTAGGGGTGAAGCCGAATACCTCCTTTTTAGAAGGAACAGGAATCAAGACCAGTGTAAATGGTGCGATCGAAGTAAATGCCTATATGCAAACCAGTATAGAAGATATCTACGCAGCGGGAGACTGTGCCACCCAATACCACCGGGTAAAAGAAAAGGATGATCATATCCCATTGGGAACACACGCCAATAAGCAAGGCCAAATCGCCGGATTGAACATGGTGGATATTCATCAAACCTTTAAAGGAATCGTTGGCAGTTCGGTTATTAAGTTTTTCAGGTTAACCCTGGGGAGAACAGGTCTATCAGAAGCGGAGGCAAACATGCTCAACATCCCTTGTGGATCCGTAACTATTACTGCAACGGATATTGCCGGTTATTATCCGGATGGTAAAAAAATGAAGGTGAAGCTTGTCTATCATAAAGAGACTCATAAGGTACTTGGCGGGCAAATTATTGGGGAAAACGGCGTCGACAAGCGAATAGATGTCCTAGCAACGGCCATATTTCATTCCATGACGACAGACGAGCTGCTTGATCTGGATTTGGCATATGCTCCCCCGTATAATGGTGTGTGGGATCCTATTCAGCAGGCAGCTAGGAGAGTGAAGTAAGAACGGACGATTTCCTCCTTTCGTATGATGAAGGAAAAGGGACGGTCGATCTATTGTGATAAAAGAATAAGGGTGGAGCATACAATGGCCATACTAGTCACTGGCTTTAACGGATTTCCGAAAGAAGTCTCTCATCCTCAAGGAATGTGAAGGGCGATAGCCCAATGAGTAGGTGGGAGATGAATTTTGGTTGGCTTTAGCCAAAGGCTTTGGTATAATCAGTAATATATGTAATGAAGGGTTGTTATACCAATGAAATTAGACAGTAATAATCATTCAGTATTCTCAATGTATTACCATCTTGTTCTGGTAGTAAAATATCGCAGACAAGTGTTCGACAGTGAAATATCTGATTTCGCAAAAGATAAGTTCACTGAAATCGGAAGTAAGTATAACATTTCTTTAGTGGAGTGGAATCATGATAAAGACCATATCCACGTCTTATTCAAAGCACATCCTAACTCAGAATTATCAAAGTTCATCAATGCGTATAAGAGTGCAAGTTCTCGATTGATAAAGAGAGATTTTCCGGATATCAGAAAAAGGCTATGGAAAGAAATGTTCTGGTCAAGGAATTTCTGCCTGCTTACAACGGGTGGTGCTCCAATTGATAACATCAAAAAATATATCGAAAATCAAGGTCAAAAGTGAGGTGAATGGATATGACCAAACAAAACAAAGCGTAACTAAAACTTGTAAAAATCAAACAGCACAGGAAAATCCCTGGTGACTATATATGGAAATCTTGCGATAAAGAAAATTGGTTGTAGTGAAGCATGGGGACGTTCCTTTTCGAAATGTTTTTGGAAACAAAAGGTTTGTCCTCCTACTGCTCATGACAAGAATTTGAGAAATTTTTTTAACGGATTTCCGAAAGAAGTCTCCCATCCTCAAGGAACGGGAAGGGCTAAAGCCCAATGAGTAGGTGGGAGATGAATTTTGGTTGGCTTTAGCCAAAGGCTTGGGTATAATCGGTCTTAGATAGAATAAAATT
>NZ_JAUSUN010000056.1:0-4226 GCF_030814065.1 Mesobacillus stamsii
TGGTCGTATCCTTGGAGAGGTCACAAAGAAACAGGTCGAAATCTATCAATCCCTGGAAGTACAACCTCCATCGTTATAAATTACGGGAATGCAGGCTACAATGAACGGAAATTGTCGGAAATTGCCTAGTATTGAGTCCACTTGACAGAAACGTCTATTTTTTTTTTGTAATTTTTTGAAAGTGCAAATTTGGTGGTGGTTCGACAGTACTTACAAACTAATGGAACTCATGATAAGACAAATTTATCTTTTTTTCACGGAAAAATTTTTTAATCGAATTTTCGCATATGGAATGGTAGACTTATACTATCTGTTCAAATACCAGCTCGGGAGGAATAATAGATGGGCTATATGATCATTAGCCTTGTTGTCCTGGCTGCGCTTCTTTTCACTTTTTCTTTCTTTATGAAAGATCCATATAAGGAATTGCGTGAGGAGATCGACCAGCTGACAATTCAACAAATTCAGGACCTTTACCAGATTAAGAAAAAACTAAAGATACTGGAGGAAGAATTGCTCGTAGGCGTTGACAAACAATCATCTACATCTGTTGAAAAAAAGCAAATACACGAGATTATCAAAAACCAAGTATGGGCGCTTGCCCAACAGGGGATGCAGCTGAAGCAGATCGCAAAGCAATCATCGCTTTCAACTCATGAAGTTCAGGAGATCATTAATGAATTCGTTGATAAAGGACAGATCATATGAATAGACGATCAGCGCAAGCATTTGCATTAGGACTGCTTTTGGCAGCTGTTTTCATATGGGCCGGCAACAGCGTCATCGCTGAAAAAGAGTCAGGAAGAAAGCTGACTGTTTCAGACGCGAAACGGCATCTTGAAGATAATGGCTATCATGTGATTAGCAGCAGTGAGTTTTCCAAGCTGACTGCCAAAGAGGATCCCGTAAAAAAGGAACAGCCTTCTGCTACCGCTGGCACGAAAGCCCCTGGATCCACTCTCCAGAAAGAACAGGAAAAAGCTGAAAGCGAAAAAAAATTCACACTCATTATTGTTTCCGGAATGACGCCTAAAGATGTAGCCGCCATGCTTCAGAGCAATGGAATTATTGCTGACGCAGCTGCATTCGAACGCTATTTGATTGACAATAATTTCCACACGAAAATCCAAATAGGTAGCTACGTCTTGACAAATTCGATGGACTTTAACCAAATCGCTAAAATTATTACCTAATGAAATTAGTAGACATTCTTTTATATCGTTAATATAAAAGAATGGTCTTTGTAAATTGAAAAAAATCTACCAAGTGATCCTCGATTATTTTTTGCAGGATCACTAAGTTGATCTCTTGATAATCATGAACCGCTATATTTCGAAATCCTACCATTGCCTTCATTTTATCTGATAGGGAAGAGGAGAGGATCCCTTCTGTTTCTAAGATGGAGAAAGCATCCCGGCTGTTTTGCGGGAGTCCGAGTTTTTTATCAGCAATGATATGCATAGCCAAATCGATACTTGCTTCACAAGCTCGCTGCAGATTTAAGATGATGGAATCCTGCTTCGTAAAGTTCTCTAAATGTTTAGGATTGTTATCATACTCCTCGTGAATTCGCTTTATGCAGCGTTCAATGATGCTTATTTTGTTAAAAATGACGTCATTTTTCATATATGGACCCGCTTTCGTAAATTTTCTTTAAGATTACGGAACGCTCCTCATTAAGCTTTGCGTACATCTTGAAAGCTTTTAGTTCAAAGTTCGCCTTTTTTTGTTTATCCGTACAATATATCGCTTTTCCAGTTTGGATAATTTGCGCTTGAAAAACCGTACTTGACTGGTTCAGGTCTATAAGATCGATGTCTCGATTCAGTTTTGCTGCCAGCTCCTGAGCAATCATGAATAATTCGTATTTATCGAAGTTTTTCCGATCGTTTAAAAAAGCGATATCAATGTCACTGTCACTATGGGTATATCCATTAACAGTCGAACCAAACAAAATGATTAAATACGGAGATAATTTCTCTACCAGGACATCGATGATTATTTGTTCCAATTTTTCACTCAAAGTGCAGAAACCTCCAAGTCACTTTTCACTTGATTATATCAATTTTTTTATTGTTTGTCCTATTATGCGTTAACTAATGTTTACTGAAAAAAGAGCAGGAATTTAATTTATCTCTCCTGCTCTCTTTTCTTTTTGCATTTTCAAACAGTTCAATCACTGTGCCTCTATGGCTGGATTTGGCACAGGACTTCCTTCAATCTCAAATTTCCCAACTAAAGAGGCAAGATCTTTCGATTGTCTTGCAATATGATCTGACTTTTCAAAAATCCCTTCAATCTCTGCATCCTGCATTTGACTGGAAGAAAAGTTATCCATGGTTGCTGCAGTAACCTGATTGGAATTTCCGGCAATCGCCGAGAGCGATTCTCTAACATTGAAATTCGTCTTACCGACATCATCCAGCTTGTTGGAAATTTCCTCAATCGCACCAGAAATTTTATCTACCTCTGTCTTAATTTCTGTTAACCCTTTTCCTGTTTGGTGAATTTTCTTTTGACCCTCCTCCAATTTTTGATACCCGTGTTCGAGAGATTCTTTTACATTCTTTGATACGGTTTGAACAGAAGAGACAATTACATTTATCTCTTGTAATGACTGTTCTACGCCATTTGCAAGCTTTCTTACTTCGTTGGCTACCACCATAAAGCCCTTGCCGGCTTCCCCTGCTCTTGCGGCTTCTATCGCTGCATTAAGTGCTAGTATATGTGTCTGTGCGGCAATCGATTGAATCACCTCTGTCAGCTGGCTAATGTTCTGAGTTTGACGCTCCATCTCTTTCACTTCATCATATGTATTTTTTACCATTCTCCAGACAAGCTCGATATAGTCTACAGACTCTTGCATACTTTCGTAACCTGAATGGGTTAGCTGCTTTACATTCATCGATAAATGTTTCAGCTCATTCCCTCTTACCGCAGAGGATTCGATTTGTTCACTGAATAGGTCATACTTTCCTAAAAGTTCTTGAGTGGCTGCAGATTGTTCTTGTGCCCCTGCAGATAATTCAGACATTGTCGCAGATATTTGACTACTGGAAAGTTTTATATTATAACAATAATTCCTTAGTAATCTGCTGTCTTCTTCCATTGAATAAGAAACGGACCGTATGCCAGAAACCATATCTGTCAAGTTTGTCATCATGAAGTTGACTGACCCTGCAAGCTGTCCCATTTCATCCTTACCTTGATACGTTATTTCACCCTTGCCAAGCTTTCCCTTAGCGACTAATTTTGTTTTTTCAGCTAGCTCTTTTAAGGTATAATTCAATGAATTCGCTACAAAGAATACTATTGTTGCACTAACGATCGTACCGATCAACGCCGAAAGACTAATCAAATACAGGAATATTCTCATGCCATCCGACATGCTGTCAGTCGTACTTTGTCTCTCATTCTTAAAAATATTTTCCATTTCGGAAAGTATTTTGACATTGCGATCCCTTAATTCCGAAATGTCCGCTCTCGCTTCCGTGTATATTTCTTTGTCAAGCCTAACTACTGATGGCGCAACTTTATTTATGAACAGACGGTCGATTTCCGAGTTGTTTTTTTGAACATTGGAAATCATTTTTTCGATTCTCTGCTCTGTTACCTGGTCCTTCAAAATCTGAGTCTTTTGATTTAATTCATTTCTGACTTTTCGGTATCCTTTTACGTCCTCATTACGCAAAAAAGTTATATAATCGGCAATTCGAATATCTTTAGAGCGAATCAAAGAACCAATTTCGGAAACCGTAACAGCCTGTTCCCCCTTTTCATTTACATGTTGAATGTCTGTTCGAATATTTTGGAACAAAAAAATCGTAAATGCT
Source organism: Mesobacillus stamsii (assembly GCF_030814065.1). NCBI lineage: Bacteria > Bacillati > Bacillota > Bacilli > Caryophanales > Bacillaceae > Mesobacillus > Mesobacillus stamsii. The sequence continues at coordinate 3,834 of NZ_JAUSUN010000056.1, forward strand.
GTCATTAATAAAAATAGCATCGAATTGAAGCCTAAAGATAAAAATAGCTTCCTCCTAATCGGGATGTCCTTCCATTTAATCATTTCAGAAAAAAATCTTTTTCTAATTAGCCTTTTTGAAATCCCTTCCTTCCACTTTCCTAATTTCTTTAAAAAATCCTTCATCGTCTTCACCTTCGATACGAGTATTTATTGCCTATGATAAATAGTAGGGTATTATCTAAAAGCTGTCAGTAGATGCACAAAAAAATTACAAAAATTTAACCTTTAATAAGTTTCATCACTTTAATCAAGTAAAAAACTTGAGTCTTGCATTTTTTGAAATATCACCTAAAAAAGGCCGCACTAAAATAAGGTTAAAGCTATGTGGTTTTTAAGCCGACAATTTTAGACA
>NZ_JAUSUN010000057.1:0-4004 GCF_030814065.1 Mesobacillus stamsii
CTAAAGCCAACCGAAATTCATCTCCCACCTACTCATTGGGCTTTAGCCCTTCCCATTCCTTGAGGATGGGAGACTTCTTTCGGAAATCCGTTAAAAAATGAAACTTTCTAAATACACTACCAATTTTCCCTCATCTATCAATAAACTGTCAATGTTATTAAATTTCCAGAGAGTCATGCGCTATCGAAAGGGAAACCCGCTTTCTAAACTTGCATACCAAAAAAAACAGACCATTTTACTGATCTGCTCTCGTTAAACAATTTATTTTTGACTCATTCACAAGTCTCACATTTTTTTTGCATGAAGGTCAAATCGATCTGCATTCATCACCTTTGTCCATGCGGAAATAAAGTCGCGCACAAACTTCTCTTTGTTATCGTTCTGGGCATATACTTCCGAAATCGCCCGCAGCTGAGAGTTGGAGCCGAAAACTAGGTCCACTCTGGTGGCCGTAAGTTTAACCTCACCGGTCTTGCGGTCACAACCTTGATAAACACCACCTTCTGCAGGCTTCCATTCCACTCCCATATCCAGCAGGTTTACAAAGAAATCATTGGTGAGCATGCCAACACGGTCGGTAAAAACTCCATGCTTTGTACCGCCATGGTTGGTACCGAGCACCCGCATTCCACCAATCAGAACCGTCATTTCAGGTGCACTGAGGTTTAATAGCTGTGCCTTGTCCAATAAGAGCTCTTCTGGACTTACGCTATATTGTTTCTTTTGATAGTTGCGGAATCCATCAGCGCAAGGCTCAAGCACTGCAAAACTTTCTGCATCTGTTTGCTCGTCGGTTGCATCCCCACGCCCTGGAGCAAATGGAACAGCTACATCAAAACCAGCGTCACGTGCCGCTTTCTCGATTGCTGCACTGCCGCCAAGAACGATCAAATCAGCAATGCTTATTTTCTGATCGAGATGGCTTTGAATTTTTTCAAGTGAATGGAGCACCTTTGAAAGTTGTTCCGGCTGATTCACTTCCCAGTCTTTTTGCGGAGCCAGTCGGATGCGTGCACCATTCGCTCCACCGCGGAAGTCCGAGCCACGGAACGTGCTTGCGGAAGCCCAGGCAGTCGTGACCAACTCGCCGATGGTTAGCCCAGAGTCCAGAATCAAAGATTTCACCTTTCCTATTTCTTCTTCTGTCCATTCATACTCAACCGCTGGAATAGGATCCTGCCAGACGAAATCTTCTTTTGGAACTTCTGGACCGATATACCTTGATTTAGGACCCATATCACGATGCAATAACTTGAACCATGCCTTGGCAAAAGCGTCGGCAAACTCTTCTGGATTTTGATGAAAACGGCGGGCGATTTTTTCATAATCAGGATCATGGCGCAATGCTAGATCTGTTGTAAGCATCATGGTTGGGACTTTTTCAAAAGCATCTTCAGCATCCGGAGCAAGATCTTTTTCGGCCGGATCCACAGCCAGCCATTGATAGGCACCTGCCGGACTCTTTGTCAGCCACCATTCATAGTCGAATAATAAATCAAAATAGCCATTATCCCATTGTGTTGGGTTAGCCGTCCAGGCTCCTTCCAGGCCGCTAGTAATGGTATCCCGGCCTCTGCCGGTGCCATGTGCATTTTTCCATCCTAAACCCATCTCTTCGATCGGAGCTGCTTCCGGTTCTGGACCAACTTTCGTTGCATCTCCTGCGCCGTGGGCTTTTCCAAAAGTATGTCCGCCAGCAATCAGCGCTACTGTTTCTTCATCGTTCATGCCCATCCGTGCAAAGGTTTCGCGAATGTCCCGTGCTGCTGCAAGCGGATCCGGCTTGCCATTCGGTCCTTCGGGATTTACATAAATAAGGCCCATTTGTACAGCAGCAAGCGGGTTCTCCAGCTCACGATCCCCTGTATACCGATTATCGCCGAGCCACTCTGATTCAACGCCCCAATAAGTGTCCTCTTCCGGATGCCAGATATCCTGTCTCCCTACGCCAAAACCGATTGTCTTGCCTCCCATCGACTCAATTGCCACATTACCAGCTAATAAAATCAAGTCAGCCCAGGAAATTTTGTTGCCATACTTTTGCTTAAGTGGCCATAGCAGTCGTCGAGCTTTGTCCAAGTTCCCATTATCTGGCCAGCTGTTCAGCGGCGCAAATCGTTGTGAACCCGTCCCTCCGCCGCCTCGGCCATCGCCAATACGATATGTCCCCGCAGAATGCCAGGCCATTCGGATAAACAATGGTCCATAATGACCGAAGTCTGCCGGCCACCAGTCCTGACTCGTTGTCATGAGCACTTGAAGATCCCGCTTAAGTGCATCGTAGTCCAGCTTTTTGCATTCTTCACTATAATGAAAATCCGCCCCCATTGGGTTTGATTTACGGTCATGCTGATGGAGAATATTCAACTGCAGCTGATTCGGCCACCAGTCTCTATTAGTCGTACCACTCGTTTTTTGACTAGTTGCACCCCCGTGCATCACCGGGCATTTTCCAACCTTTTCCGTATCCTTGTCCATTTTCCTTCCCCTTTCGTACTAATAAATGATTTCCCTTTCACCATTCATACCTATGAGAAGAACAAGGAATTTAGTATCTTTAATGGGAATCTTTTATCATTAGGTGAGGAACGAGATTGGAATGACCCTTCTTCCTAATCAAATGAAGCTACAACAAATAACCACTCATTTCCGAAAATGAGTGGTTATTTATGAAGTATGTCAATTCTTACAATTTCAAAGCCTTGCATATCATACATTCCAAATAATATTTATAACACACTTGGTTGATTCAACATCGTAATTAATTTTGATTTATATGCTGCAAATTCTGGTGTAGAAAAAATTTGTTCACCCCTTGGTCTAGGAAGATTTATTTCAATTTTTTCGGCAACTCTTGTAGGCCTATTTGTTAAAACATATACCTCATCTGATAAAAATACTGCCTCATCAATATCATGCGTAACTAGGAGCATTAGATCCTCCCAAATTTCCAGCAACCATAATTGTATTGCATATCGAGTTTGAGCATCCAGGGCACTCAATGGTTCATCTAGTAAAATTATATTATTCTCTAACATTAATGTTCGCAATAAAGCCACTCTCTGCTTCATCCCACCTGACAAGGTTCTCGGATAGTTTTTTTCAAATCCACCTAATCCATATTTCTCTAAAACAGGGGATGCCTTATTAATTGCGACCTGTTTTGAAGTCCCATTTAATTGTGCACCTAAAATCACATTTTCGATTACGGTTAACCACGGAAGCAATAAATCCTTCTGTAACATGTAAGAAACATGACCAATTTCGGCAGTAATATTTTCACCATACAAAGAGACATCTCCTCCAGTGGGTCTTAATAATCCAGCAATAATGTTGAAAATTGTTGTCTTACCACAACCACTAGGTCCAATGATTGAAGCAACCGTCCATTATGCAGGCATTGGGGAAACGGTGAAACTTTATTTTTGTCGATTTCCTTATCAAAAGGATTGGAAATTGTACCTGTCTACAGATGAATCCTTGTCAGTAATGGAAATGCTTCAAGTATACTCCGTGCGTTGGACGATTGAAGTTTTTTTCAAAGAAGCAAAACAACAACTTCAATTAGGAAGATACCTGCCATCGCGAAGTACCTGTTTGATCTGGAAATCACACCGGTACTGCCATATACACGACCACGGACCAAAGATGGTTTCTTCCGGAAATATGAAGCTTAGAAACGGCAGTTAAGAGGAGTCCATCTTCTTTAGAAATTCAAATTTATGCCAAAAGGGGTTCGGAATGAGACCATTCCGAACCCCTTTTGTCTACAAACTGAACTCACCATAGTTGGCGAGTTTACTTATTATATATGGATTCGGGGTACCTTTTTAAGGAATGCTGATCTCACTCATTATATTGTGCTAAAGAAAGGGTTGAATGAAGAAATAAGATATCAGTGAACTACTCCCACCACTTACCACCCTTACAGGTCGCTTGAAGTGGGGGCTTCTCGACTTATCGTTGCTTTTCCTAGCCAACAAAAACTGACCGAGCTAACCCTC
>NZ_JAUSUN010000058.1:0-3275 GCF_030814065.1 Mesobacillus stamsii
TGTTTATGACACTCTTAAATTTCCGAAAGTTGACGGTATTGCCTGTCCAGAATTAGTCGATTATAATGTCCATATATAATTCGAAACATTTCGACATTTATTCTAGAGAAAGGAAAAGACGTCTCCCATAATGTCTAATTGCACCAACAGTTAGACAGGAGACGTCCACAAAAAAGTATATGGTTATTGTATCAAATTATCAGCTGATTGAAAATACTCTTACTGGAGTTTTTAGTTAGGGGTGCGGAGAGGATTCCTTCCCCTTGCTGCGGGAAAACCATGTTGGTTAGAGGTACAAAGGATCGAAAAGCCAAGGATCATACAGGTCAGAGTAAAACCTATAACATCAGAATATTGCAGTGTACCAATTGTGGTACCACTCATCATGAATTACCAGATTTATTGATTCCTTATAAGCGCTATGAGGCTGAATGTATCGAAGACGTTCTTACGAACCCATCCACCCACATTGTTCCTGCCGATGATTCCACTCTATCGAGATGGCATCGCTGGTTTCATCAATTTGTGGATTATTGGATCGGTTGTTTGAATTCCATCATGGTCAGAACCAGTCAGGAAAATATCCCCCTGGATATCACGTCCAAATGTTCAGGGAACGCACTTCAAAGGATAGGACACTTGGCAGGAGATGCCAATGGATGGCTGACAAGAACTGTCCGGCCCATCGTAAATATTAATTTATGGATACACATCCGTTCTGCATTCATTGTCCAATAGCACCTGATTTACACTCGTGATAGACACAGAGAGGAGAGTGTATCATGAGTGATCATAAGAAATCAGAAGAATTGGCAGTGCAGCGTTTTCAGCTGATATCCCCTTTATTGGCAGAGGGGCTTGACGCTGGGAAAGTAAAGGAATTAAAAGACCAGATAGCGAAGACGAGCGGTCTTTCAGAAAGAACCATCAGGCGATATTTGGCTCAATTTCAGAAAGATGGGTTTGGGGGACTGAAGCCACAAGGAAGAAAAGGTGCCCGAAAGCCTGAAGTAATCCCTCTTCATTTATTAGAACAGGCAATCCTCCTGCGTAAGGAAGTGCCGACCCGGAGTGTAGCTCAAATCATCCAGATACTTGAATGGGAAGGGGTAGCTGAACCGGGACAAATCAAAAGGTCAACGCTCCAGGAAAAGCTCACTGAAAAAGGGTACAGCACCCGGCATATGCGACTTTATTCCCAGACAGGAATAGCTGCCAGGAGATTTCAGAAACTACATCGCAACCAACTATGGCAATCAGATATCAAGTATGGTCCTTACCTGCCGATTGGCCCTAATGGAATGAAGAAACAAGTGTATCTTGTCGCCTTTATTGACGACGCCACCAGGTTTGTACTTCATGCAGCTTTCTACCCTACATTGGATTCAAGGATCGTTGAGGATGCCTTTCGTCAGGCTATCCAGAAGTATGGTGTTCCAGAGGCAGTCTATTTTGATAACGGGAAGCAGTATCGAACCAAATGGATGTCGCGCACCTGCTCAAAAATAGGCACCCGCCTTACTTACACCCGCCCGTACTCAGCTGAATCAAAAGGGAAAATTGAACGCTTCAATAGAATCATAGATTCATTCATTAGTGAGGCTGTCCTCGAAAAACCCAATACACTTGATCGTTTGAATGAGCTCTTCCAAGTGTGGCTGACAGAGTGTTATCAAAATAAGCATCATTCTGCACTTGGAGAAAAAATTAGCCCGGAAACGGCATTTCGTTCAGATAAGAAAGCGCTTCGGTTCATTGATCCGGATATGTTAAGTAATGCTTTTCTCCATTGTGAAACGAGAAAAGTCGATAAATCAGGATGCATCAGTTTCATGGATCACAAATATGAGGTAGGTCTGACATTCATTGGACGACAGGTTGAGGTTGTTTATGATCCTGCGAATATCGAGGAGCTTACCATTGAGTTCGAGGATCATACTCCTTGGAAAGCCAAGAAGCTTGTCATAGGGGAAAGAGCTGGGAAGCGTCCTGACTTACCTGAGCACCTGCTGGTACAGGATGCAGAATCTTCAAGACTATTAAAAGCAGCTGAACGAAAGAATGAGGAACGTCAAGCTGAACAGAAACCTGCCGTGACATTTCGTGCCGTTTGGAAGGAGGATGATTCTCGTGTTTGAAGCCTTCTATGAAATGGATAACACCCCTTTCGCCAGAGATCTTCCGACTGACCAATTGTATGACTCCTCCATGATGCAAGAAATCCTTGGAAGGCTGAAGTACACAGCTGAAAGACAGCTTTTTGCCGTTCTGAGTGGGGATAGTGGTACTGGAAAGACCACAACCATCCGTAAGTTTGTGGACAAGTTGGATAAAGGGAAATTCCATATCCTTTACCTGTCCGACTCTAAGTTAACGCCTCGTCATTTTTACAAAGGGCTCTTGGAACAGTTAGGCTCCGAAGCGAAGTTTTATCGAGGAGATGCAAAACGGCAGCTTCATCGTGAGATTGAATTAATGAAGGGCATACGAGGGCTACAACCTGTAGTGGTAGTGGACGAAGCCCATCTTCTGGACCGGGAAATGCTTGAAGAGGTTCGTTTCCTACTGAACTTCAAAATGGATTCGCAAAGCCCGATGGCACTCATTCTCGTCGGTCAAAGTGAATTGTGGGATCGGCTTCGACTCCAATCATACGCAGCTATACGCCAAAGAATCGATATCCAATTCCAGTTAGGGCATCTGGATCGGTCACAGGTGGAGGAATATGTTTCTAGGCATCTTCGGTATGCCGGAGTTGATCAACCAATTTTCTCCGACGGGGCGCTCGACGAAATCCATCGGTTTTCTGGTGGCGCCGCAAGGCTCATAAATAAACTCTGCACACATAGTCTACTCTATGGCTCACAAAATGGCCGAAGAATTATTGACGACCATATGATTAAGCAAGTCATCCAGGGGGAGCTTTCATGAAAAGTCGCTGGAAAGAAATGCATTACAATGAAGAGTTGGATTGTTGGGTTGTGTTTTGGGGAGACAATACTGGTTATAAGATGCGATGTGGGGAATGGTTTGATTTACATCTAGGAAATGGCCGGACGCTATCCTGTCGACTGGAACTGGGCAGAGACTGGTACATCCTTACGGGTCGAAATGATGTTAGGTTCTACCTTAAAAAAAATGAGACGTATCATGTTGATTTATAAATTATTTGGGAAGCATGGAAAATGCTTCCTTTTTATTTTTGGACAGTATATCCGTCAGTTTTAGGACAATTAATATCGTCAAGTTTTGGACATTATAAAACGTCATTAACA
>NZ_JAUSUN010000059.1:0-3065 GCF_030814065.1 Mesobacillus stamsii
GTCCTTTTTTATTTTTCTTAATCGACAAAAGTTCTTAGCATCTGAGTGTTCTCTACAAAACTCAAGGCGACAACTTTTTTGCAAGAGTCAAGTAATTAAGGGGAAATTATCTAATTTAATATACTTGTTGGATTGTCGGGGAGGATACAGCAATGGCCAGAATTTTGATAGTGGACGACGCAAAATTTATGAGAATCACCTTAACCAATATTCTGAGGAAAGCGAATCATGAAATTGTTGGAGAAGCCGAAAACGGACGTGAGGCAGTCATGCTGTACCGCGAGCTTAAGCCTGATCTAGTGACAATGGATATAACAATGCCAGAAATGAGCGGACTGGAGGCAGTAAAAGAAATCAAAAAAGACTTCAAAGATGCAAAAATCATCATGTGCTCAGCAATGGGCCAGCAGAAGATGGTAGTAGATGCCATCGAAGCAGGGGCAAAGGATTTTATTGTCAAGCCATTTGATGATTCCCAGGTAATTGATTCAGTATCAAGAGTTCTTAGATAAAAAATAGCCATTTAAGTGTATCTTAAATGGCTATTTTTCATTATAATAATAGTGTAATCAAATAATAAGGGATGAAAATCAGATGAATTATGTTATGGCATCTACAATAGGTGCAGTTGGTATGGCAATTTTCGTTACAGCCGTAAGGGTGAAGGCCGCCAAAAAACCAGCATCAGCTAAAAAAATTATTTTGCCGCCAATTTTCATGAGTACCGGTGCTCTCATGTTTATCTTCCCGATGTTTCGGGTGCATTTTTTACAGATTTTAGAAGCGATAACGGTAGGAATGCTGTTCTCGATCCTGCTAATCAAAACTTCGCAATTTGAAGTGCGCGGCAGAGAAATCTTTCTTAAAAGATCAAAGGCTTTTATTTTCATCTTAATCGGTTTATTGGTAGTACGCGTTATTGCGAAGCTCGTATTGAGCAGCACAATTGATGTCGGCGAACTGAGCGGGATGTTTTGGATTCTGGCTTTCGCAATGATCGTACCATGGCGGATTGCGATGTATAGGCAATTTAAAAAGCTTCACAATGAACTCCACTAAGACATATCAATCAATAATTAAATCCTCTCGCTATCGACGAGGGGATTTTTGCATGAAAAAAGTGTGGCAAAATCGAATTTGCAGCAAAATATCAAGTTTGTATCGATTTGAAATTGAATTTACAATAAAATCCATTCTATCGGGAATAATGGGTAGTAAACAGGAAAAGAGAAGGTGAGACTTTGCCACGAAAAGCTGCAGAAAATCATCAGGTGAAAGAAACCCAGGATGACAAAGAGCGTAATGAAATAGAAAGATTAAACGATATGCTGGCGGCAGTACTTAACTATATTTCCGATGATGAAATCGAGGTCATTGATATCGAATATTTACTCAACAATACGGATGGTCTGCGTGAATGGTGGGATCAATACCGCGAAAGAAACAGGAAAAATATTGAAGAGGAAATAGTACAATCATTAGGCAGTCTTTCGATTGAGGCGTTAGAGGAGCTAAGAGAGAAAATCAGAGGGAAAGAAAAAGAATAAAATGGTGTTAATGAAAATTTACAAAATTGCCGAAATTGTTTAATTTCTGCTTTACAATCCTATGATAAGCTTTAAATATAAGGGATTTCTCAATTTAAGGAGTGTTGGCGATGGTTTACAAAGTCATCATTAATTTCTTTTTGGTATGTGCCCACTTCTATCTGTTTTAACGAAAGTTAAAAAATTCTTAACAGAACCAGGCAACGAATTTTATATTTCTCTATTAATCTAAATACTAGGCAGGATAGCACGTGTGGCTATCGAGGCAATCAGCGAAGGTGGGGCTGATTGTTTTTTTTTGTGAACGTTGTTTCTTCAGAAAAAGTAAGGAAATGATATACAGTTTGATTCCAGGTCACCAATTTCACTCTGACAGAATACAATGATTAGACCACTTGATTCAGTCAGGAGGAGTAGAGATGTCACTGAAAAATTATGCGATTTTGTTAAAAATCCTGGGACCTGCTGTGTTTCTTGTGCCGATCTTTTTAAAGGGAATGGGATATATTAAAACCATTTCACCTGCTATTATGTTTAGTTTAATTGCTATCGGAGTAGTTTTGTTGATCGCAGGGAATATTTGTGAGGCAAAGGCGATCCGGTCCGGTGAATATCGCAGGTGGAGAAGAAGAATAAAGTGAGAAACGAGTTTCAGATTCTGAAACTCGTTGTTTTTTTTACAGAAGAAACGATTAAAAAAGGCTTTCGTAGGGAGTGGTACTAATTCGCTTTTCTGCAAGACGCTTTCGCAAAAATTTATGGTCGCGTTTTGGTGTTGCCAATATATAACCACGGATGACTAGTTCCTGAGTGATTTGGCCCGCATTTTCCATAAGCGCCAGCTCACCGATTTTACCAGCAATCTTATGTCTTGCAACATCTCTGAACAATTCAGGTACCGGGCTAACCAAATCTTCGAGCAATACCTTTTGGTCCTCCGTCCAAAGATGCCTAGTCTGATTTACATAATACTCTTCCCAATCCATATCTGATTTCCCGTCGTCCTTAGGCAGCTTTTTCAAAAATTTGCGGAACATGAAAAAGCCGCCAATCGCGAATAAGCCGACCAATACTACGACCCAGAATAAAATAAACCATAAAAACCAACCTTCGAGCTGATACATAACCCTTCACCCACACATTTCTACTATCTTTCCTTCATTATAATATCCGGTTTCAAAGGAGACAAGCCTTGTGACAATTAAGTTAATACACTTGTAAAATCGACAGCTTCTAAGTATAATAAAATTTGTTCTTTCATAAGGGGCTGATTGGGGTGCTGGTGCCCTCCACGGTCTTCAAAACCGCTTGTGACCTGCGTGCCAGGTTAGCTGGGTTCGATTCCCAGGCGGTCCCGCCAATATAATACATTTTTTTACCGCACAGGAAATTACTTGTGCGTTTTTTGTTTTATTTTGGCTCGTTGTTAATGACGTTTTATAATGTCCAAAACTTGACGATATTAATTGTCCTAAAACTGACGGATATACTGTCCAAAAATAAAAAGGAAGCATTTTC
>NZ_JAUSUN010000060.1:0-2747 GCF_030814065.1 Mesobacillus stamsii
CAGTAGATAGGGTATCCTTAACCAGCTGAGATAACCTTAATCCTTATCCCTTCTATGTAACTAAATTTTAAAACACCTAACCCGTCAGAAAAAACCCTTCCGATTTCTCCATCCAGTGAGAAAAAAGATGGCGGAAAAAAGCGTGAGAAAAACAGGGCTATCCCTTTTGGGATAAGCCTTTTTGTTTTTTACGGCTTCGGAAGAATTTTTTCGAGTTGGAGAAAAAGAGGGGGAAAAAGTGGGGGAAAAGCGTGTGAAAAAGTGTGAAAAAAGGGGAAAAAGAGGGGGGAGAGCGGGATTTCGGAAGACTTTTTTCGAACTTGGAAACGGTGGAATGAGGGTTGGGGTGGGATTTCGGAAGGGATTTTTGGGGGAGTACATAGTAGGAACAAAAAAATATTTTTTTTGTTAAGGGGAAAGGAATTAAGGGGAAATCATAGTAGTATTGTGATTCCAAGTAACTCTTCAAACTCAAGCGGTATTATAAAAATTCGGCAATAACAAGAGCCAAGTTTAGACTCAGCTCCTAATCATCTGTTATTGTAACTTATTTGGGAAATTTACTCTTTTGAAGTATTCAGTAGTGGACTTGAACTTAGGAGTAAAATCAGTACCTTCGTTTAAAGGTTTGCATCTTGTCTATCTAATAATTGATTTTCAAGTTGAAAAGAAATATGATGAAGTCAATTAATAGATTTTTTAAAAGGTTGGGATTCCTATGGAAAATTTCCGAAACCACTACTCAATTAAAAACTTTCAAACCAACGCTTAGTCACCCGACTGAGCGTTTTTAATATGGTTTGTTTTCAAACACTATTGAAAGAAGGTGAGACGAGTGAAGGCAAAGGTTCAAAATATAATTATTGCAATCATTGGAGATTCACTAATGATTGCACTTGCTTTAGCAGGCTCATATTTTATCAAGACTGTTTTAATTGGATGAATTATTTAAGAAGATCTATGAAATTGAGAATTACGAATTTGTTTGCAACTCTGACATTTAAGCTAATTCTTGAAGTGAATCAAGAAAAGTATTGGTTATTAGACATGAAAAAATTCCTGTTAAATGATATAGGGAAACTTAGTGAAATTCGAGACGATATTAAAATGTTTCAAACTGTGAAAATTGACAAAGTGAATGGAAACGTAGTGTGGGAAAACTGTGTAGACTTTGATAATGAACTTCTTATAGAAAATAGTTTAAATATCGATTTTTTGTAACTACTTAGGTACCTAAATGTTTGATTTTCTTAAAAAACGGGTATTTATCGCCAACTTTCAAAATAATGGAAAGGTGGTAAGGGCCTTGAAATACACTAAAAAACAGATTAAACAGATCAGTGAGGGCAAACCTTCTGAGATCGCTGATTTCATTACCATGCTTCTCGGTCACATTGAAAAACTGGAAAAACGTGTTCAGGAACTTGAAAGACAGGTTGGCTCCAACAGTTCCAACAGTAATAAACCGCCATCAAGCGACGGGCTGCGTAAACCCCAAAGCCTCCGGGTGCCAGGGGGAAAGTCCGGAGCCCCAAAAGGTCATAAGGGGCATACGCTAAACATGTCCGCCACCCCTGACGGGATTGAATGGCATACGCCAGAAGTTTGTTCAAACTGTGACCACTCTCTGCTTGACGTTCCTGTACAAGGGTTTAAAAGGAGGCAGGTTGTCGATATCCCGGTTCCACGCCTCATTTTTACAGAACACAGGTCTGCTTCCAAGTGCTGCCCGAATTGCAGGAAAATCCAAAACGGCCCATTCCCTAATCACATAAAGGCTCCTGTTCAGTATGGGGAAAGCTGGAGTGCCTGGTGTGCCTATTTACATACATATCAACATATTCCCCTTGAAAGGATCAGTCAATTGTTCGGGGACCTTACAGGACACCGGCCAAGCGAAGGGACTCTCCTGTCCCACCTTGGCAAGCTGTCGCTAAAGCTCGAGCCTATTGAAGGTGAAATTCGAAAGAATCTGTTTGGTTCCAAGGTCGTCCATGCCGATGAAACTGGAATCCGCACAGAGGGAAAACTTCACTGGCTTCACACCGTTTCGAATGGCAACTGGACTCTATACAACGTGCACACAAAGCGTGGAAAAGAAGCGTTTAATTCAATCGGATTCCTTCCTGCATACAAGGGAACGGTCGTTCATGACTTTTGGAAATCCTATTTCAATGATCGATATCGATTTACCCATGCCCTTTGTGGCGTCCATCTCCTTCGTGAATGTCAGGGCATTATTGATTATGACAAGCACCAGTGGGCTTCGAAGATGCAAGCCTTATTGAGGGAAGCCCTCCTGGAAAAGAAAAGAGCCCTCACATCGGGAATACCGATCGAAAAAGAGGCTATTTCAAGTTTGGAGTCAAGATACGATAAGATTCTGGAACTTGGAAAAAAGGAATGGCTGCCACCCATCAATCGTGATGGACCAGTGAAAAGAGGCAGAAAAGCCAAAACCAAGGCAGCGAATCTTGCGGAAAGATTCATTCTGCACAAGGCCGATATACTCCGGTTCCTTAAAGATGGCCTTGTCCCTTTTGACAACAGCCAGGCTGAAAGGGATATCCGGATGGTAAAGGTCAAAGAAAAAATCTCTGGTTCCTTTCGAACAATGCAGGGAGCAGAACAGTTTGCGCGCATCCGCGGGTTTATTTCCACTGCCCGCAAACAAGGGAGAGATCTGCTTTCTTCCATAATTGATGTAAACAAAGGTCAGTTTTCATTCAGCTGACCTAAGTAGTTAC
>NZ_JAUSUN010000062.1:0-1944 GCF_030814065.1 Mesobacillus stamsii
AGCCTATGTCGCTAGCTGAACGTACCTACCATTGTTCATGTGGTTACGTGGCAGATCGTGACTACAATTCAGCTATCAACATCAAAAAGGAAGGAGTAAGATTATTAGCGTTAGCATAGAAACAAAAACTCTTGGAACAAGAGGGTTAGCTCGGTCAATTTTCGTTGGCTAGGAAAAGCAGCGATAAGTCGAGAAGCCCCCACTTCAAGCGACCAGTAAGGGTGGTAAGTGGTGGGAGTAGTTCACTGATAATAAAAGGGGTGTGAATGTGAATTCTACGGCAGAAACAATCCAAGAATTAACGGATAAAGAGGAAGGGTTATACCGGCTCTAGAATGGGTCAAGAAAACCGTCCATGTGCCCCTTGTTCAGCACCAATGCGGGGCAATCGGTGTAAAAAGTTTTATCTGAACAGGAAGAGGCTTTAGGTTCAGGCTTCTGAATAAGCGAGAGGTGGGTGCAGCGAAATGTGGAAAAGGTTAAAAAGACTTCACCATCTGAATGGATATGCTACCTTATTTTTATTCATAAGTGGGATTTTGCTTTTCATTCCTTCTTTAAGAGGGCCATTGGCATTATACCGTGTCATGTTGAAGGATGCTCATATTTGGATCGGATTTGCAACTGTTGCCTTTCTTTTGCTTTATTTCCGCTATTTTGCCTTTCATTATAAAGTCATAAAAAAACAACAAGGAAAGAAACGGAATCTTGCGATGGTTATTGGATTGATCATTGGCTGGATTATTAGCGGTACGGTTCTAACCTTTCAAAGGAGTCTTCCTGAAGAAATCGTTCAAGCTTCATTGATCATACATGATGTATTCACCTGGATTGGTCTGCCGGTTCTCCTTTTCCACTCAGTGACTAGGGCAAGCTGGTTTCGTAAAAAATCAGATCAACTGCAAGAAAAAAAGAAAAATCTATATGCCTTCAGCCGCAGAGGGTTTTTCAAATACGGCATTGTGACTTTGCTTGCGATCATTTTGGGCCCATCCATTTATAAATGGCTGAAACAAGTGACGGATGATGGAGGGTCGACACTAAAATCGGTGACGCTGAAAAGCACAAATGAACTCTCACCCATGCCGATTCCTGCCACGCAATCCACCCCTCCCATTGGCGGAGGGTATGAAGGGAAATTCCGTATTTATACAGTAACGGAGACACCGGTTTTTACGAATGAAAATTGGAATTTTACGATTGATGGACTGGTTGATGAACCAGTGTCGTTGTCATGGGAAGAATTCGTCAAATTGAAGAGGACAGTCCAGGTCAGTGATTTTCACTGCGTTACTGGATGGTCCGTGCTTCATGTCACGTATGAAGGCATTCTGCTAAAAGATCTCATGAAGAAAGTAAAGCTGAAAGAAAACACGTCACATCTGAAATTTTATTCGGGCGACGGTGTCTATACTGACTCATTATCCCTTGAACAGGCAGTCTTGGATGATGTAATGGTCGCTGTGCTCATGGATGGAGAGCTGATCCCGTCAGATTTTGGAGGCCCCGTCCGGCTGATTGTTCCTAAAATGTATGCCTATAAATCCGTGAAATGGCTTGTCAGAATCGAAGCTATCGATCAAGTACACGAAGGCTACTGGCAGGTGAGGGGATATGATACCGATGCGTGGGTAGGATCATAAAAGACAATAGTGTAAGCTAATCACATGGAGCATGTATGTAAGTGAGCCATGTGGTTCTCTTGTCCCATTCGGGAGTTCGAAATAAAAGCTTGTAGAAGTTTATAATTCCTAGATTAAGGGGCAGTTAATTAATAACGGGTTCGATTGATTGGGAAGAAAAACCCTAAACACAATTTGAGACTCCCACGACTAAAGTCGCAAGCTGTCTAACGTCAGTGGGATTCTTAGCTACCTGTTTCAGACTCCATTCATTTCTGCTTCGTCTAAGTGCTAAGATTGGGGTGTCCCATCACCCCTCCCT
>NZ_JAUSUN010000063.1:0-1578 GCF_030814065.1 Mesobacillus stamsii
CACACCCGTTCCCATACCGAACACGGAAGTTAAGCTTCTCAGCGCCGATGGTAGTTGGGGGTCTCCCCCTGTGAGAGTAGGACGCCGCCGGGCAATAATGTACTTTCATTTTGGACAAACTTCTAAGATGAGGCATTCAACATCTGCAAGAGTTATGCTAATTTCCACTATTCCGCAGTAGCTCAGTGGTAGAGCACTCGGCTGTTAACCGAGCGGTCGTAGGTTCGAATCCTACCTGCGGAGCCATTATCTCTAAATGACGAAAGTTATTTGAGCTGGCAGCAAGTTCATGCTTCCATAGCTCAGCAGGTAGAGCACTTCCATGGTAAGGAAGAGGTCAGCGGTTCGAGCCCGCTTGGAAGCTCTGAAAATAGTATAATGGCCCCTTGGTCAAGCGGTTAAGACACCGCCCTTTCACGGCGGTAACACGGGTTCGAATCCCGTAGGGGTCACTAAGATTTTTTCGCGCTAGCGAAAATAATCGTTCTTAATGTTTTTTGCGCAAGCGAAATCCTTAATTAAATTACAAATGGAGGATTAGCTCAGCTGGGAGAGCATCTGCCTTACAAGCAGAGGGTCGGCGGTTCGAACCCGTCATCCTCCACCAAGATTTTTTCGCGTAAGCGAAAATAATCTTCCTTACCTTTTTCGCGCTAGCGAAAATAATCGTCCTTACCTTTTTCGCGTAAGCGAAAATAATCTTCCTTACCTTTTTCGCGCTAGCGAAAATAATCGTCCTTTATAACGCCGGTGTAGCTCAATTGGTAGAGCAACTGACTTGTAATCAGTAGGTTGGGGGTTCAAGTCCTCTTGCCGGCACCATATTTGTTTGTTTTAGTGGAGGGGTAGCGAAGTGGCTAAACGCGGCGGACTGTAAATCCGCTCCCTCAGGGTTCGGCGGTTCGAATCCGTCCCCCTCCACCATTTTTATACATATTAAAATTGGACAAGCAACTAATGTCCTTTTTATTTTTTCTTTGGGCTATAGCCAAGCGGTAAGGCAACGGACTTTGACTCCGTCATGCGTTGGTTCGAATCCAGCTAGCCCAGCCATTTTTATTTTCTTTTTTGCATTTAGATGTTTAAGAGGCGATAAATAAATTTATCCTATTCAATGAGCCATTAGCTCAGTCGGTAGAGCATCTGACTTTTAATCAGAGGGTCGAAGGTTCGAGTCCTTCATGGCTCACTCATCATGACCCCTAGAGGAAACTTGTCCTTTATTTTTAGGGGTCTTACCTATATAATAAAATCATGCGGAAGTAGTTCAGTGGTAGAATACAACCTTGCCAAGGTTGGGGTCGCGGGTTCGAATCCCGTCTTCCGCTTCATTTGGGGCCTTAGCTCAGCTGGGAGAGCGCCTGCTTTGCACGCAGGAGGTCAGCGGTTCGATCCCGCTAGGCTCCACCATCTCACTACATAAATACCATTTCAGTCATAAATCCAGTCGGGTTTATGACTTTTTTTATTTTTACCGACTCGTATTTTAACGGATTTCCGAAAGAAGTCTCCCATCCTCAAGGAATGGGAAGGGCTAAAGCCCAATGAGTAGGTGGGAGATGAATTTTGGTTGGCTTT
>NZ_JAUSUN010000064.1:0-1459 GCF_030814065.1 Mesobacillus stamsii
ACTTGACTCTTGCAAAAAAGTTGTCGCCTTGAGTTTTGTAGAGAACACTCAGATGCTAAGAACTTTTGTCGATTAAGAAAAATAAAAAAGGACATTCCAACCCTTTTGGAGAAATTTGTGGTTACCCATCCAAAATTTCCATTAAAAAGGAGAATGTCCATGATCATGGTAACCTTTTATACCTATATAGTCAATTTTATTTTTGCTTTGGGACTTGGATTTTCAAAACCGCAAACCCGTCATGTGTTGACTTTTATTCATGGAATTATTTTGGCAGATGGAAAAAAGACAGTATCTAATATCCGGAGATTCACCCACGAAACCCGTGACTTAAGCAGTATGACTCGGTTTCTAAATGAATCCCCCTGGTGCCCTAACCGTGCGAATCGGCGGCGTATCCAGTTTATGATGGAGAAGATCAAAAAAGCCCGTGCCAAACAAGGTGATACAAGACCGATCACTTTTTTGATTATGGACGATACTCAATCCAAAAAGGATTCGCATACCCACGGGATGGAAGGGCTGGATTATCATTTTTCCCACTCCGATGGGAAAAGTGTCTGGTCCCATTGCGTGGTAACTGCCCATGTTGTAAGCGAAGGCTACTCGTTTGCTCTGGATTATCGCTCCTACTTCAGGGATTCCTACTGCAGCGAAAATGGACTGGCATTTAAAAGCAAGAATGATCTGGCCATTGAGTTGATCAACGGCTATGAATCCCCATCGGACGAACAGGTTTATGTTCTCGTCGACAGTTGGTATACAAGCAAAAAATTAATAGATGCGTGCAGTACAAACGGCTACCATCTAATTGGCGGTTTGCGTACAAACCGTAAAATTTATCCGGCAGGTATTGGGATCAAACTGTCCCAATTTATCTCTGATTATATCCAGGCTGATGATCTCCGCCCCGTTACGGTGGGGCATCACCGGTATAAAATATACTCGTATGAGGGAAATCTCAGTGACACGGAAAATGCTACCATCCTTGTGTCCTGGGAGGACAAATACGATTCAAAGACGAAACCGTTCTGTCTCCTCTGCACAGACTCCAGCCTGGATCTCGTGACGATCCTGCGCTACTATGAAGTGCGTTGGCACATCGAGACGGGATACCGATATTTCAAGGATTTACTTGGTTTTGACCATTACCAGCTACTTTCGTACAAAGGGATAGAGCGATTCTGGTGTTTACAATTTCTCACGTATAACTTCCTCGAATCTCAGAGAAAAGAATGGAAAGAGGAAGGCATCGTCACCATTGGAGACACAGTCCGCCGCATCCGAAAGGACCATTTGAGCCAGTTGATTGTTTATTCCTATGAGCAGGGACTAACCCAAAAGCCCTTGGTAGAAGTACTAAAATGTCTAAAATTGTCGGCTTAAAAACCACATAGCTTTAACCTTATTTTAGTGCGGCCTTTTTTAGGTGATATTTCAAAAAATGCAAGACTCAAGT
>NZ_JAUSUN010000065.1:0-1429 GCF_030814065.1 Mesobacillus stamsii
TTGCGACAGCAAACAACCGAAAACCTCAAACAAAATAGTCTGGTGGCGATGGCGAGAAGGTCACACCCGTTCCCATACCGAACACGGAAGTTAAGTTTCTCAGCGCCGATGGTAGTTGGGGGTTTCCCCCTGTGAGAGTAGGACGCCGCCAGGCATATATATATGTGGAGGATTAGCTCAGCTGGGAGAGCATCTGCCTTACAAGCAGAGGGTCGGCGGTTCGATCCCGTCATCCTCCATCAAGATTTTTTCGCGTTAGCGAAAATAATCTTCCTTAACTTTTCGCGATGTGAAAATATCTTCCTTAATGTTTTTCGCACTATTGAAAATAGTTTCTTTAATAACGCCGGTGTAGCTCAATTGGTAGAGCAACTGACTTGTAATCAGTAGGTTGGGGGTTCAAGTCCTCTTGCCGGCACCATCTTTCTCACTTCCCTGGTTAAATTTCAGCGGAATGACGCCAAAAAGGCTAAAGTAAATTATTTTGAGCATAAAATGTACGAGCCATTAGCTCAGTCGGTAGAGCATCTGACTTTTAATCAGAGGGTCGAAGGTTCGAGTCCTTCATGGCTCACTAAGTTTTTTTCGCGTCAGCGAAAATAAACTTCCTTAATTCGCGTCAGCGAAAATAAACTTCCTTAATTCGCGTAAGTAACAAACTACCATTGAATTTTACTTCAGCGGAATCTGTTTAATATGCGGGTGTGGCGGAATTGGCAGACGCACCAGACTTAGGATCTGGCGCCGCAAGGCGTGGGGGTTCGACTCCCTTCACCCGCATCATTTTTTGTGTCAATATAAAATTCCATAAATGCGGAAGTAGTTCAGTGGTAGAATACAACCTTGCCAAGGTTGGGGTCGCGGGTTCGAATCCCGTCTTCCGCTCCATTTTTTAGCCGGGGTGGCGGAACTGGCAGACGCACAGGACTTAAAATCCTGCGGTAGGTGACTACCGTACCGGTTCGATTCCGGTCCTCGGCACCAAGTTAGCTGATTTATTGAATATGCGCCCGTAGCTCAATTGGATAGAGCATCTGACTACGAATCAGAAGGTTGTAGGTTCGACTCCCGCCGGGCGCACCATCATTTATTATATAACGGGAAGTAGCTCAGCTTGGTAGAGCACTTGGTTTGGGACCAAGGGGTCGCAGGTTCGAATCCTGTCTTCCCGACCATCATTATAATTACGGGGCCTTAGCTCAGCTGGGAGAGCGCCTGCCTTGCACGCAGGAGGTCAGCGGTTCGATCCCGCTAGGCTCCACCATAAAATAACTTTTGACCACAGTAATCATATATGTTAGTATTATAAAGCTGACGTTATGAGTTGGTCGGTGAATTGTTCTTTGAAAACTAAACAAACAAGCGTCAACAAACAATCAATTATCATGGCTTCTATTATAGAAGCTCATGAGCCAACGTTTTAACTTAT
>NZ_JAUSUN010000066.1:0-1203 GCF_030814065.1 Mesobacillus stamsii
GGGGTGTTCGGATGATAAATTTTAGTGATGGGTATTCAAAAGAATTTAAAATAATTATTAATAACACCCTAGATGAAATTTTCGACTTTTTTATGGAAGTTGGTAGCAATCTTCACTATGAAGAAATATATGCAACTGTTTTTCCGATACATAAACAGGATGACCATGAATATGGGATGAATAAGCTTAAAATCTTGCTTAGGAATATACGAGATGATTTTCAGCATCAGTTAACCCCATTAGATGAATATGTTTTATATCACGTTCTTTATTTTGTGTATGATTCATCAGACGATGAATATAATCTAGATGATATTATTTCAAAACAATTAACTGACGAAGTTGTGAAAAAGATAGAGAACGTAGAACCTGATGGTGTAAAACTTCTTAGGAATACTCATACACCCTATGATGTAATAGGTATAATCTTTGAAGATGTTGATTTCCTGAGGGACACAGGGACAGGTACCTTGTCCCACCATTTTTTTACAACTGGTTTGGTGTGGTGGTTACATTCAAGGTACATGGGCATGGGAGATGGTGAGATAGATAAAGTTAAATTATATCCGAAATAACACATTTGAAGTATGTTCCATACCAAAAATGTATAATTTTTAAGAATTAAATGTAATCTATCAATCTGTAAGCTCATAAAAAAGCAGAAGTATGAAGCGACTCACTAAGTTACTGTATTTTGCTATACTAAACTTGGTGGGTCTTTTTATTCTTTTAGATATCGATACAATTGTTTATTGGGGGTGTTCGGATGATAAATTTTAGTGATGGGTATTCAAAAGAATTTAAAATAATTATTAATAACACCCTAGATGAAATTTTCGACTTTTTTATGGAAGTTGGTAGCAATCTTCACTATGAAGAAATATATGCAACTGTTTTTCCGATACATAAACAGGATGACCATGAATATGGGATGAATAAGCTTAAAATCTTGCTTAGGAATATACGAGATGATTTTCAGCATCAGTTAACCCCATTAGATGAATATGTTTTATATCACGTTCTTTATTTTGTGTATGATTCATCAGACGATGAATATAATCTAGATGATATTATTTCAAAACAATTAACTGACGAAGTTGTGAAAAAGATAGAGAACGTAGAACCTGATGGTGTAAAACTTCTTAGGAATACTCATACACCCTATGATGTAATAGGTATAATCTTTGAAGATGTTGATTTCCT
>NZ_JAUSUN010000067.1:0-1198 GCF_030814065.1 Mesobacillus stamsii
ATAGAGAACGTAGAACCTGATGGTGTAAAACTTCTTAGGAATACTCATACACCCTATGATGTAATAGGTATAATCTTTGAAGATGTTGATTTCCTTGAAGTCGGTAAAATATTTGAACTTTATAAGGAAAAGCCAGGAGTAGTTACTAATTTCTTTCACATTGATCTGGATTACTATAAAGAGTTAATGCCTGATGATATATGTGCGGAATATGAGTATATAAAACAAAGCATTAATAGTACTTCCATTGATAAACAGAATGAGGAAGAAACTACAGACACATTTAAAAATACAGTAATTAGTATGGTGGAAAAATTTAAACATATGGTTGAACATAAAAAAGGTCATGCAATTCTAAATACATCTGAAGGTCCAGTTAATGAAAAAGGAGTACAGGTGTTATTTAATATCATTGCAAATGTATATCTTGAAAATACAAATGTATTAGTAAGTTCAGAGGTTGATACAGGAAGAGGCAGTGTTGATTTCTACTTGTCTGTAGGAAAAGAACATAGAGCATTAATTGAATTAAAACTTGGTAACCATAAAAGATATACTGATGGAATAAAACTATCAATTACCTACTTACTTAAAAGCAGAAGATGCGGACTTCGGTGTGTTTGTACTTATCTGTTATTCTAAGGAGCAATATGACGAATCCAATAAATTATTTGAAGCTGCAAGTGATCTTAGCAGAGAATATAAAATGGATATTAGATTTCAAAGGGTTAATGCATCTGGCATACTTAAATCAGCTTCTAAGATTAAGAGTAAGTCAGAAATGGGGTTTGATGATTAGAAACTTAGCATTGCAAATAAAAGAAGCAGACTCTATTTATAAATATTAGGTGAAAGGGGAAGAAAAACTGCTCTATATAATAGTAGATACTCGGATATTTTAATCTATATTTTGCGTATTTTTATCCATACGTCCTCACGGCGCAGATCTTAACCAAGTCCATTTCAAGATTTGCGAGGAATACAGTCGATGCCCTTTATTAACTGCATTCCCGAGAATCTGTAACGATGAAAGCCAATAAGCCCCTGTGTTTCAACGGTTTATTAGCTTTTTTGATTGACTTTCACCTCGTTATGTTTTATAATTAACATAACGAGGTACAGGGGGACTGACTATGGCTGCAATTGTTTATCAAACCGACAAGAGAACTGGAATTACCTATGCTTACCAATCTATTTC
>NZ_JAUSUN010000068.1:0-1145 GCF_030814065.1 Mesobacillus stamsii
CGTTCCCCTTCGGGGGACAGAGTGACAGGTGGTGCATGGTTGTCGTCAGCTCGTGTCGTGAGATGTTGGGTTAAGTCCCGCAACGAGCGCAACCCTTGATCTTAGTTGCCAGCATTCAGTTGGGCACTCTAAGGTGACTGCCGGTGACAAACCGGAGGAAGGTGGGGATGACGTCAAATCATCATGCCCCTTATGACCTGGGCTACACACGTGCTACAATGGATGGAACAAAGGGCAGCGAAGCCGCGAGGTGAAGCCAATCCCATAAAACCATTCTCAGTTCGGATTGCAGGCTGCAACTCGCCTGCATGAAGCCGGAATCGCTAGTAATCGCGGATCAGCATGCCGCGGTGAATACGTTCCCGGGCCTTGTACACACCGCCCGTCACACCACGAGAGTTTGTAACACCCGAAGTCGGTGGGGTAACTAGGGGTAACCTTGGAGCCAGCCGCCTAAGGTGGGACAGATGATTGGGGTGAAGTCGTAACAAGGTAGCCGTATCGGAAGGTGCGGCTGGATCACCTCCTTTCTAAGGATATTGCCGTAAAGGCAATCGGAATGCGAATCTTAGGATTCGTACTGTGGATGTAATCCGTTTTTAGCGGATGTAATCCACATTCAGCGGATGTAATCCGCTTAGTTGGCTCGCTTGTTTGTTTAGTTTTGAGGGAGCGATTCCTCATAGATGGGCCTATAGCTCAGCTGGTTAGAGCGCACGCCTGATAAGCGTGAGGTCGGTGGTTCGAGTCCACTTAGGCCCACCATGTTCACTATTTCATAAATGGGGCCTTAGCTCAGCTGGGAGAGCGCCTGCCTTGCACGCAGGAGGTCAGCGGTTCGATCCCGCTAGGCTCCACCAAGCATTTGTTCCTTGAAAACTAGATAATCGTAAGGAAGAAGAACCAAGAAAAACCGAGTGGGAATAATGTTTATTATTCCTTGATTGCCATTTTAGTTTTCCTTCTTTCTGAAAAGAAGAGGGATGACCAAGAAAAGGTGAATCAGCAGCTGACGAAGAGATTCGAAGCTGATCCTTCACCGAAAACATTGGTTAAGTTAGAAAGGGCGCACGGTGGATGCCTTGGCACTAGGAGCCGATGAAGGACGGGACTAACACCGATATGCTTCGGGGAGCTGTAAGTAA
>NZ_JAUSUN010000069.1:0-1028 GCF_030814065.1 Mesobacillus stamsii
GGAAAATGCTTCCTTTTTATTTTTGGACAGTATATCCGTCAGTTTTAGGACAATTAATATCGTCAAGTTTTGGACATTATAAAACGTCATTAACAGTAGTAGAGATATTTGGTAAGACCTATGGTGCAAATAAAAAAGAAACTACACTTTTATGTTTAGCTCTATCAAACTTATTAGAAGAACAGGCTAAATTATATATCATATGTGAGCAAAATCTCACTAATTTACCTGGTCCTGATTTAGCAATAATTAATGCATTAGGTAAAATTGAAGTAATTCCTACAACTTTGACAATGGAAAGAAAACTATTAGAAGAAAATGCCGACCTACGTTCACCTCATTTTATATATAATCTTTTAGATAAATTAGGACCAAAAAAATGTGCCTTTTGTGAATGTGATATTCCACAATTAATCCAAGGTGCACATATTTGGCCGGTAGCATCAATAAAAAAAGAGCACCAATTAACTCTTGAGGAAAAGCTTGATCATTCCACTAATAGAGATAATGGAATCTGGTTATGTGCAAATCATCATAAATTATTTGATGAAGATTTATTAACTATTGAAGTTAGTGGGGATATAAAGTTTTCAGATAAAGTTGCAGAAAGCTCCTTAACCTACTTAACTAATTCAACTTCTAAAATGGTCTTAGAACCTGCAATAGGTAATGAACAAGTTGAATTTTATATTTCAAAACGTTACAGCTAGATTAAATGATTCTCATAAAAAATATGAAGTGCCGAAACAAATTTAAAGTTTCGGCACTTTGTTTTACATAACCCTCTAAAAAACCTCATTTACCCTGCATTCCCGAGAATCTGTAACGATGAAAGCTAATAAACCATTGTGTTTCAACGGTTTATTAGCTTTTTGGTTGACTTTTATCTCGTTATGTTTTATAATTAACATAACGAGGTACAGGGGGGCTGAATATGGCTGCAATTGTTTATCAAACCGACAAGAGAACTGGAATTACCTATGCTTACCAATCTATTTCTTACTGGGATAAAGAAAAGAAACAATCGC